>CACHUN010000015.1 GCA_902583075.1 uncultured Pelagibacteraceae bacterium | reverse complement strand
GAAGTTTTTTCTGGTTTTTTTTCCCAGCAGGATTAGCAATGATTTTATTCATTGGGCTGCCAATTATTTCAACAGGCATTCAATCTTTTTACGCTCAACATGATCAAATACTTATTGAAGTTAAAAAATGTGATCCATTTGGATGCAAAACATCAGTAGTTGTAGATCAAGAAGCTACTTCAAAAATTAAAGAAGAGAAACCATTAGGAAAATTTAATGGTTTTGGTACATACATTGATAGAAATCACTTGGCATCTGATCAAGTGTCAGAATTTTGGAGTGAGAGTAAATCAGTAGGTGAATTTATTGGCAAGGTAGGAAATCTTCCATTTTACAAAGCTTTAGTATTTACCTTAACCTATTGTGTAATTGTTACACCGTGCGTTCTGCTTTTAGGATTTATTATTGCGCTAAGTCTAAACGCAATTTCTAGAAAAATTAGAGGTCC
Source organism: uncultured Pelagibacteraceae bacterium (assembly GCA_902583075.1). Lineage (GTDB taxonomy): Bacteria > Pseudomonadota > Alphaproteobacteria > Pelagibacterales > Pelagibacteraceae > Pelagibacter. The sequence goes on along the minus strand of CACHUN010000015.1, from coordinate 1,655 downwards.
TCTTATTTTTGGTACAATTTTACCAATGATTGTAACTCCTTTGGTAGGTTCTCTAGTGTTATTCTGGATGATTGATGCAGAAGGAATTATAGGTGCAAATCTTCAAATATTAATGGATGATCCTTACTTATCTGTTAAATCATCAAAAGCTTTAACTTGGATTACAATTATTATTTATGGAGTTTGGCATCACTCCCCTTTTGCTTTTGTTGTTTTTTATGCAGCACTTCAAACTGTTCCACAAGAACCATTGGAAGCTTCAATTATAGATGGTGCTTCAAGATTTCAAAGAGTTAAACATATAGTTTTACCACATATATACCCTGTAGTTACCTTTGTTGCTTTAATTTCATTAATGGATAATTTTAGAGTATTTGAACCCATCATAGGTTTTAGTGCTGAAGGTAGTGCCCAATCTTTATCATGGTTGATTTATGATAACTTAGTTAATGAGGAAGTAATTTTATTTGGATCAGCAGCAGCAACATCGATTATGACTATTGTAGGAATATCAATAATTTTAACGCCAGTTTTACTGAGAACTTGGAAAGAGTTTAGAACAAATAGATAATTATGGATTTTGGATTAGATAAAAAATCAAACAGTTTAAAAACCTTCAACACAATATTTATCGTTATATGGTTGTTACTTGCATGTTTTCCATTTATTTGGACGTTTTGGGGATCCTTTAAAGTCAGAGCTGACTTTTTCTCAAGAGCTGATTGGTGGTATGCAATAACAGCTTTTAATACTTTAATTGAAACTGGCGCTAGATTTACAAAGGAAGCTTACAGTGGCGCTTGGTTTGAGGGTGAATTTTGGAAAGCTTCAAGAAACACAGTGATAGTTACAATAAGTGTTGTTTCAATTTCATTATTTCTTGGCACATTAGGAGCATACGCACTATCCAGATCTACAAAAAATTATGCATTTTGGATTTTAATCATTGCTTTAATTTTTAGAGCAATGCCGCATATAACATTGGTGTCAGGTTATCTATTTCCTTTTTTTCAATTACAAATTTGGGGAATTTTACCAACCACTATTGTAGTTCTTGTTGCAATCAATCAACCTTTTACTTTATGGCTCCTTTATTCATTTTTTAAAACTGTGCCTAAAGAATTAGATGAAAGTGCCTTGATTGATGGTTGCTCATACTTTCAAGCCTTTAGACATATTATCATGCCTGTGATGTGGCCTGGGGTAATCACAGCTGGATTGTTTAGTCTCATGTTAGCTTATAATGACTTTACTGTAACAGCTTTATTATTAAACCAAGAGAACCATACTATGGTTCCCAAAATTCAAAGTTACCTTGGAACCAATCAGCATGAAGGAAATTTAATGTGGGCTGTATCTGCAGTTGTGTCTGCTACAGCTCCATTATTTCTATTAGTAATGTTTTTTCAAAGACAAGTTATAAGTGGATTAACCGCTGGTGCCATTAAAGGATAATGACAATCAAAGCAGTCTTATTTGGTTCAATTGGAACAATTATTGAGACCTCTGATATACAAAGAAATTGTTTTAATCAAGCATTTCAAAAAGTAGGATTAAATTGGTACTGGAGTAAAAAAATTTATAAATCAATGCTAAAAAAACCAGGCGGAGAGAAAAGAGTAAGGAAATATAGTTTAGAAAATAATACAACAACA
>CACHUN010000014.1 GCA_902583075.1 uncultured Pelagibacteraceae bacterium | reverse complement strand
TGTTGCGATTGAAACAGCTGTTGAGTTAAACGGTGGAAAAGGTGTAAGAATAGCACAAGCTTTTGAGCAAGATGCATTCTCACAAGACGTTAGATTAGGTATTTTAGATGCTGCAGAGAGAACTGGATCTAAAATTATAATCGATGATAAACTTCCAAAAGAGCTAAACGACATGGCTGCAACTTTAGCAAAAGTTAAAGCTGTTAAACCAGATGTTTTAGTTGTATCTGGACACACAAAAGGTGCATTAACAGCTATTAGACAAATTGCTGAAATGAAAGTTGACGTTCCAATGTTAGCAATGACACACTGTGATGCTGCTAAATTATCTAAGCAACATGGTAAGAACTCACAGTACGCTTTATGTGCGTCTCAATGGCATAAAACATTAACTTATAAAGATGATTTTTTCAAAGATGGTATGACATACGCTGCTGACTTTGAAAAATTATTTGGTTATGATCCGCCATATCAATCAGCAGAGTCTTCAGCTGCTTTGTTAGTTTTTAAAGATGCATTTGAAAGAGCAAATTCTTTTGATCAAAAGAAAGTAAGAGATGCTCTTGCTGATACTAATATGCAAACATTCTATGGAAATATCAAATTTGCAGAAGGTGGTCAAAATGTTGACAAACCAATGGTATTGTTCCAAGTTATGTGTGACGATGCAGGAAAATGTGAAAATAAAGTTGTAGCTCCATTAAAATGGGCTTCAGCAGAATTAATTCACCCAATTCCTAAGTGGTCTGAAAGATAATTAAAAATAATGTTAGCCCCCTAGTAATAGGGGGCTTTTTTTTATATAGCATTTAGAAATTATGGATTTTTTAATTTTCCAAGTTCCGATGTTAACTTTACAAGCTGTGCTAGATGGTTTGTTACTTGGAGTTTTATTTGCTTTAATCGCCTACGGAATGGCTCTCCAGTGGGGGGTTATGAATATTATTAACATTGCTCAAGGTGATTTAGTTATATTAGGAGGATACATTGCATACTTTATGTATTTGTATGGAATTCATCCCGCGTGGGGAGTAATAGTTTCGCCAATAATAATGTATTTTGTTGGAGTTATTATTTACAAATTAGTTATTAACAAAGTTGTTGATAGAGACTTATTCATTTCGATTTTAGCGACGTTTGGAATAAGCATTTTATTTATGCAATTAATGAATTTTGCATTTGGTGCAGATGTAGTTCTTGCAAACTCGGGATATGGTACAACAATGCTGTTTGATAACTCTGTTACATTGCCAAATTCAAAGATTTTTTCAGCATTTATAAGTATTGTGTTTGCTATAGGGCTTGTGATTTATATGAAAAAATCAAAGCTTGGAAGGGCTATTAGAGCTACAGCTCAAAATGCTAGAGCTGCAAAAATATTAGGTGTAGATACTGAAAAAGTTTATGCAGCAACTTTTGGAATAAATGCTGCTCTTTGTGGAGTAGCTGGAGCACTTATTTCTATAACATTTACTATACATCCTTATATGGGTTTACCTTACACAATTAGATCTTTTATGATTGTAATTGTTGCTGGACTTGGAAATTTACCTGGTGTTGCAATGTCAGGTATGGGTTTAGGTGTATTTGAGGAGTTTGCAGATTATATTTTAGGAACAGAATTTAGAATTGGATCAGTGTTTTTACTGCTAGTTTTAATTCTTGTTTATAGAAGATTTAAACTTTCAAGAAAAAGAGAATATCTAAAATAATGAACAAAAATATTATTTTATATGGAGCTATCTTAATCTTTGGGCTTGCTGCACCGTTTATTTTTCCAGCTTTTAAAGTTCAATTATCAATTCTATGTATATTAATAATTCTGGCTATCACTTGGAATGTCCAAGGTGGTGAAATGGGTTATAATACTTTTGGAAATATTTTATTTTATGGACTGGGAATGTATTTATGTGCCTCAGTTCAAGTAGGAATGTTTTTTCCTTTAGGAGAGTGGACTGAGGGTGGTGGAGAAAAAACTTTTGTTCATACCCCTGCTCAATTTTTTCAAGGGTTTGCAGTTGGTTTGGCAGTTGCTGCAGTAGTTCCAGCAATTATTGCAGGTTTAATTGGTTATTCAATTTTAGGTTTAAGAGGACATTACTTTGCAATTTGCACATTAGGTTTAGGGGTTGCGGCTGGAGAAATTTCTGGTGGAATAGAAATCATTGGAGCAGGACAAGGATTTACAACCCCTCCATTTCCAAATGTTGATAGGTTAGAGGCAAGAGGAGAGTTTTTCTACTTTTGCAGTTTTATAGTTTTGGTATTCACATTTCTTGCAGTTAAAGCAATTTACTCAACAAGATTTAAACTTGTTCTTAATGCAATTAGAGATAACGAAGATAAGGCTGAAGCGATGGGTATTCAAACAATGAAATATAAAATTATTGGTTGGATGATCTCTGCATTTTTCTGTGGATTGGCCGGAGGTATCATGGGCGGACTAGTTGGATATATAGACTCAACCGATGTAGCATTTGATGGAAGAGAAATGGGAGTATTCATGGTCTTGATGGCTATATTAGGAGGAAAAGGAACCTTGTGGGGACCAGTAATTGGAGCAACATTGTTTCATATAT
>CACHUN010000013.1 GCA_902583075.1 uncultured Pelagibacteraceae bacterium | reverse complement strand
CCATTTTTTTGTTTTTCTAATATATTTTAATCTTTCATGAATTCTATTCTGTCCATCTAACCAAAATTCAATTTCTTTTGGTTTGATTCTCCAACCAGACCAATGTTTAGGTCGAGGTATATTGTTTTTGTTTGGGTATTTTTGTTTAAATTCCTCAATGGACTTATATAAATCTTGTCTTTCTTTTAAAATAGAACTTTGCTTTGAGGCCCAAGCACCAATTCTGCTTCCATAGGCTCTTGAATTGTAATAATCATCAGCTTCTTTTTTTGTTACCTTGGTAGCAATACCAATTATTCTAATTTGTCTTTGTAAACTTTTCCAGTGAAAGCACATAGAAATTTTTGATGAATTTTTGATAGCCTTGCTTTTATCACTATTAAGATTTGTATAGAAAACAAATCCATTTTTATCAAAATCTTTAAGAAGCACCATTCTTACTGTCGGAAACCCATTTTTGTTTACAGTTCCAACCGCAAATGCGTTTGGGTCGTTAATTTCAGTTTTTTTTGCTTTATTGAACCATTCTTCAAAAAGCTTTATTGGGTTTTTATGTTCTTTAAAACAAAGATTTAGTCCAAGTGAGTTTTTTTCGTTCATAAATTTCAAAAAATAATTTATACATTAAAATAATGTCATTTAATACTTTTGGAAAGTTATTTAGATTTACTACTTGGGGAGAGTCACATGGTCCAGCTATTGGATGCGTTGTTGATGGCTGTCCTCCAAATATTCCAATAAAAGACAGCGATATACAAAAAGAACTTAATAAAAGAAAACCAGGACAATCTAAATTTACAACTCAAAGAAAAGAGGATGATAAAATTAATATTTTATCTGGTGTTTTTGAGGGTAGAACAACTGGAACTCCAATTTCTCTTATAATTTATAATAAAGATATGAGGTCTAGAGATTACGAGACAATAAAGAATAAATTTAGGCCAGGACATGCAGATTACACGTATTTTAAAAAATATGGAATCCGGGACTACAGAGGTGGTGGAAGACAATCTGCTCGCGAGACTGCAGCAAGAGTTGCAGCAGGCGCTATCGCAAAAATTGTTTTGAAAAATAAAATTGGCAAGAAGTATCAAGCTGTTGGTGCTGTTACACAATTAGGAATATTAGGATGTGACTTAAAGAAATGGAAAGACAAAACAATTTCTAGTAACCCATTTTTTTGTCCTGATAAAACTGTGATTAAACTTTGGGAAAAATATTTACTAGGGATTAGAAAAGCTGGATCATCTTGTGGAGCAATAATTGAGGTTAGAGCAAGAGGAGTTCCTTTAGGGCTTGGAGCACCAATATACTCAAAATTAGATATGGATCTTGCAGCAGCAATGATGAGTATTAATGCTGTAAAGGGAGTGAATATTGGATCAGGAATGAACTCGGCAATGTTAACTGGTGAAGAAAACTCTGACGAAATTTTGAAAATAAAAGGTAAAACTAGTTTCAAATCAAATAATGCAGGAGGAATTCTGGGAGGAATATCTACTGGACAAGAGATAAATGTTTCATTTGCAGTAAAACCAACATCGTCTATTTTGTCTTCGAGGAAAACAATTGATAGATTTGGGAAGAATACAACAATATCTGTAAAAGGAAGACATGACCCATGTGTTGGAATTAGAGCAGTTCCAATAGGAGAGGCTATGATGCATTGTGTAATTCTAGATCACTATTTAATGAACACAGCTCAGAATAAAAACTAATTAGATTTTTTTATTAAAACTTTTGAATTTAATGTGTCTAAAATTTTATTTTCTATGCCGATAGAGTCTAGATTGGCAAACTTATACATTAGCTCTGGTTTATCATGATCAATAAATCTATCAGGTAATATCATTGATCTAAATTTAAGATTACTGTCTAATAAATTTTTTTCGCTTAAAAATTGGCTCACGTGAGATCCAAATCCTCCGATTGAACCTTCCTCTATTGTAATCAAAACCTCATGTTCTGTTGCAATTTGCCATATTAAGTTTTCATCTAACGGTTTTGCAAATCTTGCATCAATAATGGAGATATTAATTCCTTTTTTTGTTAAATTTTTGGAAGCCAAAATACACTCCTGTAATCTTGCTCCAAAATTTAAGATTGCGACTTTTTTTCCTTCTTTAATTATTTTTGCTTTACCTAACTCAATTTTCTCAGTTATTTCGGGTAATTGAACTCCCACACCATTGCCCCTAGGGTATCTAAAAGCTGATGGTCTGTCGTTTATATCCATTGATGTATTTATCATTCTTACAAGCTCAGCTTCATCACTTGCAGCCATTACTACAAAATTTGGCAATGTTGAAAGGTATGTTATATCAAAAGACCCAGCATGTGTTGGGCCATCAGCACCAACTAACCCCGCTCTGTCAATTGCAAATCTAACAGGCAAAGATTGTATAGCAACATCGTGAACAACCTGATCGTAAGCTCTTTGAAGAAATGTTGAGTATATTGCAGCATAAGGTTTATACCCTTCGGTAGCCATACCCGCAGCAAAAGTAACTGCATGTTGTTCAGCTATCCCAACATCAAACATCCTCTCTGGGAATTTTTTTCCAAATAAATCCATTCCTGTTCCAGATGGCATAGCAGCAGTTATACCAACGACCTTGCTATCTTTTTCTGCATGTTTGATTAATGAATTAGCGAATACTTTTGTATAAGAAGGAGTATTAGATTTAGACTTTTCTTGTTCTCCTGTTTTAACATTAAATTTTGAAACACCATGAAATTTA
>CACHUN010000012.1 GCA_902583075.1 uncultured Pelagibacteraceae bacterium | reverse complement strand
TAAATGTGTTGCCTTTCCAGGTGATTTTCACACAGATAGTAAGTTCAAAAATTCACTATTTAGAGTAAGAAGATTAAATACTAATTTGATATTTAATTAGAGTGAATTTATTAAATCTGGAGCCATTTTTTTAGATTTTGACGAAAATCTAAGTTTTTTTATTGCTTCTAGATTTGATTTATCATCACCTACAACCACAAACCCAATCATACCCATATTTTTGTGGGGTGTACACCAGTATGCATAAATTCCAGGAATTTCAAATTTATATTCAACATCTTTGTTGAATTTTGATTTAAACTTACCTACACCTTCTGGAACTCCTTTTTTAATAAATTCAACGTTATGACCTTTGTCTTTAGCTTTCCAAAGAACAGTATCTCCAACGTTAACTCTTACTATTTTTGGCTCAAAGATATTTGACTGTTTATCCAGTCTATTTAGCATATCTACGGTTACATCTGCAGCTAGACTGATATTTACATATAGGGTTGATAATAAAAGCGAAATTAAAATTAAAAATTTATTGTGCGATTTCATGGGTTGCATATATGCTTTTAAAATAATCTTACAACAAGTAATTTCTGTTACAAGTTGACACGGCCTGTAAGGATTATACTTTTCTTGATAATCTTTCTGCTCTAAGTGTTGTAAAAATAATTATAATTAAAAAAGGTACACACAGCATATTCATTGTTTTCCAGCTCGTATAACTTAATACAATACCTGCTGTTAAACTTGCAGTTGCTTGAATTGAAAAAACTATAAAATCATTAAAACCTTGTGCTTTGAATCTCTCTTCTTCTCTATAATTTAGTACAAGTAAACTTGTTCCTGATATAAACAGAAAATTCCATCCAAGGCCTAAAAATACTAATGAAAAAAGATAGTTTATAACTGTTTGATCAAGATAACTAAGAAATATTGTGATTATAAAAAATAATACCCCGCAATACATTATCTTGCTGTGTCCGAATTTTTTAATTAGATTTCCAGTGACTAATGCTGGCAGGAACATGCTTATAATATGCAATTGAATTACAAAACTGGTGCTATTTAAAGACATATTATCATTTATATGCATACTTATGGGAGTAGCAGTCATTAAAAATGACATTACCGCATAAGCAAAAGATGAGGAGACTAATGCTTGTAGAAATCTTGGTTTAGAAATTAACTCTAAAATTGATCTTCCTTTTAAAAATTTTTTTTTATCAGTAATTTTATTTTCATTATAAAAAACTAAAAAAACTATTGATGATAAAGTTAATAATGACAAACATAGATAAGAACCAACATATAAACCCTCCGAAACAATATTCTTTCCAAGATTAGCTAGATTGGGACCTAATAAAGCTGACAAAATTCCTGCAAAAAGTAACAAAGAAATGGCTTTTGGAGCCTGTTTTTTATCTACACTTTCGGCTGCTGCAAAACGATATTGATGAGCAAATGCCATCCCAAATCCAAGTGAAAAGCATGAGAATGAATAAAGAATAAAATTTTGCTTCATCACTGCATAGGCTGCCAGTAAAGCAAACAATGAGGTTGTAATTGATGATAATATAAATCCTTTTTTTCTACCAGTGATACTCATTATTTTGGAAGCAGCTATTATAAAAATGGCTGTACCAACAATTGATAAGGACATGGGTAAAGTAGACAAAGATTTGATTGGGCTTATGCTTGATCCAATTATTCCACTTAAAAAAACTGTTACAGGTGCAACTGAAAATGCGCATGCATTGCTAGCAAATAGCAACCATACATTTTTATTCATTAAGATATTATACTCTTTTCTTGCCTTGAACTACTCTGTCCAATATTAAAGCAACAAATAATATTGCAATACCAGCTAAAATACCTTGGCCTACATTTGCATATTGTAGTGCCTCAAGCACGTCTTGTCCTAGGCCTTTAGCTCCTATTAATGATGCTACTACAACCATCGCTAAGCTTAACATCACAGTTTGGTTTACTCCTGCAAGTATTGATGGGGTTGCTAAAGGTAAATCAACTTTTCTAAGTAAATACCATTTAGATGCTCCATAAGCTATTGCAGCTTCTCTGATAGTTTCAGGAACTCCTCTTAAACCTAGTACTGTAAGTCTTACAACAGGTGTTCCTCCAAAAATCATTGTAATGATGACAGCTGCAACCTTTCCTGTTCCAAAAAATGCAATTACTGGAATCATAAATACAAATGCAGGCATAGTTTGCATAAAATCCATTATTGGTCTTATCATTGAATAAAATCTTTGACGTCTTGCACAATAAATTCCTAAAGGTATTCCTATAACAATACTTAAAATTGCAGCTGTTCCAAGCAAAGCAAGTGTTGTCATTGCCTTAACCCAAAAACCTAAAAAACCCATGTAAGCTAAAAATCCTGCAGAGTATATTGCGGTTCTTATTCCTGCTGATAAAGCAGTTAAAACTACAATGGTAGTTATAATCACAATCCAAGGTGTTTTAACAAATAAAAGTTCTAAAAAATCTAGAACAGATCTAATTCCAATTGTAATTGCAGTAAATACTGCGTCTCCTTTTATAACAGCATAATCAAAAATTGTTTCTACCCATTTAATTGAAGTAAGTCTTATTTCTGGATGAGTAGGAAAATCATTCATTATTGAGAAGAAACCTGGAAAACTATAATGTATTACTGAAAAAAACATTATTACTATTGTAAAGCCAATACTAAGTAAGTAATTTTTTGGTTTCATACCAGGACTTATTTTTTTATTTGATAGCCACTCAGAGTATCTTTTTTCTAAAACGGTATTGGCTAATATTCCTTGAATAAATTTTACAAAAATTAATAATAAAATTCCTGAAATAGTAATCCATATTGCCGAAGCCTCAATTTGCTGAACATCAACTACATATTCCTTCATTGCGTCTTCAAGTGATTTAATTGCTCTTTCGTAGACTTCGACTTTATCTGGGTTGTTTTCTTTTGCAGCCTGTAATTGTTTGTATCTAAAATCAATAGTTGATTGAATTTTATCAATTTTTTCTAAGGCATCTTTAGTAATATTTCCAAATAGGCCTCTAATTATTTGAACAACAGCAAATGTTTCGATTATTAAGAATGCTAAGGCATAATTCCAAATATTTCTTAATCCA
>CACHUN010000011.1 GCA_902583075.1 uncultured Pelagibacteraceae bacterium | reverse complement strand
AAATATTTTCATAGAAGAAATATTTGAAAATTTTTTCAAAAATAAAAAAATATCTAATAATAAAATTTATAATATTGCAAAAAGTCTAAATATAGGAATTGTACTCACGGCACATCCAACCGAAGTAAAAAGAAGAACTTTGATACAGAAATACCATTCTTTAACAGAAATATTAGAACAAAGAAACTTACTTAAGAATTATCCCTCAAAATTAAAAGTTTTAGATCGTAAGGTTTTTGACGAAATCACAATTATATGGAATACAGACGAAATCAAAAGATCTAAACCAACTCCTGCAGAGGAGGCAAGATGGGGACTAGCAATTATTGAAGATAGCCTGTGGGATACAATTCCAAAAGTTTATAGAAGATTAAATCAAATATTTGAAAAAAATATGGGTAAAGGTTTGCCTAAAAATTTTAATCCTATTGAGTTTGGATCGTGGATGGGTGGTGATAGAGATGGCAATCCATTTGTTACTGCAGAAGTTACTAAAAGAGTTATTTTGTTATCAAGGTGGGAGGCAGCTAAACTTTATGAGAAGTCAATGACAAAGTTAATTAGATCTTACTCTATGGAAAAATGTTCAAAAAAAATATTAAAAACTACAGGAAGAACATTCGAGCCTTATAGAGTTTATCTAAGACCTTTAAGGGATAAATTAAGAAAAACACATAGAGCAATAGAAGGTTACTTGGCAAACAATAAACCATTGAATGAAAAAGATCTACTATCAGAGAGAGAAGAAATTTTAAAACCATTGAGAGTTGTAAGAGAATCGTTAGAACAAAACCAAAGTGAAAATATAGCAAGTGGTGATTTATTAGATTTAATGCGAAGAGCTAAGTGTTTTGGAATAAATCTTGCACGACTTGATATAAGACAAGAGTCTTCAAGACATTCTCAATTATTAGCAGAATATATAAAGAAAAAACTAAACCAGAATTATTCTACTTGGGATGAGGACCAAAAAATTAACTATTTATCGAACAAAATGCAAAGTAAAAATGTATTAAAAAATTTTCAATTTAAAAATAAAGAAAATAAAGAGGTTTGGTCTACTTTTAAAGTATTAGCAAGTCAACCTAAGGAGTGCTTAGGAGCATATGTAATCTCAATGACATCTTCGGCCTCTGATATATTATCAGTCATGTTTTTTCAAAAAGAAGCAAAAATTGAGAATAGACTTAGAGTAGTTCCTCTTTTCGAAACACTTGATGATCTGATAAATGCAAAACCAATAATGGAAAAACTTTTTTCATTAAAATGGTACAGAAAAGATATTAATAACAAGCAAGAAATTATGATTGGGTACTCTGACTCAAGTAAAGATGCTGGAAAGCTTTCTGCGAGTTGGCATCAATTTAAATTACAGGAAGAAATAATTAAACTTGCTAAAAAATTTAAAATAGACGTTACATTTTTTCATGGAAGAGGAGGGTCTGCAGGAAGAGGTGGTGGACCGATACAAGCAACACTGAGATCACAACCAGCTGGATCGGTCAATGGTAAAATTCGAATAACCGATCAAGGAGAAGTAATACAGCAAAAATATGGTTATGAGCCTTTAGCAAAATATAATCTGTGCAGTTATATAGGATCTGTTATGGAAGCTACTTTAAACCCACCTCCAAAACCAAAAGACAGTTGGAGACAATTAATTCAAAGTATGTCTGAGATATCAACAAGTTCTTATCGAAAAAATATAAATCACAGTTCAGATTTTATAAGATATTTTAAAACCGTGACTCCGCATATGGCACTTGGGAAATTATCAATTGGTTCTAGACCTTCTAAAAGAAAAAATGTTGATAATATAAATAGTTTAAGAGCTATTCCTTGGGTTTTTGCCTGGACTCAAATTAGATTAATGTTACCCGCTTGGTTAGGCACTGCCGAGGCTTTAAGATATTCATCTATTAAGAAATTTAAAAAAACACTTATTGATATGGAAAAAAACTGGCCTTATTTTAATTCAACAATGGACTTGCTTGACATGGTAATTTCTAAGGTAGACCCAGAAATATCAAAAATTTACGAAAAAAACCTAGCTGATGATAAACTTATCAGAGTTGGAAAAAAATTAAGATTTCAATTTGATGCTGTTAAAAAATTGAATGATCAAATAACACCAAAAGAAATTTTTAAACAAAGAAAAATTTTTAGAGGTCCAGCAATTATTAGAAACATATATTCTGAAATCCTTAATGTTTTACAAGCAGTAGTGATGAATAAGCTTTTAAAAAGAAATTTAAATAAAAAAGATAAAAAAGATTTAAATGATGCAATGATGGCATCAATAGCAGGTATTTCTGCAGCTATCAAAAATACTGGATAATGATTGAATTTATTTTAGCTTTTGGAGCTGGTTTGCTTAGCTTTTTATCTCCATGTGTTCTGCCTCTAATACCAGGATATATATCATATATATCAGGATCAACTCTTAATGAATTACTTGAAAAAAAAACTGTAAATATTTTTCCTATTATTTTATTTGCAGTCGGATTTTCTATTGTATTCATAAGTTTTGGAGCTACTGCTACATTTTTAGGCTCACTAATTCTAGATAATTCATATCAACTCAGAATTGGAGCTGGAATAATCATTATAATATTTTCTTTACAAATATTAGGGCTCATAAATCTTAAGTTTTTAAATTATGAGAAGAGATTTCAGACAAATAATAATACTGGAATAATAAGTTCAATATTAATTGGTATGGCTTTTGGTTTTGGTTGGACACCTTGTATTGGTCCAATTTTAGGATCAATTCTTGCAATCGCTTCAACTGAAGATAGTATTAATAAAGGAATTGGTCTTTTATCATTTTATTCCCTTGGACTAGCAATTCCCTTTGTTCTATCAGGTTACTTGATACAAAAATTTATGATTTTTTCTAAAAATCTAAAAGCGAAAATGAAGATGATAAATATGTTTGGTGGATCTCTACTGTTAATTACAGGAGTACTAATGATTACCAATCAGTTGCAAGCTTTAGGTTATTATCTTCTTGAGTATATGCCTTTTTTACAAAGCATAGGTTAAATTAATTTATATTAAACTTTCTTTGTAAATGTCTAAGCTTGCTATCAGTACTATCATATTCAATATAGCACCCTTGTAAAAATCTTTTACCCTCATTCGGATTAAATTCTGTTCTACCATGAAGCAATCTGTAATTATCCATCATAATTAAATCTCCGGACATTAATCTAAATTCTATTCTATAGAAATCAGAGTTATATAAATCAGATAATTTTTTTCTAGCTTTATAATAAAGATCTAGTTCCTGTTTTTTTAAAACTGGTACGTAATCAAGCCGAGGACTAAATCTAACTTGTTTAAAATTCTTGTTTTCATCAAGCTCTATTAATTCAGACCAGTCTTCTAAGATCACATCTTTATCAATAAATTTAAATTTTACTTTTACTTTAGTTAATATTTCATAATATTCAGGAAAGTCTTTTTTTAAATCTTCAGTAACAGTATAACCATCAACCAACGTAGATAAACCACCGGTTACTTCATTCTCAATACAATGCAATATCTGAATACAAGGGACTGGATTTCTATATGGATTATCGGTATGAGGAGCCAACGGCAAAGGTGTATATGCAAGATCATTAGGATTAGGTTTAGACGAAACATTAAAGTGTTCACCAAAATTAGTTCTTCTAACACTGCCCACAGAGTTAGCAAATTTGATTAAATAATTATCATGAGTTGGAACATTCTTTAAAATTGCAAATCCATACTTGTAAAAAGAAGCAAGTAATTCATGCATTTCAATACTTTCATAAATATTCTCATGAAAATTAAATTTTTTTACATCATTAAGTGAAGAAGTCCATTTTACTTTTTCTTTAATTTTAATAATTGAGTTGGAATTTTTAAATTCTCGAATTATTTTATTAATATCAATTTTAGTTTCTATTCCATCTGAAAAAGTTATGTTTAAGAGGTCCTTT
>CACHUN010000010.1 GCA_902583075.1 uncultured Pelagibacteraceae bacterium | reverse complement strand
CCATGAATAAATACTATTGGAATTCCTTCTTTTTGATTTAGTTTATAGAATGTACCTTTAGAGTCTGTTGCATTGATCATTATTATTTTGGATCAATGCCCATCTCCTTCATATCTTGGTATCTATCACCTGTTCTTGCATGAGCTCTACCTGTCGAAGCGCCACCAATTGCAATAACAATTTCATCATCAAATGGAGCATCATGAATTGTAAACTCATGTGTAAGATAATATGGTCTTAAACCAGAGTCGGTTTTGTGCATCATTGGAATAGATATTTTTGATCCAGCCGGACCTCTTGTATTCGTAAAACTTAAATAAGAAGTTCCTCCAACAGCATCTCTGAACTTATTTCCAAATCTTAATGTATGAATAAATGCTGATGCATGTTCTATTTCTCCATTCAGTCCAACCACACCTGCTTTCCCATATGCTAATATTTTATCAGGAGAGCCTATTTCTTTTATAAGTTCAGGAACTAATAAATCTCCAAGTTTAGGAGCTAGATCTAAAATAATGGGTTTTAAGTCTTCCACAAAACCTTTTCCATCCCAAGGATTTTTAAAAACTGCAGCAACAGAAACCATCAAAACTGGTTCTTTAGCTTCTTTTCCACCTTCAATAAAAGTCTTATCTACAAATTTAGTAAACTTACGTAATTCTAATTTCATTTTTTAATTCTATGTGTAAAGCTATCTCTTCTAAAACTGTATAACGCTTTTGGATCTACATCAACATCTATAACAACTGGTTTATTTACTTTTAATGCACTTTTTACTGCCTCATTAACTTCTGATAATTTTTTAACTTTAATTCCTTTAGCACCATATAGTTTCGCAACTTCATCAAAAGGAGGACTTTGAATATCAGCTCCTAAATATCTTTCACCATAGAAATCTTTTTGATAAGCTTTTTCTGCCCCCCAACTTTTATTATTCATTACAATTGTAATTGTGTTAATGCCATGCTCTACAGCAGTACTTAATTCAGAAATAGTCATTCCAAATCCACCATCACCCATTAAACTAACAACTGTTTTATTAGGTTTTGCAACCTTTATTCCCAAACCACATGCAAATGAGAAGCCTACTAAACCAAAATCAAGAGGTGTGAAAAGGGCAGGAGGATTGTAATATTCTAAAGCATCTGTTGCTTGAAGACAAAGTGTTCCAGCATCAAGTGTTATTGCGGTATTTTTCGGTAGTACTTTTCTTAATTCTCTGAATAGACCATTCGGTTGGATTGGAAAATTTTTTGAATTTATATTATCTCTATCTTTAAGAAATTTTGATCTCTCTAATAAAAAGCTATTTGTCCATACTTCGTAATTGGAAATTTTCTTTTGTTTTCTTAACCCAGCTAAAATTTGATCTGTCACAAGAGCAGCATCGCCATGAATACCTACATTAACTGGAAAGTATCTTCCTATCATTGTTTTTTCTAACTCAATTTGTACAATTTTCGCATTTTTATTTATATTGTCATACGAATAGAAAGTAGAATTGAAACCAAGTCTTGTACCAATTGCAATAATTAGCTCTGCCTCTTTGACTAATCTTGATGCAACAATATTTCCTCTAGGTCCCATTTGTCCGGCATTTAACTTATGACTAAAGGGAATTGCATCTCCATGTCCCGCTGCAGTTACAATTGGAATATTTAAAAATTCAGCAAGCTTTGTTACAGACTTAAATTTCGAATTATATTTTATTCCTCCCCCAGCAACAATTACTGTTTTTTTTGAGTTGAGAATAAGTTTTATAGTTCTATCAATTAAATTCTTTTTACTTTTCAAGTCACTTTCAGCTTTATAAGATTTTTTATTTTCATTAATCTTAAATTTTGAAGTATCAGAAAGAACATTTCTTGGAAGGTTTATACAAACTGGTCCTCTGCGTGGTGACATTGCAAGGTTAAAAGCATCTCTAAAGGCCGTTGGTATATGACTTGCCTTTTTTACTGTCCATGTTTTTTTTGTTATAGGATCAAAAAGTGATTGTTGATCAAGTCCTTGAAAGGCATCCTCCATCTTATCTTTAGTAGAATATAAACCTGCAATAGATACTACAGGAGAAAATGCTGCTTTTGCTTGCGCTATGCCTGTAACGAGATTAGTTGCTCCTGGACCGTTTTGACCGGCAATTATTACACCTGGTTGATTAGAAGCTCTTGCATATCCATCTGCCATATGCGTTCCAGTTCTTTCGTCTCTTACACCTATAAATTTAATTTTTTTTTCATGATATAACGCATCAAACATCTCCATTGTAGCTGAACCAATTAGACCAAATACGTTTTTAACTTTTTCCTTTTTTAATGATTTCACTGCCGCTTGACCACCGGTCAAGGTATTCTTGGTCTTAATCACGATACTTTTTTAACTTCAGTATCTAGATCATCTTTAAAGTTAGGCATTACTTTTTCAGTGAATAGTTTAATACTTTTCATACAATCTTCATGTTTAACACCAGGAAAGTTAGACCAGACTTGAAGATTTTGAAGATTAAGCTCTGATTGTAGTTCTTTAATCTTATCTGTTACATATTCAGGAGTACCAAACAACATATTTCTCTTATGTAAAAACTCATAATTAAGAAGATCTAATTTACCCTTTGTTTCTGGAAGCTCTTCACCGGGATCCATGTGATTACCAAGACCTCTCCAATGACAAACCCATTTCATATAATTTACCATATGTTGGCCTGCTTTTTCTTTGGCCTCCTCCATAGTGTCAGCGACAAACATATCTCTGACGAGAGTAACTCCTTCACCTAAAGGAACATTTTTTTTAGTAACCTCAGATCTTTTATTTTTGTAAGCTTCAAATCTTATTTTCAATGCTTTAACTGTAGGTATCCACATAATTACATTTATATTATTTTCTGCTGCCCACTCTATAGATCTTATACCATCAACAACTTGATGTATTGGAGGGTGTGGATTTTGATAAGGCTTTGGAAGAACGCTAATTTTTTTCATAGTACTATCTGCCATATTCATAAATTCTTCACTTGGAGGGCTCATGTCATGCTGCCAAACATAATTTGGTGATGGGTAAGTATAAAATTCTCCATCATGATTAAAAAATTTCTCTGACCATGCTTTTTTCAAAATTTCTAATGTTTCAGCAAATAATCTAAAATTTTTTGCCTGATCTTTTAAATCTGCTTCTTTGTTTAAATTAATTGCCTCTCTCCCATAAACTCCTCTTGCAACACCAACTTCTACTCTTCCCTTTGAAAGTTGATCAAGTGTAGCAATATCTTCTGCTAATCTTATAGGGTTATGAAAAGTTATTACATTTGCTGCTTGTCCTATTCTTATGTTTTTTGTTCTTGCTGCAGCATCTGCTCCTAACATTAATGGATTAGTACAGGACTCCATTCCCTCATGGTTAAAATGATGTTCTGTAAACCAAATTGAATTCCAATTGTTTTGATCACAATATTCTGTGATCTCTTTAGTTTCATCTAATAATTTGTGATATGGTTTATGTGTCCAATTTGTAGTATTACAAAAATAACCAAACTTCATTAAAGCCTCCTTTAAAAATTAATTTAAAGACGACCGATCCCACTTTCGTATATGAAATTACGACGAGTTATGTATCGCTTTATTTAGTAATATTATTATTCTTACCTTTGATATTCAATGAATTTTTTAAGGGATTTATTAAGAAATTTATCATACCTGAGACCGCTATTAATTAGTTTTTTCTTATTTAAAAATGAAAGATTCATTTTAAAGTCATATGAGGGTTCAAAAAAGAAAGGAACTGAAAGCCTTTTTTGCTTGTTCCATAATACCCTATGATTAGTTGCTTTAAATCTTCCCTTACTTAAATATTCAAGCGCTCTTCCAGTATTTACAACTAAAGCATTTTTATTAAAGGGAACATTGTGCCATTCTTTTGTTTTACGGTTTTGTACTTGTAACCCACCCTTTTTGTTTTGGTAAAGTACTGTGAAAATACCACTATCTACATGAGTTTCACACCCAAGAGCAACTCCATCTTGCTTAGAGATTTCAACAGGTTTTGATTGATTAGGGTAATAATTAAAACGTAATGTGCTTAGAGTTTTTAATCTTGAAAATGCTTTTTTTGATATATCAGTATCCTTATTATAGATTTTAATAATACTTTTA
>CACHUN010000009.1 GCA_902583075.1 uncultured Pelagibacteraceae bacterium | reverse complement strand
TATTTTTTCCTCAAATACAAATATTAAAAATTTATATAAAAATGGATTACAGAGAGATCAATTCATCCCTTTTTTAAATATTTTAAAAAATAATTGCTCTGAATTAGAACTTAATATTGAAGAAGATTATAGAGCTACAAAAAATACAAATTTAAGTCGATTTTTATCACCAATAGATAATTCATCTAATTTTAAGTTTAATAAATCTTTTAGAAAAGCTACAAAGAATAAAAAACAAACCACTAAGATATTAGATGTGAAGGGTCGTAAATTAGTATTTGATAACTTTCATGACGGAGTTCTTAAGGTTTCTTTTGACGAAATTTGTAATAAAAATCTAGGATTCGAGGACTACATTAAAATTGCGAACGAAAGTGACTTTATTTTTATTGAAAATCTACCTAACTTTAATGAAAGTAATTCTAACCAGCAACAAAGATTTATTACTTTTATCGACATTATTTACGAAAAAAAAATACCATTGATGATCAAATCAGAAGTTGAATTAAATTCACTCGAATCCACTAATAGCTTGAAAAATCCTTTCAAAAGAACAGTTAGTCGATTGTATGAACTAACATCACAAAACTTTAATTAATTCATGAAACAAGAATTTTACAATCTAGAAATTAATACAAATGGTCAAAAACTGTATGAGTTTACTGATAAAACAATTAACTGGATTAATAAAAATAACTTTAAAAATGGAATTATTAATCTTAGCATCCAACACACTAGTGCCTCACTAATTGTCCAAGAAAATGCTGACCCAGATGTGCAAAAAGATTTAATTAATTATTTTGATAAATTGGTACCAATGGACAACAAGTTGTATGTTCATACAACTGAGGGAAAGGATGATATGCCAGCCCATATCAAATCTGCATTAACCAATAATCAAATCTCCTTAAGTATTAAACATAATGAATTACTTCTAGGAACCTGGCAAGGTATATATTTGTTCGAACACAGGTTAGATGCAACAACAAGAACTGTAATTCATCATTATATTGGAGACTAATTTTTTTTATTAATTGATTGAAAGGCACTTAAAGCATCAGCCCTAGCTTTCTCATGAATAACAATTGGCATTGGGTAGTTCGAGCCTATAATAGTATTAATTGCTTCTTGATATTTTTTTTCCATTTCCCAGGGTTTGTGAATAAATTTTGGTGGAACTTTAGATAATTCAGGAACCCATTTTTTTACATAATCTCCCTTTTTATCAAACTTTTCACCCTGTAAAATAGGGTTGAAAATTCTAAAATATGGTGCTGCATCTGCACCACATCCAGCTACCCATTGCCACTGTGCAACATTGTTTGCCTCATTGAAATCTAGAAGACAATTTCTGAAATATTTTTCTCCCTCTTTCCAGTTAATTCTTAAATGCTTCACTAGAAAAGATCCAACGACCATTCTAATCCTATTATGCATCCATCCTGTTTCGTATAATTCTCTCATTCCAGCATCAACAATTGGATAACCTGTCATTCCTTTTTTCCATGCATTTAAAAATTTAGAATTATTTACCCATGGAAACTTATCAAATTCTTTTCTTAAGTTTCCTTTAAGCATTTGTGGAAAGTAATTTATAAGACTGTGTGAAAATTCTCTCCATCCAATTTCATTGGTATATTTTTTTATACTCACATTATTAGATTTTAGTTTTTTGCATTTTTGCCAAATATCTCCAACATTAATTTGTCCATTTCTTATATATGGAGAAAGTAACGACGTTCCTTTAATTGAAGGAAAATCACGGTCTACACCATAATTAAGTATGTTTTTTTGAACAAAATTATCTAAATATTCATGGGCTTTTTGCTCTGAAGGCTCCCAATATTTTTCAAATTTTTTGTACCAATCAGATTTAGGTAAAATATCCTCAGATTTTATTTGATTTTTAAATAATGTGTTTATCTTTTTACACTTCTTAACTTTGCTTATTTTATCAGGCAGTCTTTCCAAATAAAATTGCTCTGCATTTCTCCAAAAAGGACTATAGACTTTAAAAGGTGTGCCATCATTTTTCGTAATTTTATTATATTCATTAAGCACATTTCCTTTAAAAAATTTAAAATAAATACTCTTCTTAGAAAAATCATCACCAATTTTTTTATCTTTTTCTAATTCATTAGGTTCATAAACTTTATTCCAGTAAATAGATATTTTACTATTAGATTTTATTTTAGAAAAAAAATTAATTTCATCGTCTTTAATTATTTCCAATCCAATATTTAATTTTTTTAAATCAGATTTAAAGTTTTCTAGGGATTTACTTATCCACCATTTTTGAGCTTCTCTTTTATGATCGAAAATATTACTATTAAAAATAAATACTGCTGTAACAGTATCATGTTGATTCGTAGCATAAGTAAGTGCATCATTATTTTGTATTCGAAAATCATCTCTTACCCAAACGAGTGCTGTATTAGCCATTTGATAATTGCTCTGATCCTTTAGAAAGAAGTTCTTTATAAAGCTTTATATCTGTATCACCTTCACATCCAATTAATAAAACGTTCGAATTCATATCTAATTCAAGATCCTTTTTAATTTGTTTATTGTTACAACTAACATTTATACTTATTAGAGCAGGTGCTGAACATTCTCCTGCAACAATTTTATCGTCACCAAAGTATTCCTTAGCTAACATTGCAACAGATAATGGTATGTCATCATCAGGAATACTTAGACAATTATTTACTGAGTTTTTTAGAATTTGCCATGGGACTAATGATACATCTCCACATGACATTCCCCCCATAATGCTCTCTTTTTCTATTTCAACTGTAGTAAGTTTACCTGCATCAATGCTTTTTAAGACACAGTCTGCATTTTTTGGTTCAACAATAATAATTTTTGGAATTCTTTTAAAATATCTTGCAACTCCTGCAATTACACCAGAAGCCATACCTCCAACACCTGCTTGCAGAAATATATGTGTTATATAATGATTAGTTTGTTTGGAGATTTCTTCTATCATCACTGAATATCCAGCCATGGTTAGTTTTGGAACTATTTGATAATCTTCCCAGGCGACATCCTGTACAATTTCCCAACCATTTTCCTTAGATTGTTTTATGCATTCATTTAAAGAATTCTCGTAATTGCCTTTTACTCTTGTCACCTCTGCTCCAAGTTTTTGCATCTCGTCAGCTCTTGATTCACTAACAAATTCACTTATGAAAATTTTACATGCAATATCTAGTCTTTTTGCTCCCCAGGCAACAGATTTTCCATGATTTCCTGCTGTTGCTGTAGCAACAACTACATCTTTTCTTCCAGCCGAAACCTCTGCTACCGCATAAGCACCACCAAGAGCCTTAAAAGATTTAAGTCCAAATCTTTTGGACTCATCCTTATAAAAAATATTTTTAAGTCCAAGATTTTTTGAAAGTTTATTTAAATTAAGAAGGGGAGTAGGATTATAAGTCTCCCAATTAGAGATTGTATTAAATGCTTTATCTATAGTTTTTTCGCTTAATATATTTAATATTTTATCTCTACTAAATGAATAATTTTTATTTTTAATGAAAGATGAAAATTTATAAATATGACTATAATTAATAGACATATTTTAACAATCTAAGGTATTAGATCTTTCCCATTTTGTAATAGGTTTTTGTTTATCAAACTTTTCTTTAGATTTAAAACTTTCAATTTCTGATTTTTTTAATTTGATATAACTGTTTAAAACATTTTTACCAAATGCATTTTTCATAACTGAATTAGAATTTAACATTTCTAAAGAATCTTCTAATGTATTTGGTAATTTTGGTAAGTTAGGATATTTTTTGTGATCGATATACATATTACAGAATAATGGTTTTCCAGGATTAACACTTTTTCTAATGCCGTTTATACCTGCTGCTAAAACTCCAGCTTGTAGCAAATATGGATTTGCTGATCCATCCATTAATCTTAGCTCAAATCTTCCTGGATCTGGAACTCTAATCATATGTGTTCGATTATTTCCTGTGTAAGAAATACTACTCGGCGACCATGTTGCACCAGATTTAGTTGGTGGCGCGTTTATTCTTCTATAACTATTTAAAGTTGGATTAAAGAATGCTGATAATGAACCTGCATTTTTAATTATACCACCTAAAAAATTGTATGCTAATTTACTTAGTCCAAGATTGTCATTTTTATCTAAAAATTTATTTTTTTTCTTATCCCAAAGTGAAATATGCGCATGACATCCATTACCCGTCAGTTGTTCAAATGGTTTTGGCATAAATGTTGCTCTTAACTGATGCTTTTCTGCTATGGACTTAACCATAAATTTAAAAAATGTATGTCTATCTGCTGTAGTTAAGCAGTCAGTATAATCCCAATTCATCTCAAACTGGCCATTAGCATCTTCATGATCATTTTGATATGGGTTCCATCCCATTGTAATCATACAATCACATATTTCCTTTATTAAATCATATTGTCTCATTAAAGCTGATTGGTCATAACAAGGTTTAGATTGAGTATCTCTAGGGTCTGCAATAGAACTGCCATCAGGTGATATAAGAAAATATTCACACTCAACACCCGATTTCATGGAGTAACCCTCATTTGATAGTAATTTTATTTGCTTTTTTAACATCACTCTTGGCGATGCCTCAACAGGCTTACCATTCATCCACAGGTCTGAAGCAAGCCAACCTACTTCTTTATTCCAAGGTAATTGAATTAAACTATTTTGATCTGGTACAGCAAACATATCAGAGTCTGCTGGTGACATATCAAGCCAAGCTGCAAATCCAGCAAATCCTGCACCATTTTTTTGCATCTCTTTGATAGCTTGTGCGGGTACTAATTTAGATCTTAATACACCAAACAAATCAACGAAACTTATTAAAAAATATTTTATTTTTTTTGATTTTGCAATTTTATATAAGTCTTTTGCCACTCAATCTTCTTATCATACTTTTTAAAAAAATGATAAAAAGAAATCTTTATAGTAAATTATATTTACAACAATAATAATTAATATAGCTAGTACCAATCCATATTTTGCCTTTGGCCATGCTAATCTTGCCATTTTGCTTGGAGTTTTATTTGATTGCTCTTTTTTATTTTGCTCGTCCATTTTAATTTAAGGGCGCAATTAAAATTTTGCGCCCCTATTACTATTTATTTATCCGTCAGTTATATTACTTTTCCATGCATTTGAGTTTGGTCTTTTTCTTGCAAGCTTAGAAAGTTTATCACTTTCTTGTTTTGAGCTTACAACAGTCCAACCTATCCAAATAACTGCAAGTATAAGGACCAATATACCTTCTGATCCTACTCCAGGATAAATAGCACCTACAACATCTTCTGCAGGTTTATTTAAGTGATCTATCCAATTAGATACTGTAGCCATAATATCCTCCTTTAACTACTTGAAGAAGCAACAGTGCGTTCATCTTCTTTTGCTTCCTCCATTATTTGATAGTCTAAACCAGCTAACTCAACTTCTCTTGGGATTCTGAGTTTGCCAATACCATTTAAGACTCTAGCTATAATATAGCCTGGGATCATTCCAAGAACAAAGAACATGATTATTGCACCTATGAACATTCCTAAAGGATTTATTGCAGCGTATGTAGTTCCATCCCACATAGCACCAACACTGTATCCTGAAGAAGGGTATCCATTTAATACAAAACCGCATATCACAAGTCCTGCAAACCCAGCGTAACCATGAACTGCCACTGCTCCAACTGCATCATCAATTTTGAACCTACGTTCAACCCAGTAATGCATTTTGTAAGCTATAACGACACCAATCATTCCAATTATCAAAGATTGTATTGGATGATATAAGTCATTTCCTGCAGAGGCACAGATTATTCCAGCTAAACCACTTGAGTAAGTCCAGAAAGGATCACCTTTGGAAACAACATAACCTGCTAACAATCCTCCTGAGAGAGACATTAAAAAGTTCATTGTTATTCCACTAAGTGTGGTTGGCGTTACATAAATTGTGGTTGCGGTAAAGTAGGTTACACCTTCCATGCCATACTCAGGTCCAAGATCGTAAATTGGAATATTACAAGCCGCATAAAATCCCCAAAAACCAGTATAAATTAAGAATAATCCAACAGTTACTAACCAAGGATTTCTTGGTCCTATGTTTCTAGGTTCACCACTTGATGAAAATTTTCCAATTCTTGGTCCCAAAACAGCAAGTACACCTAAAGCAAATCCACCTGCTACTGCGTGAATTACTCCTGAGGCATAAGCATCATGGTAACCTAGTATCTTCAACATCCATCCGTCAAAGTGCCATCCCCATGCAGCATCTATGCTCCAAAATACAGATCCAATTGCAATCGCAAGAATTCCAAAAGCAAAAGTAGTAATTCTTTCAATTACAGCACCTGATACAATGGATGCAGCTGTCCATGAGAAAAGTAAAAAAGCAGCCCAAAATACTCCACTAATATGATCTCCTAAGTTTACTGCCATCAATTCACTATTTGGCAGATACCACTTAGCACTAAAAGCTGAGTCATCTGTAATTAGCGCTGCGCTTTCATTCATTATTGATGGTGCAAGACCTGGCCCAGTTGGAAATGCCCAATAAATCCACCAACCAAATAAAAACCAAGTTACTGTTACTAAAGGTATCAGCATTGTGTTTTTCATTAATGTATGTTGATGATGTTTGTATCGGGAAGCTCCAACTTCATACATACAGAATCCTACGTGGATAAGAAACATTAGTACTACTGTTATCCAATAGTAAAATTCTGTGAATATGGTTGTCAATGCACCTAGTTCGTCAGTCATTTAACCTCCAATTGTTTAAACAAATTATTTAAATATTATTATTTCGAATTATCGGATCAATCTTAAATAAAACAATTGTATCAATAAAAATTTATAATATTACAACTATAGGTATATATAAATTGTTGGTGATTCTAAAATTTTCGATAAGCTTTTTTTAAATCTACTAATGGGTGATTTGGAGACATTTGAAATTTTACCAATAGTTCTCTTGCTATCATGTCTCTATCTTGTTGATTATTTGGTAATTTAATTTTTTTCGGAATAGTTACCCAACCATTTGCGTTTCTATCAAAAACTGCAGGTCTATCTTCTTCATATCCCATGTGAACATCTTCCAACCAATTTAAATCATCCCAACCCATTGCTTCGATATATTTTTTTAGGAAAGGAGTTATTCTTGAATAGTCTGGCAATAAATTCACATCATATCTATAACCAATAGTTTGGCCTATCATCTTTTCTCGAGCAGTCTCTTTCTTTTTACCTAACTGACCTTTAACCTTTTTTTTGCTCGATTTTTTAGTTTTTTTCTTTGGCATAATTATATTTTGTGAAAATCGTCAACTCCTACTGTGTGATTTGTTCCAGAAAGTGGTACTTTTGCTAAAGCAGAAGCTTCCATTGTTAAAGCTGCCATATCTTCTGGCTCTAATGAATGGATATTTGTTTTACCACAAGCTCTTGCTAATAATTGTGCTTCTAAAGTCATAGTGTGTAAGTAATTATATACTCTAAGAGCTGCCTCATCTGGATTTAGTCTTTTTCTCAATTTAGGATCCTGAGTAGCAACACCAACTGGGCAACGACCAGTATGACAGTGATAACAATGTCCTGCTGGTACTCCCATTTCTTTTTCAAAATTAGACTCAGGAATTTCTTTATTACAATTAAGTGCAATCATAGCCCCAGTACCTATAGCAATAGCATCTGCTCCAAGAGCTAATGCTTTTGCCATGTCAGCTCCATCTCTAACACCACCTGCATAAATAAGAGTAACTTTTCCAGTTTTTCCAACATCATCTATTGCTCTTCTTGCTTCTCTGATCGCAGCTATTCCAGGTATACCTGTGTTTGCTGCTGCGATGTGTGGTCCAGCGCCTGTTGAACCTTCCATACCATCTAGATAAATAGAGTCAGGATCACATTTTGCTGCCATACGAACATCATCATAAACTTTTGCTGCACCAAGTTTTAATTGTATTGGAACTTTATTTTTGGTTAACTCTCTTAGCTCTTGAACTTTTAAAGCTAAATCATCTGGTCCTAACCAGTCAGGATGTCTAGCAGGAGACCTTTGATCAATACCAGCTGGTAGTGATCTCATTTCTGCTACTTGGTCAGTAACTTTTTGACCCATCAAGTGA
>CACHUN010000008.1 GCA_902583075.1 uncultured Pelagibacteraceae bacterium | reverse complement strand
CATATAGTTACTTAATGAATGATAGAGTTTTTACAGGAGATACTCTTTTAATTAACGGTACAGGTAGAACAGATTTTCAAAATGGTAGTGCTCATCAAGCTTATGAGTCATTATTTGGCAAACTATTAAAGCTTCCAGAAGAAACACTTGTTTATCCTGCTCATGATTATAACGGAAAAAAAAATTCAACAATTGGTAGTGAGAAAAGTAATAATCCTAGATTACAAGTTAGCTCAAAAGAGGAATATGCTGAAATAATGGATAATCTTAATCTTGCCAATCCAAAAATGATGGATATTGCAGTTCCTGCAAATCTAAAGGGATTAACGCTTAAAGAACTCTAAAATCAAGGGTATTATTAGTATTGTTTTTAAAAAATATACAATTATATAACTTCTATGGAATGCAATAATATACATTGTAAATGTAAAAACTGTTCTTGTGACAGATGCGTTTGTAAAAACTGTGATTGCAAACCATCATCAGAAAACTGCTGTTGTAACAAGTAGTTAAATTTTAATAACTAATCTTAAATTAACATGAATGATTTTTTAGAGTCGATAATTAAAAGAGATCCTGCTGCAAGATCAAAGTTGAGTTTAATACTAACTTATCCTGGTGTTAAAGCTGTGTTTTTTCATAGAATTGCTAATTTTTTTTCAATTGCAAAATTTCATCTTGTTGCAAGAATAATTTCTCAGTTCTCAAGATTTTTAACAGGCATAGAAATCCATCCAAATGCTAAAATTGGTAAAAATCTTTTTATAGATCATGGCATGGGAGTAGTTATTGGGGAAACATCTGATATTGGAGATAATGTTACCATCTATCACATGGCAACATTAGGCGGAATTGCTCCAAGTATAAATTCAGATGATCAAAGAAATGTTAAGAGACACCCAACTCTAAAAGAAAATGTTGTTGTAGGATCTGGTGCACAAATACTTGGGCCAGTTGTAGTTGGTAAAAATGCAAAAATTGGAGCTAATGCTGTTGTTACAAAAGATGTTCCAGAAAATGCAGTAATGGTTGGAATTCCTGCAAAAAATGTTGGAACTGCATCAGAAGAATTTAAACCCTATGGTGTTGCACCAGGAGGTGATACAAAACTTGATGTATGAAAACTTTACAAAATAATTTTGTCGAAGCAATAGGAAACACTCCTTTATTTAAATTAAAAGCCGCATCAGAAATTACTGGTTGTAATATTTATGGAAAAGCAGAATACCTTAATCCAGGTGGTTCAGTAAAAGATAGAGCAGCTTTAGCTTTGATAAGAGATGCTGAAGAAAAAAAATTAATTTCAAAAGGTGGTACAATTGTTGAAGGAACTGCTGGTAATACTGGAATTGGGTTATGTCTTTTAGGAAATTCTATTGGTTATAAAACTATTATCGTGATGAACGATAATCAAACACAAGAAAAAAAAGATTTATTAAGAAATATTGGAGCTGATTTAAGGTTGGTTCCACCAAAACCTTATAAAGATGAAAATAACTTTGTTAAATATGCAGGAAGATTGGCTGATGAGTTGAAGAGTAGTAACAATCACGGTGTAGTTTGGGCTAATCAATTTGACAATACAGCCAATTCTAAAGGTCATTATGAAACAACAGGGCCAGAAATATGGAAACAAACTGACGGCAAAATTGACGGTTTTGTATGTTCATCTGGAACTGGTGGAACAATTGCTGGGGTAAGTAGTTTTTTAAAAGAAAAGAATAAAGATATTAAAATATATTTATCGGATCCAACAGGTTCCTCTCTTTATAATTATATTGAAAATGGTGAATTAAAAAGTGAGGGAGGTTCAATTACAGAAGGTATTGGATCTAGTAGAGTTACTGCGAATTTTGCAAAAGCAAAAATTGATGGAGCATTTTCAATAAGTGATCATGAGTCTTTGCCTGTTTTATTTGATTTAATTGAAAAAGAAGGTTTAAGTTTAGGTACAAGTTGTGGAGTAAACATTGCTGGAGCAATAAGATTGGGTAAACTTTTAGGTCCAGGTAAAACAATTGTAACAATTCTCTGTGACAAATCTGATAAATACAACTCAAAGATGTTTAATAAATCTTTTTTACAAGAAAAAGGTCTTCCCTATCCTCACTGGATATAATCACGCATACCAGTAATGTAATAAATTCATTACATTTCTACCTTATAATCAAATTTAATATCAAATTAACAAAGGAAAAACTATGGACGTAAAAGAACAAATGAAAAAAGCATATGAACTTTTTAACACGGGTGATATGGAAACATTTTTTAACGATATGATAGATGACGATATTGTGTGGACATTTCCAGGGAAAGAAGGAGTTCACCCATTATCAGGAGTTCATAAAGGAAAACAAGCTATGATGGCAACAATGTCTAAAATTCCAGGAACGTGGCCAAATTTTAATTTAAAAATTATGGATATGATCAGTGAAGGAAATAAGATTTTTGTAAGAGTTCATGCCAAAGCTGATAACATGGATACTATGTTTGGACATTATTTTGAAATGAATGATCAAGGAAAAACTGTAACCATGATGACATTTGATGACACCCTTAGCATGTTCAATGCAATGAAGAAGTAGATAACGATATGTCAATTTTAGAAAAACTAAATAAAGCAATCATGGAAAAAGATGGTGCAGCAGCAGCTGAGATTATTCATGATGATTATAAGAGATATTCTCATCTTCAGGGAGCCTATACTGAAAGTGGAAAAACAGGTATGATTGAAGCAATTAACAAAGGTTTCATGAAAGTTGATAAATATAGAATTTTATATGAAAACGATGAAATAGGTTTTGATCATTCTATTGTTACTTATGCCGAAGATGGAAATAAAGAGGCTTTAATGTGTTATTGGAAATTTAAAGATGGTAAAATCATTGAACTCGAAACAGGCGCAACCAAAATACCAAAATAATTATAAACTAACAGAAGGAGTTTAATATGAGTAGTATTGAAGTTAAAACCTTTGATAAAGCAGATGAGGTAGTTGATAAGTTTAATAATGCTAAAATAGAAGCAGTTAAAGTAGGCGGTCAAAGAGTAGTTAGATTACATTTAAAACCAGGATGGAAATGGTCTACAGATGTTAAGCCACATATTGGAACTGACAGTTGTCAGGCAAACCATATTGGAATTATCACAAAGGGATCTGTTTGTGCAAAACACGATGATGGAACAGAGGTTACATATAAAGCAGGAGATTCTTACTCCGTAACACCAGGTCATGACGCTTGGGTAGTTGGCAATGAACCTGTTGAAGCATATGAGTTTGCCGGGGTTTGGGGAGAATAAAATGGTAAAAATGGTTGGTAACTTTGAAGTAAAAGACTGGGCTCACTGGAAAAAAATGTTTGATGAGCACTCTGGTCCTAGGGAAGCAGCAGGTATTAAAACTATTTACGTAGGTAATGAAATAGAAAATCCAAATAAAGTACATATTGTGATGGAAACACCAGCAGCAGACACTATGCAAAAATTTATGCAGAATCCAGAGAATGCTAAAGTAATTGCGGAATCTGGTCATAAACAAGAGACAACAGTAATGAGCGTTTGCTCTGATTAAAGTAAGAAAAAAAAAAGGAGATATATTATGTTTGTAAAAATAGAACAAAAACTTTCAAAAGGTTTTAATTCTTGGAAGGAAATGATGCTTGCAAATAGTGAGAAACTTAAAAAGTATGGAATGACTATAGCTTTTGCAGGTGCAGATAAAGAAGATGATAATGCTATGACTGTAGTTATTCATTTTGAATCACCCGAGGGCTTAAAAGGTTTTGGTGGAGATGCAGAACTAACTCAAGCAAGAATAGATTCTGGAGTAATAATGGACCAATCTAAAATGACCATGATGACTGATGAATCTGTAATGAACCACAAAGGATAATTCTAATAATGAAAAAAATATATGTAATTATGTTGTTTTTAATATTTACAACATCAAGTTTTGCAGACGGTCATAAAGGAAAAATTGATCTTAAAGGTTTTATTGTTGGAGATAACAAATTTCTTACTGATAACGAGGGTAATTTTTTAACTTTTACTTACGATGGAGTTGGAGGATTAATGGCAGTCGAAGGTACAACATTCATGGATAATGCTTCACAATATTGTCTTGGCGCAGGCACAATCCCAGGAAAGGGATTTGAAATGGGACACTGTAAAATAAATCAAATGGATGGGGGTACTATTTTTACATACTACGAAATTCCACTTGGAGACTCAATGAATGGTACATTTAAATGTTTAGGGGGAACAGGAAAATATAAAGGAATAGAATGTAGTGGCTCAACAGGGTACACACCAATTAACTCAGCCCAAGAAAATAAATTTGCCTCATCAATTTATTTTAAAGGTGAATATTCTTTAATGAAATAATTGAATAATCGTTAGATTGATTTAAAATACGAAATAAAAAAAAGGAGAAAAAAATGAAATATTATATGGTAACTCACACTTTTAAATCTAAAGAAATGAAAGACAAATTTAACGAGGTTTTAGGCGGCATGTCCAGAGAAGATATGATTAAATCTTCCACTAGCGATAAAGCTAAATGCCAAATGACATATTACACTCCAGGTGATACTATGACAATGTTTTGTCATTGGATGGCAGAAAGTACTGATGCTATTAATGAACAGCTTACTCAGATGAATGATTTTTTTGAACCTCACCAATTTACTGAGGTTAAAGAAGAAGTTTTCGATTTTAACAAATAGGAGGAAAAAATGGAAAAAGAAGTTTTAGTGATCGTAGATTTGAAAGAGGGAAAACTTGAAAAATTTATGGGATGGATGCAATCAGATGAAGGTATGAGTGTGAGAAAATCTGCAGCTCATCCAGAAAAAACTATAGGAGCAGTAAAGCCAGATAAAAGTGGCGTAATGTTTAAGGTATTTGTTCATAATATGGAAAAAATGAAAGAACTAATATCTGGTACACATCCAGTTGGAAAGGAAATTTACGATGAATGTGTTATCAAAATGACTGCTTGGGATTTAACGAAAGTTGAAATGTAATATGGCAAGATTTTATTTGATTGGCAAAATAAGTGCAGAATTAATGAAAAGAATGCAAAATGATCCTTCTGCGGATAGATATGCATCGACTAAGAAAGTTACCGAGGCTGCTGGTTTAAAATTGATCAGCTATGAATGGGTAAGAGGTAGATTTGATGTTATCTCATGTGTAGAAGGAGATTATGAACAAGCACTAGCCTTGAAGATTGCTTTTAAAAATTCAGGACTAATGGATGATTTGATGGTACATGAAGTTATTGACTACAATAAAGCTTTTCAAAATGCTGCAGATGCCACAAAGTCTGTTATTAAACCAGGAGAATAATTATGAGTGGTTATGCGATCTTTAACCTTAATGTTAACAATCCTGAAAATTATAAGGAATACATAGACAAAGTTAAACCCACTGCAGAAAAATTTGGTGGGGAGTATCTTGTAAGAGGTGGTAGCAGCGAGACTATTGAAGGGTCATGGCAGCATCCAAGGACAGTTGTGATAAAATTTCCAAGTTACGAGAAAGCGAAAGAATGGTATAATTCTGAAGAATATAAACCAATAAAACAAATTCGATTAGATAACGCAGATACTAATGGAATAATAGTTGAAGGAGTATAAAGGAGATAAAATGTCAATATTAGAAAAATACAGTGCTGCATTAAAAAATAAAGATGAAGCAGCTATGAATGAGCTTTTGCATGATGACTTTAAATTCACAATGCATAAATCAGGAAATACTTTAGGTAAAGCTGAAGTGATCAAATGGGCGATGAGCGGTGATATTAATCAAAGAGATACACGAGTAGTATATGAAAATGATGAGGTGGGTGTACATCATGCATTTGTAACATTTGACGATGGAAATACTGAAGCAGTGATGGCAGTCTACAAATATGATAATGGAAAAATTATGAGTTTAGAGACTGGTGCAACTCCAATGCCTAAATAATGAAAAAACTTATACTTTTATTTATTTTTATCGCCTTTAATTCTAATGCAGCTTCGATGAAGATGATTGGGTCCAAGGGTGATCCAAATGATGTTACAAGAGTAATAGAAGTAAAGATGTATGACAATTATTATGAGCCAAGTTCAATTCAAGTTAAAAAAGGTGAAACAGTAAAAATAATTGTTAAAAATTTAGGTGAACTGGTACATGAATATAATATTGGCACTAAAAAGATGCATATTGATCACCAACCCGAAATGGCAAGATTAATTGAACACGATATTCTTTTAGGCGACCGAATTGATCATAAAAAAATGAAAGAAATGTCTAAAAAAGATCACTCATTGGGCCATAAACACGCAAATAGTGTAATGCTAGAGCCAAATAAAACAGGAGAAATTATTTGGAAGTTTTCAAAAGATATTTCTTTAGAAATGGCGTGTAATATTCCGGGTCATTATGAAACTGGAATGGTTGGGCCAATTATTATTGAATAATATAATTTTATAGATATTAATTTTAGATAATATTATTCTTAATTGATGAGTAATATAACAGCTTATATAATCTTAATTATTGCAGTTGCTCTTGGTACAGCATCAAATGGTTTTGCCAAAGCTGCAAATGGTTTTACAATATTTTTACCAAGTGTCTTTACAGCAATAACAATAGTTGCATGTATGTATACACTATCCTTAGTTATGAAAACTATTCCTGTTGGCGTAACATATGCTTCATTCGCAGGCTTATGTATAATAGCTACTTCTATTGTGGGAATTTATAAATTTAATCAAATTCCTGACTTTTTTACAATTATAGGTCTAATACTAATTATATCTGGAGTTTTAATTGTTAATTTAGTAGGAAAATCAAATTAAATATTAAAGTTCATCTGGCAGATCATGCTTACCGTCATCTTTTAAATTGATCATATATTCTTTAACTACAAAATCTAAATTTAGATCTGAGTATAAATGTGGAAACATGTTGCCATCAGTTGATTGCTCCCAAACCAGATTTTTTAATTTTAGAGCATCCACTTTAAGAATTATTAAATTAGTTTGATTAACATAAAACTTATTTAGTGTTTGCTTGATCTGATCTTTGTCTGAAAAATGAATATAACCATCTTTTAAATCTAATGTAGTGCCTTTAAAAATATTATTTTGTTTTGCATTACTCCACTCTGATTTTGTGCATATCTTGTAGACAAAATCGAAATTCATTTTATTTTAAAAAGTTATCTACCTCTACTTGATAACCTTCAACTAAACGATTTGTTTCATTTGCCATTCCAACTATTGCGATCATTTCGTTTATCATTCCATCTGTTGCACCTTTTTTTCTGGCTGCTAAGGAATGAGATTTAATACAATATTCACAATTGTTAGTAATTGAAACTGCAACATAAATAAGCTCCTTTACAGCAGGATCTAATTCACCTTTTCCCATTACTTGTTGTAATGATCTCCAAGTTCTTTCTAATGTTTCTGGACTATTAGCCATAGTTTTCCAAAAATTCGGAATTTCAGTTATTTGTCGAGCTTCTTTTATTTCATCAAAAATTTCTTTTACTTTGCCAGTTGCATCTTTTTCTTCAATTGGTTTGAACATCTTATTTCCTCCTATTTTTTGTTTATGATATCACTCTTAAATTTTGTATACAAAATTTTTGAATAATTATTCATATCTTGCATATTTTCTTTAGCTTCTTTATCAAATTTTTCTAGCGCACCTTGTCCTAATTGGTTTTCTAAAGATGCTTTATACTCAGGTACGCACCCCCAATCATTTACTGTTGTATCCTTAATCTCTATGTGGAATTGGATACCATAAGCACTATTTTTATATCTAAATATCTGATATTTTGTCTCTTTTGATGAAGCAATTAATGTTACATCTTTATTTTTTTCTAATTCTTTAACTTCATAAGAGTGCCATTGTAATGATGTAATTTTTTCTGGAAAATCTGCAAAAAGTATATCTTTCTTTTTTTCATCCAAAAAATTTATATCCATCATTCCAATTTCTGGATTATTAGTTTTAACTACTTTTCCTCCAATTACTTCTCCTAGCAATTGACATCCTAGACAAAAACCTAAGTATGGCTTATTTAATTCTACAACAAACTCTTTAATTTTATTTTTTTCATCTATAAGCCAAGGATAATCCTTTTCCATCCATGTATCCATAGGTCCGCCCATACATAGCATTCCGTCAAAAAAATTTAGATTATTTGGAATTTTTTCACCTTCATCTAATTCAATTGTTCTAATATTAACTCCATCTTTGATCATTAAATCTTTTATATAACCGGGATCTTCAATTTTAATGTGTTGAAGAACAAGAATTTCCATTATTAAACGACGGGTTTTAGCAAACCTAATATTTTTTTATGAATTGTTTTATTGGATGATACCACTACATGTCCTGCCTGTTTTGCATTTT
This sequence comes from uncultured Pelagibacteraceae bacterium, assembly GCA_902583075.1. GTDB lineage: Bacteria > Pseudomonadota > Alphaproteobacteria > Pelagibacterales > Pelagibacteraceae > Pelagibacter. The sequence goes on along the minus strand of CACHUN010000008.1, from coordinate 452 downwards.
GATTGTCCCAAGTTGTTACAATACCACCAGCAGCATTAATAATTGGTATTAGTGGATGAATGTCCCAAATTTTATTATTACATTGTATGACAACATCAATTCTACCTTCACATATCTGAGCATATGATAATGCATCTGAACAAGGAAATTGTATTAATTTAAGAAGCTTTGGAATTTTTTTTTGTTTATTTAAAGAAATAGCTCCATGAAAACCAGCAGTTAATTTAATATATTTAAATTTAACATTCTTGTTGACTAATATTTTTTTTCTTTTTTTATTTTCAACAACATATGCAATTTTTGAAGATTGATTGTAATAATATTTGTTTAACATTGGGAAGTTTGCCAAACCAAATATAGGATTGCCTTTATAATTTACAGATATTAAATTACTCCAAGTAGGACTTCCTATTACAAATGACCTGGTTCCATCTATGGGATCAATTACCCAA
>CACHUN010000007.1 GCA_902583075.1 uncultured Pelagibacteraceae bacterium | reverse complement strand
AGTACCTAAAAAAGGTGTCGCTAATACTGACTTTTCTTCACAGTACTTAGCTTATGAAAAATTATCAAAAAATTATAAGAATAAGCTTAAAAAATTAAAAGGCATCTACTCTTCACATGGACCAATATCAATTACAACAGTTGAGAGAGAAAAAGAAAAAGGAAAAATATCTAAAGAACTGATTTCTAGACATAAAATAATTAGAACTATTAAAAATAAAAAAACTATATACTGTAGCCCAGGGCACTTTTTAAAATTTAATACACATATGACTAAACAAAAAAAAGAACTAAAGAAATTCTTATTCAATCATCAGACAAAAAAAACCTTTCAATATTCATTAGAATGGGGAAAAGATCAGCTTGCTATTTGGGATAATAGAGCCATGCTCCATCAGGCTACACCGTTTAAAGGTAATAGAATACTTCATAGAATAACAATACTTTAATATAATGTATTCAATATTTTTTGGGTTAACACCTTTTATCTTTATCACACTATTTGGTTTTGTTTTTGGCAAACTTAAAATTTTTGATTTAGGTCATGCAAAAGTTTTAAATCTGTTTTTATTCTATGTAGCGGTCCCTGCCTTAATTATTAAATTTGTTGCTCAAAGTGAAATTGGCCAAGTTGATATAAAACAAATAGTTTCTTATTTTTTAATGCAAGGAAGTCTTGGGTTTATAACATTTTTGTTAACATCTAAGTTTTTTAAAAGACCTATTCCAGAGTCTATTATATGGGCATTGATGGTAGCACTATCAAACCATGTAACATTATTATTACCTATTACAAAAATCTATTTTGGTACTGAAGTAATAACTCAAGTAACAAGTATAATATTAATGGATGGGGTTATTTTATTATCTGTAATTGCTTTTTTTTTAGAACTTACTACTAAAAAAAATATTCGATTAACTGCCTTTATAAAGAACATAGTTCTTAATCCAATGATATTTTCAATCTTAATTGGTCTTTTACTATTTGTGTTTAAGATAAATATCGACGATACGCCAATAGACTACGTACTTTCTGTTTTGGCAGCTTGTGTTTCGCCTATTGGACTTTTTGCAATTGGTATCACATTATCTTTTTACACACATAAAGTTATTAATAAATTAACTGCTTCTATATCTATATTGAAATTAGTAGTTTCCCCAATCATCCTATTGATAATCGGCTTTATCATATTTGATGCTGGACAACCTGAAAAAATTCCTGGTGCTTTTTTTGTTAGTGTTGCACCATGTGGTCATACAGCTGTCGTATTATGTTCAGCCTATAATGTAAGTCCTGAAAATATAATAAAAGCTTTATTTATCTCAACTTTTGCATCATTTGCTACCATTTTTTTTGCTATTCAATATTTAACAACTTAAGTTAATTAATATTATCTAAGATTTTATTAGCACATTCTTTTGTATTGCTATCACCATCTAGATCTTTAGTTCTATTTTGTTTTTCTAGCAAAGTTTTTTCGATTGAAGTTACTATTCGTGTGGCAGCTTCTTTTTCGCCTAAATAATCTAACATCATAGCGCCAGACCAAATTTGACCTATTGGATTTGCAATACCTTTTCCAGCAATATCAGGTGCTGATCCATGAACAGGCTCGAATAAAGAAGGATGTTTATTTGTTGGGTTAATATTTCCTGATGGAGCTATACCAATTGTTCCCGTACATGCTGGACCTAAATCGGATAAAATATCTCCAAATAAATTTGATGCTACGACAACATCAAACCACTCTGGTGTTAAAACAAATCTTGCAGCTAAAATATCGATATGAAATTGATCTGTTTTAATCTCAGGAAAATCTTTTTTATTTTCATAAAATCTTTGGTCCCAGTATGGCATGGTTATAGAAATACCATTTGATTTTGTGGCATTAGTTAATTTTTTTCTATTTCTTGTTTTTGCTAATTCAAATGCAAATTTTTGAACTCTATCTATTCCATGTTTAGACATTATAGTTTCTTGTATAACAATTTCTCTTTCAGTATTTTGATACATTTTTCCACCTACCGAAGAATATTCCCCCTCAGTATTTTCACGTACTATCATCATATCTATGTCGCCAGGTTTTTTATTTGCTAAGGGTGCATTTACACCTTCAAATAATTTTACTGGCCTTAAATTGATAAATTGATCAAATTCTCTTCTAAACTGAAGTAGGGAACCCCATAAAGTAATATGATCTGGGTATTTATCTGGCATACCTACTGCACCAAAAAATATCGCATCATGATTACCAATTTGTTGTTTCCAATCATCAGGTAGCATTTTTCCATGCTTTTCATAATAATCGCATGATGAGAAATCAAATTCATCGATCTTTAATTTAAATTGATGCTGATTTGCTACTTCTTTAAGTATTTTTAAAGCTTCTGGAACAACTTCTTTTCCAATTCCATCTCCTGCAATGGATGCAATCTTATACTCTTTCATTTTTATTTTGTGAAAGTATCGTTAAATTGTTTTGCAACTCTTACAAAAGTAGTACATTTACTTAATTGTTTTAATGAAGGAGCACCTACATAAGTGCAACTGCTTCTAACACCACCTAGAATATCTTGAATTGTATCTTTTATTTTTCCTCTATATTTAACTCTTACAGTTCTTCCTTCACTGCTTCTGTAATTTGATAATCCTCCATAATGCTTTTTATTTGCTGTTTCAGAACTTGAGCCGTAGAATTCGATATATTTTGAGCCGTTTGATTTAACTATTTTCCCTTTGCCTTCGTCGTGACCTGCAAACATTCCACCTAACATTACAAAATCTGCACCACCTCCAAAACCTTTTGCAACATCTCCAGGACATGTACATCCGCCATCTGCAATTATATGAGCTCCTAAACCATGGGCTGCATCAGCACATTCAATTACAGCACTTAATTGAGGGTAGCCAACTCCTGTCTGAATTCTTGTTGTACAAACACTTCCTGGACCAATCCCAACTTTTACAATATCTGCACCAGATAAAATAAGTTCTTGCGTCATGTCTGCGGTAACTACATTTCCGGCTATAATAGTTTTTGTAGGATATTTATCTCTTACAGATTTAAGAAATTTACTAAAGTATTCAGAATAACCATTAGCAACATCAATACAAATGAACTTTATAAATCCAAATTCTCTTAAAACTTTGTTTAAATTTTCAAAATCTTCTTTCCTAGTACCAATGCTAATAGCTATATTTTTATAAATAGATTTAATTTTTTTAAATTGCTTTATTTTTTTTACATCATGTTGTTTAGTTAAACATGAAATCATGCCATATTCAGATAATTTCTCAGCTACTCCAAGCTCTCCGACCCCGTCCATATTTGCAGCCATTATTGGAATACCTGACCACTCATTTTTACTATATTTAAATCTGTATGTTCTTAAAAGATTTACATCTTTACGACTTTGTAGCGTACTTCTTTTAGGTCTAAAAAGGACGTCTGAATAATCTAGTTTTAATTCTTCTTCAATTCTCACAAATCCGAATTTATACAGGTGCACAAAGTAAATTCAAATTAAATATTATTAATATTGATACTAAGCTTTCATTAGTTATACTTTGAAAAATTCATATTATTAAGCATGTTTAATGGTTTTAAGTCAAAGTACGTAAAGGTAAAAAAGGGCAAGGTTTTTTGTAGAGTTGGTGGTGAAGGTCCACCATTACTTTTACTACATGGATATCCACAAACACATTTAATGTGGCACAAAACAGCCCCTGAGTTATCTAAAAGATTTACAGTGGTTGCTGCAGATTTAAGAGGATATGGAAATAGTCTTGCTCCAGCATCAGATAGTAAACATTACAACTACTCAAAAAGAGAAATGGCAAGTGACATGAAACAGATGATGATAAAATTAGGGTTTAACAAATTTTTTGTTGCGGGACATGATAGAGGTGGAAGAGTTGCTCACAGGTTAGCAAGAGACCATAGAAAAAATATAATAGCTCTTAGTGTTTTAGATATTTGTCCAACATTAGATATGTACGAACTAACGACGAGAGATTTCGCAAAAGCTTACTTTCATTGGTTTTTTTTAATTCAACCAAAATGGTTACCTGAGAAAATGATAATGAGCGATCCACGTAAATGGATGAAAAGTTGTTTAGATAAATGGTCAGGAAATCACAAATTTGGAAAAGTTGAAGAAAATTATTTAAAATGTTTCAAGCAACCAAAAAGAATTCATGGATCTTGTGAAGATTATAGAGCTTCTGCGACTATTGATTTAGATCATGACAAAAAAGATAGAAAGAAAAAACTAAATATTCCAGTCCAAGTGTTATGGGGAAGTAAGGGAGTAATTGGAAAGCAGTTCAAACCATTAAAAATTTGGCAAAGATATACTGAAAAAGAAGTTATAGGTTATCCTATAAACTCAGGTCATTTTATTCCAGAGCAAAATCCAAAGGCAACTATTAAACATTTAACTGATTTTTTTTTGAAGAAAATTAAGTAATTAGCCTTACTTGATGTGATCAATAATCGCGCATATCATTCTTGATAATATTAAATTCACCTTTAAATAGAGCTAATGTCTTCTTTGCTTAAAAATTCAGAATTAACTTCAGAAAAAGCAGATAGCATTGTTTCTGAAACTCTAATTAATTGTGATGATGGTGAGCTTTATATAGAGGATACAAAATCTGAGACAATTGTATTAGATGATAACAAAATTAAAAGTTCAAATTATACATCTGACTTAGGTTATGGTTTTAGAGCTGTAACAGGTGATACAGTCGCTTACTCTCATTCAAACGAAATTTCAGAAAAATCATTAAAAAATTCTAGCGAAAATCTTAAGTCAACTTTAAAAAATAATAGCGGAACATATAATTCAGAAATTAAAAAAACTAATCAGAAGCTTTATAAAGACGTTGATCCAATTGAGAGCAAGTCAATGAAATCAAAAATAGAATTGCTGAAAAATATGAATGAGTATGCCAGATCAAAAGACAGTTCAGTTAAACAAGTAACAGCAAGCCTTCTAGCAGAAAAGAAAAATGTTGAGATCATTAGATCTGGAGGAGAATTATTATCAGATAACAGACCTTTAGTTAGAATAAATATGTCAGTAATGGTTGAAAAGAATGGTAGAAAAGAAACTGGTGTTTTTGGTATTGGTGGAAGACAAGATTATGATGAATATCTTAAAAATGATAATTGGAAAAAAGTTTGTGATGAAGCTTTTAGAATTGCTAGTACGAATATAGAAAGTAAACCTTCTCTTGCAGGAGAAATGAAAGTTGTTTTAGGACCTGGTTGGCCTGCAATTTTAATTCATGAAGCTGTAGGTCATGGACTAGAAGGAGATTTTAATAGAAAAAAAACTTCAGCTTTTCATGATTTAGTTGGTAAAAAAGTTGCGAGCGATGGAGTTACAATAATCGACGACGGAACATTAGATAATAGAAGAGGTAGTTTAAATATTGATGATGAAGGAACGCCAACAGAAAGAACAGTTTTAATTGAAAATGGTATCTTAAAAAATTTCATGCAAGATAGACTTAATGCAAGACTTATGAATACAAAATCAACAGGAAATGGAAGAAGAGAGAGCTATAAACATGTAGTGATGCCTAGAATGAGAAATACGATAATGTTAGGTGGATCAAACACTCAAGAAGAAATGATTAAATCAGTAGATAAAGGTATTTTTGCTGTAAGTTTTGGAGGTGGTCAAGTTGACATTACCTCTGGTAAATTCGTCTTTAACTGTACAGAAGCTTATGAGATTATAAATGGAAAAATTGGATCTCCAATTAAAGGAGCTACTTTAATTGGTGATGGACCATCTTCATTAAAAGAAATTTTAATGATTGGAAATGATATGATGTTAGATCCTGGCATTGGAACGTGTGGTAAAGCTGGACAAGGCGTACCAGTTGGTGTTGGACAACCATCTTTGCTTATCAATAATATGACTGTTGGCGGAACCCAACTGTAGTAAGATGATTAAAGATCAACAGTATCTAAAAAAAATTGCTGATATATGCCTTAGTAAATCAAAAAAATTAGGTTCATCTGATGCAAACATATTAGTGCAAAGTTCTGTTTCTGAAAATGTAAATGTAAGGAATAAAAAACTTGATGGATCTGAAAGGTCTGAAAATCTTGGAGTAGTCCTTACAACTTATTTAGGTAAAAAAAAGTCCTCAATAGCTTCATCAAATCTTAAAGAAAGTAATTTAGATGAGTTAGTAAATAGATGTATTGAAACAATGAAAATTACTCCTGAGGATGAATATAATTCATTACCAGATAAAGACCTTCATTTTAAAGGATTAAAAGACTTAGACTTGTATGATGAAACTCATTTAAGCAATGAAGACAAGATTAATTATATAAAAGAGGCAGAAGAGGAAGCTTTTTCAAATGACAAAATAATAAATACTAATGGATCTGGATTTGGTGAGAACAAATCAAATTTTTTATTAGCTAATTCAAATGGATTTGCTGATGGATATAAAACTTCACAATTTACTGCATATTGTGAAGTTGTTTCAAAAAGCAACGGAAGCATGGAAAGAGATTATGAATATACAAGTAAAAGGTTTTACAGTGATATTTTAAAACCTAAACAACTTGGATCTATTGCAGCAGAGCATGCAGTAAAGAAATTAAATCCACAAAAAATAAAAAGTGAAAAAATTAGTCTGATATTTGATAAAAGAATTTCAAAAAATTTTCTATCTATTTTTGCAAGTGCAATATCATCAAGTGCAATTGCAAAAGGTACTACATTTTTAAAAGATAAATTAAATCAACAAGTTTTTAACCCTGAAATAAATATACAAGATCATGGTAATATAAAAAAAGCCAATGGATCTCGTTACTTTGATAGCGAAGGCATAGCAGTAGTTAACCTTGATTTGATTAAGAACGGTATTCTTCAAGACTATTTAATTGATACTTATAATGGGAAAAAAATAAATAGAAAGTCTAATGGTAGGGCAAGTGGTACAACAAATTTGTATTTTCAAAATGGATCAAAAACATTTGAAGATCTAATCAAATCAGAAAATAAAATCTTGTACATCAAAGAAACTATCGGTCATGGTACAAATATTATTAATGGTGATTATTCAGTAGGAGCATCTGGTATGATGATTGAGAATGGAGAATTCTCATATCCAGTAAGTGAAATTACAATTGCTGGAAACTTAAATAATATTTTTAAAAATATAACTTTAGCGGACGATTTAGAATTTAACTATGCAACAAATTCACCAACAATGATGGTTGAAGGCATGGTTGTTGGTGGAAAATAATTTATAAATGAAAAAAATAATTATCATTTTTCTTGCTATTTTTTTTATTAGTACCTCATCAAACTCTAATGAAAATGAAATAAGATTAAATAGCTTATTTGAAAAATTAAAAATTCAAAACCACTCAATTGCAATTGATACAGAGATGAAAATCTGGGATATTTGGACCAAACATCCAACTAATCAAAATTTAACTTCTTTGCTATCAAGAGGAACAAAATTTATGAACCAAGAGCAATATTCAATTGCAGTAGATATATTCACAACAGTAATTAATAAAGATCCTACTTGGGCAGAAGCTTGGAATAAAAGAGCAACTGTCTTTTATTTAATGGGTAAATATCAAGATTCTCAAAATGATATAGACAAGGTATTAAAACTAGAGAAAAGACATTTTGGAGCATTATCAGGACAGGGTCTCGTTCAAATTAAGTTAAAAAATTATGAAAAGGCTTTAAAGAGTTATGAAAAAGTAAAAGAGATTTATCCGTCCATGAGGTCACCACAAATAATGATACCACAGATTAAAGAGTTGATTAAAAACCAATCTGTTTAAATGAAAAAACTACTAATAATATTTTTTATTAATATTTTTGCATTTAATTCTGCTTACTCTGCTGAAGAAGTCCTTACTTCTTTAAAAGAGGGAGGAAAAATAATTTTTATTAGGCATGCGCTTGCACCAGGGAATGGAGATCCAGAAAATTTTGATTTAAATGATTGTTCTACTCAAAGAAATTTAAATCAAAGAGGAATTGAACAGTCAAAATTTATTGGAAATATATTTAATAAAAACCAGATTAAAATTGAAAATGTCTATTCAAGTGAATGGTGCAGATGTATAGATACGGCTAAATATGCTTTTAAAAATTATCAAACATTTAGCGCTCTAAATTCTTTTTATGATTTTAGATTTGAAGCAAATGAAGAGAGGCAAATAACTCAACTAAAAGAGTTTATTAATCAATGGAATGGTAAAGAAAATATAATTTTTGTTACTCATTTTGTTGTTATATCCTCAATGCTAAATATAGGGACTTCTTCAGGAGAAATAGTAATAACTGATAAGAACTTAAATATTATTGGATCAATTGATACTTTGTAATATATTAACCTAAGATTTATGAAAACAATATTTATTATAGGATCAAAAAAGCATACTTTAAAATACACTAGAAAAATGCCTGAGGGCGAAGTAAAAAAAATGAAATCTTTTGTGACTAATAAAGGTCAAAAGTTAGAAAAAACATCTAAGTTTAAAATTCTAAACATTTCAGACGAAAAAACAGCAAGAGTATTTAAGATCAGTTTATAATATTTAATCCAGAAATAGAGACTAAATGAAGAAATCTAAAAGAAGTAATGTTGACCCATTTATTGTAATGGATGTAATGGAGTCTGCTAGAAAAGCAGAAGCTAATGGCAAGCATGTAATTCATATGGAAGTAGGTCAACCGGGAACACCAGCACCAAAACTTGCCAAACAATTTATTTCAGATGAAATTTCAAATAACGATCTTGGCTATACAGTTACTTTAGGTTTACCAGAATTAAGAAATAGAATTTCTAAATTGTATGGAGATTGGTACAATATTGATTTAAACCCAGACAGAATAATTATAACAACTGGGTCTTCTGGAGCATTTATACTTTCTTTTGCAGCATTATTTGATGTTGGAGATAGAGTAGGCATTGCCGCTCCAGGCTATCCTAGCTATAGACAAATTTTAAAGTCACAAGATTTAATTCCAGTTGATATTTTTACAGAGTTACAAAATAAATTTCAGCCCATACCGAAAGATATTAAAGAAAATAATTTAAATGGTTTATTGGTAGCTTCTCCTGCAAATCCCACTGGCTCGATGCTTGGTAAAAAAAAACTTGAAGAACTTATTAATACAGCTCATGAGAATAAAGTGAGTTTTATTAGTGATGAGATTTATCACGGAATTCAATATGAAAATAATCCTACATCTGCACTAGAAGTTTCAAATGAATGTTATGTCATAAACTCATTTTCTAAATATTTTTCTATGACTGGTTGGAGAGTCGGCTGGATGATTGTTCCTGAAGATCATGTGAGACAAGTAGAAAGATTATCTCAAAATCTTTTTATTTGCCCCCCACATGTCAGTCAATTAACTGCTCTATCAGCAATGGATGCAAAAGATGAATTAAACCAAAACGTAGATGTTTACAAAAAAAATAGATCAATTTTGTTAGAAGAGCTCCCTAAGGCTGGTTTAAATAAATTTTCTCCCCCAGATGGTGCATTTTATATCTACATTGATATTTCAGAGTACACGAAAGATAGCCTTAACTTTTGTAAAGAAGTGCTTGATAAAGCAGGAGTAGCAATTACTCCTGGTCTTGATTTTGATCAAAAAAGAGGAAATTCTACAATAAGGTTTTCATACGCTAGAAGCACTGAGGATATAATTGAAGGAGCAAATAGAATAAAAAAATTTATGAAAGAAGAATATTTAAAATAACGATGAAAACAGCTGTTTTATTTGGCTCATCTGGGTTAATTGGATCTAATTTACTAGATAATTTAATCAAGAATAATGATTACAACAAAATAAAAATATTTGTTAGAGAATTACCTTTTATTGATAATGTAAAAGTTGAAGTAATCAAAACTGATTTTTTAGATTTAGATAATTTAAAAGAAAAATTAACAGGTGATGATTGTTTTTTTTGTATTGGCACTACTCACAAAGATACACCCGATAAAAACGAATACAGAAGAATAGAATATGACTTGCCTTTACAATTAGCAAAAATTGCAAAATTAAATTCAATTAGTAATTTTATTTACGTCTCCTCAATTGGAGCAAACCCAAAAGCCTCAAGCACATATTTAAAAAATAAAGGTCAAGTAGAGGAGGAGCTAAAAAAGATTGGCTTTTCTAACCTAAGCATTATTCAACCCTCATTTTTAGTTGGAAACAGAAAAGG
>CACHUN010000006.1 GCA_902583075.1 uncultured Pelagibacteraceae bacterium | reverse complement strand
CTAATTTAGGGTTTTTTATTGGAAAAAATTTTGGAACTCTTTTTAGAAAAAAAAAGTCTATAATTGAAAATTTGCATAAGTCTAAAATTGAAATAAATATTTCTGAAGACCAATTTGTTAATAATATTCTGGGAAACTATGGAAGAATTTTAGCAGAATATCCGTTTTTAAAAGATTTTAGAAAAAACAAGTTAGAGCAGTTTATTACAATAGATGGTATCGAAAATTTAGATAAAGTTAAAGATTTCAATAAGCCTGCTGTTTTTATCTCAGGACATTTTAACAATTTTGAACTCATGGCCATGCAAATTGAGAAGCATGGAATAAATTTAGCAGCAATATATAGACCACTTAATAATATTTTTTTAAATAAAACAATGGAAAGGATACGAACTAAATATATTTGTAGAAATCAAATTAGGAAAGGAAGATCGGGTACAAGACAAATATTAGAAAATTTAAAAAAAGGTAACTCAATTGCCTTGATGATCGATCAAAGAGTTACAGAGGGTATAAAAATTGATTTTTTTGGAAACTTAGCATCTACCACTACAATACCAGCTCAAATTATAAAAAAATATGAATACGATTTGATTCCAATTTATATTGAAAGATTAGAAAAATATAACTTTAAAATATATGTTTCTCAACCAATTATTATAAATTCAGAAAAGTCTCAAGAGGAAATTTCTGAACATTTAAATAAGATCTTAGAAAAAATGATACTAAAAAATCCTGATCAATGGATTTGGACACACAATAGGTGGAAAAAATAATAATTATTCAGTATCTTTTTCTTTTTTTATTGAAGCTTCAACATAAGAAAAGTAAGCCTCCTGTTCATCAACATTCCAATAATTTAAATTTTGTAGAGAAATTTTCTTTCCTGAAACTGCACAAATGACATGATCACCTTCTTCTATAATATCAAAATTATTTGGTAAATATTTTAATTTTGCTAACTTGTTCATGATTTATAGGATATATATTTGAATATATGAAAATTGCAATTCTTGGGAATGGTGGCAGAGAACATGCAATAGCAACTAAAATCTCAAAATCTCCTAAACTTGAAAAGTTATATTGTATACCAGGTAATGCTGGTACTGACTTAATTGCTAAGAATGTCAATCTGGATTTTTACAATTACGAAAGTTTATTGAAATTTTTAAAAAAAAATAAAATTGATTTGGTAATTGTAGGACCTGAAAAACCTTTGGTTGATGGTATTGTTGATTTTCTTTCGAAAGAAAATATAAAAGTTTTTGGTCCAAATAAGAAGGTTTCACAATTGGAAGGATCAAAAATATTTACCAAAAAAATGTGCGAAAAGTATAATATTCCCACTGCACAATTTGGAGTGTTTAAAACCGTTGCTGAAGCATATAAATATTTAGAAAATGCAAATATGCCTATTGTAGTTAAAGCAGATGGATTAGCCTCCGGTAAAGGTGTTTATATTTGTGAGGATTTAGAAAGTTCAAACAAAGCGGTTGAAGAAATATTTAATGGAAAATTTGGTTTAGCTGAGCAAGTTCTTATTGAAGAATTTTTGCAAGGTGACGAAATGAGTTATTTCGTACTGTCAGATGGAAAAATATTTAAGAGGTTTAATACTGCCCAGGACCATAAGAGAGTTGGTGAGGGAGATAGAGGAAAGAATACAGGTGGAATGGGAGCATATTCACCCTCTGGACTTATAAATCCAGAACTAGACAAAAAAATAATTACAGAAATTGTCAATCCTACTTTTAAAGCTATTAAAGACATGGGGGAGAATTATAAAGGATTTTTATATGTTGGTCTCATGATCAAAAATAATAATCCTTATCTTATTGAATATAATGTGAGAATGGGTGATCCAGAATGCCAAACAATTTTACCACTTTTAGCTACTGATTTATTAGATTTAATTTTATCTTGTTGTGATGAGACCTTAGAAAATCAAAATATTCTTTGGGAAGAAAAAAAAAGTATGTGTGTAGTCCTTTGTTCCAATGGATATCCAGAAATTTATAAAAAAAATATAGAAATACCAAATGTCGAGAAAATAAATAGTAATAAAACATTTTTTATTTACCATGCTGGGACAGAAAAAAAGGATAATAAAGTATATGCAATTGGAGGAAGAGTGCTGAATTTTGTTAGCATCTCTAACAATTTAAAATCTTCAAGAGAAAAAGTAATAAAAGAAATAGAAAATTTAAATTGGAATAACGGCTTTTATCGTAGAGATATTGGATATAAAATTATAGATAAATGAGAATAATTGGAGGATATCTTAAAGGAAAAAAATTGTTGATCCCTCTTGATAAATCAACCAGACCTCTGAAAGACATGGTAAGAGAATCAATTTTTAATATTTTAGATCATTCAAGTAAAGCACCTAAAAATATAATCAATGCAAAAGTATTAGATTTGTTTTCTGGTACTGGTTCATTTGGAATTGAGTGTTTATCAAGAGGAGCTAAAGAGGTAATTTTCTTTGAAAATTATTCTAATTCATTAAAAATTTTAAAAAAGAATATATTTAATTTAAAATTAGAGAACAAAACTAAAATTTATGAGAGAAATGTGTATGATTTGAAGGAATCAAATTTTGAAAACGACAATTTTGATATAATTTTTCTAGATCCACCTTTTAAAGATAAAGAAATAAATGATTTAATTGATCAAATAAAAATATTGAAAATTACTGACATAAATACGTTAATAATAGTACACCGAAATAAAAAATCAGAGGATAATATTTCAAAGTTTCTAAATATTTTAGATGAAAAAAATTATGGTTTGTCTAAAATTTTATTCAGTAAGTTAATTTAAATAAGTGATTTTGTTGTTTCAGTTTTAATTAACTCAACCGAAGGTTGATCAAAAGGATTGACTTTCATTAGTCTTCCTAACAAAATTGTCTCCAGAACAAAAAAAGTAAATAATTCTCCAACAGTTTCTTCATTTCTACTCAATATTTCAAAACTTCTAAAAGGTATTTTTTTTCGTTTAAAAACTCTTTGTGTTGCCTGTCTTTGCGCTTTAATAATTTGATTTAAATTTTTATTTTTTAAAATTGAAAATTTACCAAATAAATTTTTGTTTGATAATTGATTTGATTTCTCATTTATGGTTCCGAAGAACGTAAAAAAATTATTTTTTGGTCCATCTAAATAAAGTTGAAGCAAGCTATGATTATCCCTAGGCATAGATGAAATAATAGGAAAAATTCCTTTATTATCTTTGCCAAGACTTTCTGCTGTAAGTTGTTGGTACCATTTAAATAAATTTTTTGAACTCTCATCATAGTTTAGAATTACTGAATTTTTTCTACCTTTTGAAACACAGTTATAGATGAAATTAACATTGTAAATCAATTGATTTAGAAAATGTTTATTTTTTATTAAGTAATTGAGTCTTTTAAATTTTCTCTCGTTTAGTCCTAACAATTCAGCTGGCAGCATTCCAACTTCTGATAAAACTGAATATCTTCCACCAATATAATTTTTATGTTCAATAATGTCTGCTTTTAATTTATTTGCAAGTTTTGTGAGAAAACTAGATTTTTTCTCTGTAATCACTATATTTTTATTTTTTTTTTGAGAATTGAGAATTATGTTAAAGTTTGAAATTGTCTCAAGTGTGTTTCCAGATTTTGATACTATTAAATTTAAAGTATTTTTTTTATTTTTTAAATTAATTTTACTATCAAGATTATTATAAAAATTTATTTTTTTTTTAATTTTAAATTTTAAGAAATCACATATTGCCTCTGTACCTAGAATAGAACCACCCATACCAATTAAATTGATGGTTGTAAAATTTTTATATTTATTTAAAGTTTCCTTTTTATAGTTATATTTATAATTTCTGTTAAATGAACTTAATAGTTTATTACTTATAATTAATTCTTTTTTTAAAATATTATTGATTTTTTTTTTTACATTTATATTTTTTTTTTGTAGGAAATTTTTAAAAATAATATTTTTTGAAAACATTGGCTTACTTAATTTGTTTTAATATTGAACTTTCAATAGATGTAGATTGTTCTGAGGACAAAGCATCTTCTTCAATATCACTGCTCTTAAGTAAATCTTTTATGTTTGATTGATCATTCTCAATATCTTTTGTAGATTTTGCATTTGCTTCACCTGGTTTTGGTAATTTGTCAAAATCTGGAGGCATAGCTAATGGATTTTTTTTATCGATTAAGAATTCGTCTCCTTGGTCTGATCTTTTTTTTCCTTGTAAAGCTTCTCCAACTGAACCACATGAATATAAAAATAATAAGAGGAATATTAATTTAACAATTTCAAAGAATTTAATCATTTGCTTTTTTATAACTTATTAATTCAGCCAGAATAAGTAAAATAATTCCAATTGTTATAAATATATCAGCGACATTGAAAATAAACCAATGATATCCATTATAATTTAAGTCAAAGAAGTCTGGTACAGCTCTATAATATATTCTATCAAATAGATTACCTAATGAGCCTCCTAAAATAATTATTAGAAAATAATACTTTAATCCTTTTTCCTTAAATAAAAGATAAATTATCACAAAATTGATTAGGATAATTAAAATAGTAACTACATTATAAAAAAAATCCTTATCCGAGGATAATAAACCAAAACCTATTCCTTTATTCCAAACTAAATAAAAATTTAAAAAAGAATTTATATAAATGTCTACTCTCCCAGTTTCCTCTAATATATTTAAGATGAATAGTTTTGAAATTCTGTCTAGTAGGAAAATGGATAGTAAAATAGAAGTGCTTATTGCAATTTTTTTTATGTTTTCACTTTTCATTGAACACTGAGATGTCCGTGTTTCTCACATATTTCTCTACTAATTTTCCAACATACAGGACACTTATTTCCAACAGCTTTTGAACTAATGATTTCAATTTCTTTTACTAAATTGCTATCATTTGAGATTGAGGCTGATGATGTAATACAAATTTCAGAGAAATCATGCTTCTTTGCTAAACTATACATGTCTTTATCTTTAATTTTTATTTCAATATTAGCCTCTAAACTTGAACCAATAATTTTATGAGCCCTTTTGCTCTCAATACTAATATTTGCTTCATCTCTGATCATTTTAAGTTTATCCCATTTATTATTTAATTCTTCATTTTTCCATTCATTAGGAATTTTAACAAATTTTTGTAAATGAATACTCCCATTGTTATTTTCCTTGTGAATTAAATGATAAATTTCCTCAGTGGTAAATGATAATATTGGGGCAAACCATTTTAATAAACATTCTAAAATTACTTTTAGTATCAAAATACAATCAGAACGTTTTTTGGAATCTTTTGGATCACAATAAAGCAGATCTTTTCTAATATCAAAATAAAATGCAGAAAGTTCTACCGTGCAAAAATTTAATAATTCTTTATATAAATTATGAAAATTATATGACTTAAAGTATTCATTGAAACTTTCATTGATCACAAACAATCTATGAAGCATATACTTTTCTAGTTCAGGAATATTATTTAAATCAATTTTGTCAAAATCTACTTTTGAATATTTATCTTGTATGTTTCCTAAAAGGTATCTGAAAGTATTTCTTATTTTTCTGTAAGACTCAGAATGCTGGTCTAAAATTGAATAATCTATTCTTAAGTCTTCAGCATAATTTGATGAGGTAACCCAAATTCTAAGTATATCAGCACCATATTTTTTTAAAATATCTTCCGGAGCTATTACATTTCCAGTTGATTTAGACATTTTTAGTCCTTTTCCATCAACAACAAACCCATGTGATAAAATACTTTCAAATGGTGCTCTACCTCTAGTACCACAGGACTCTAGCAGAGAAGAGTGAAACCATCCTCTATGTTGATCTGACCCCTCTAGATACATTGAAGCAGGCCATTTTAAATCTTCTCTCTTTTCCAAAACAAACGAATGAGTTGATCCACTATCAAACCACACTTCCACGATGTCACTAGTCTTATCAAAATCTTCTGCTTTATATTTATTTCCAAGCAGTCTCTGAAAATTATCCTCAAACCAACAATCTGAACCTTCTTTTTCATAAATTTTTGCAATATTCTCAAAAACTTCGTCATCGATAAGTATTTCTCCATTTTTTTTTGAAATAAATATTGGAAGTGGAACTCCCCATACTCTCTGCCTAGAGACACACCAATCTGGTCTAGTCTCGATCATTGCTTTAATTCTTTCTTTTCCTTTACCAGGATAAAAAGTGGTGTCATTTATTGCTTTAAGTGCTTTGTCTCTTAGTTGATGACTTTCCATTGAAATAAACCATTGAGGTGTTGCTCTATGAACTAAAGGAGCCTTTGATCTCCAAGAATGTGGGTAGGAATGTGTTAGTTTACCATTTTTTAAAAGACTTCTTAGTTCTTTAAGCTTTTCAATAACTATATGGTTTGCTTTGAAAATGTGAGTTCCTTCAAATATGGGTATGTGTTTCGTGTACTTTCCATCATCATCAACTGTTTCAATTGCTTTTATTCCGTTATTGATACACAAATTAAAATCATCAGGTCCGTGGCTTGGTGCACAATGAACAATTCCTGTTCCTTGTTCAGTTGTTACAAATCTGGCCTCGAGCATCGGAACATCATATTCATATCCAATTTTATGAAATGGATGGCAACAAATAGTTCCATCAAATTCTTTTCCTTTAAATTCTTTTAATATCTCAATTTTGTAATCAGTATCTTTTGCAACTGACGTCAAAAGTCCTTTTGCAATAACTATTTTTTCATTTTCTAAAATATCTTTGTTATCTATCTCGCATAAAACATAATCCAAACTTTGATTGTAAGCTAATGCTCTGTTAGCTGGTATAGTCCATGGAGTTGTTGTCCAAATAACTACATTCGAACCAATTATTTCATTGATATTGGATTTTTTAACTGGGAAGGCTGCATAGATTGTATCAGATACGTGATCTTTATATTCAACTTCTGCGTCTGCCAAAGCTGTTTTTTCTACTGTTGACCATAAAACAGGTTTGTAACCCTTGTACAAACTACCCTCTTTTAAAAATTTTCCAAGTTCTCTTACAATTTGAGCTTCTGCATCGAAACTCATAGTTGAATAATAGTTTTCCCAATCTCCAATTACTCCTAATCTTTTAAATTGATCTTTATGAATATTAATCCATTTGCTTGCAAAATCTCTACATTCTTTTCTAAACTCAATAATAGGTACATCATTTTTATTTTTTTTATTTTTTTTATATTGCTCCTCAATTTTCCATTCTATTGGTAATCCATGACAATCCCATCCAGGTACATAAACTGAGTCTTTGCCATCCATTTGATGGAATTTAATTATTATATCTTTTAGAATTTTATTTAATGCAGTACCCATATGAATATTTCCATTTGCATATGGAGGTCCATCGTGTAAGACAAATTTTTCTTTACCTTTACTTTGGGATCTCAGTTTTTCATAAAGATTAATCTTATCCCAAAACTTCAAATATTCTGGTTCTTTATTTGGTAGATTTGCTTTCATAGAAAAAGCAGTTTTAGGTAAGTTTAAATGTTCCTTGCTCATTATGTTTTTTTAGCTTTAAAAATATCTTTTTTAATTTGATTTTTTAACTCACTGATACCTTTGAATTTTTTTTCTCCTCTTATAAATTTTAAAAATTCTACTGATAATTTTTTATTATAAAGATTTCCTGAAAAATTAAAAATATTTACCTCTAAAAGTATTTTTTTTTGATCAAATGTGGGCCTAAAACCTAAATTAGCAATTCCTTTATAGAATTTTTTTCTATCACTAATTCTTATTTTTACAGCATAAACGCCAGGCTTTGCTATAACATAATTACCAATATCAATATTGCAGGTTGGGAATCCAATTTTTTGACCCATCATTCTGCCTCTTTGAACTTTTCCTTCAATTTCCCAGTTTCTTTTTAAAAAAGTATTTGCTTTTGATAACTTTCCCCCTTCAAGCAACTTTCTAATAATTGTTGATGAAATTATTTTTTTATTTTTCATCAAAGGTTTTGGGTTTATTAAATGATAACCAAAATCATTCTCATATTTTTTTAGGAGTGCCACATCACCTTCTCTTTTATGACCGAATCTAAAGTTATTACTAACAAATATAAATTTTGATCTTAGTTTTCTCGATAAAATGTCTTTAATAAATTTATGGTAAGTAATTTTTGAAAAATTTTTATCAAATTTTTTATTAATCACAAAATCAACACCAAATTTTTTTAAATAAATTAATTTTTGATTAAAATTTGATATTCTATAGTTTTTAATATTTTTATTAAAAAACATTTTAGGTATTGGATCAAACGTAACTACGCCTAATTTAGATTTATATTTTGTTTTATATTTTTTGGCTAATTCAAATAATTTTTGATGCCCTGAATGCAAACCATCAAAGTTACCAATCAAGATAATTGATTTTTTAAATTTTTTTGGGATATTAAATTTGTTAAAAATCTCTAACTTTTTCACCATTTTAATTCTTTCTGAAAATAATTAATTTTTGTTTCATAATTTTTAAGCACCTTCTCAATTGATAATTTTGAAATCTCTTGTCTATGTATACCACCTGTAATAAGCAATGAATCAAAATTCTGAATATTAGCACCTTTTATATCTGTATTTAGATTGTCACCAATACATAATATTTTTTTATTATCGACATCTGCTGCAATTGCATAAACAGGAGGATATGGTTTGCCAAAGTAAATAACTTCACCATCTATTTCTTCAAATGATTTTGCAATAGAGCCTGCGCAATATTCTCTTTTGTCACCTCGATCAACTATTAAATCAGGGTTTGTGCATATCATTTTTTTATTTATATGTTTTGATAAAAGATTTTTGTAATACCCCAGATCATCTACATGTTCTTCAAATAGACCTGTACATAATAAATAATCCGAGTCATCTATGTTTGGCACTTTATTATCTTCAAAAGTTTTAAATAAATCAAAATCTTTTGGTGGTCCTAAATGAAAAAATTTTTTATTATTAAAATTTTCTAAAAGATATCTTTTTGATGCTTCTCCAGATGTAAAAATATTATCAGAAAAATTATTTAACCCCATTTTTTTTAGAGTATTAATAACTGTTAGATTTGGTCTTGGTGCATTTGTCAATAATATGAATTTTTTTTCATTATTAGATAATTCATCTAAAACTTTGACAGCATTTTCATGTAGCTTTATACCGTTGTGGACTACTCCCCAGATATCTATGAAAAATAAGTCATATTCACCGAATATCGATTTTAAGCCTGATTCATCTAAATTTTTACTCATATTTGAGATATAGCTTAAAAATCTAATAAATTCTTGAATTTTCTCATTTATATATTTGAGGTCAGATCTTGAAATAATAGTCACATGCATCTATATGATCTTTAATTTAAAGGAGTAAATATGAAGTTTAAACCGTTACACGATAGAGTTTTAATAGAAGTTTTAGATAGCAGCGAAAAAACTGCTGGCGGAATTATCATCCCAGATTCTGCACAAGAGAAACCACAAGAGGGTAAAGTAGTTGCTGTAGGTGGTGGATCAAAAACTGAGGATGGAAAAATTATACCGATGGATGTTAAAGTTGGTGACAAAGTTCTTTTTGGAAAATGGTCAGGAACTGAAGTTAAAATTGATGGTAAAGAATACAGCATAATGAAAGAGTCAGACATTATGGGTATCTCTACTTCTAAATAAAACTAAAAAAGGAGAGTTTAATAATGGCAAAAATAGTAAAATTTGATTCAGATGCTAGATCAGCAATGCTGAAAGGAGTAGATATACTCGCAAACACAGTTAAGGTTACTCTTGGCCCCAAAGGTAGAAACGTTGTTATAGACAAAGCATATGGTGCACCAAGAACAACTAAAGATGGTGTATCAGTTGCTAAAGAAATTGACCTAGATGATAAATTTGAAAACATGGGCGCGCAAATGGTGAAAGAAGTTGCGAGCAAAACAAATGATGAAGCAGGTGATGGAACAACAACTGCAACTATTTTAGCTCAAGCTATTGTAAAAGAAGGTTGTAAGTATGTTACAGCTGGTATGAATCCTATGGATGTTAAAAGAGGTATTGATGCAGCAGTAGAACAAGTCAGACATACTCTTATATCTTCAGCTAAAAAAGTTAAAGATAGTGACGAGATTGCTCAAGTTGGAACTATTTCTTCTAATGGAGATAAAGAAATAGGAAACATGATAGCAAAAGCTATGCAAAAAGTTGGTAACGAAGGTGTTATCACAGTCGAAGAAGCAAAAAGTATTGAGACAGAACTTGATGTTGTAGAAGGTATGCAATTTGATAGAGGATATTTATCACCATACTTTGTAACAAATGCTGAAAAAATGACTACAGAGCTAGAAAATCCATTAATTCTTTTACACGAAAAGAAATTAACAAATCTTCAACCAATGGTACCACTACTTGAGGCAGTTGTTCAAGCAGGTAGACCTTTAATGATTATATCTGAAGATGTAGAAGGGGAAGCGTTAGCAACTTTAGTTGTGAATAAATTAAGAGGTGGTCTAAAGGTTGTAGCAGTTAAGGCTCCAGGTTTTGGAGACAGAAGAAAAGCGATGCTTGAAGACATTGCAATTTTAACCGGTGGACAAGTAATATCTGAAGATCTAGGGATAAAATTGGAAAATGTTAAGATTACTGATCTAGGTTCAGCTAAAAGAGTAAAAGTTGATAAAGAAAATAGTACCATTGTAAGTGGTACGGGGAAAAAATCTGACATTGAAGCAAGATGTGATCAAATCAAACAACAAGTTGAAGAAACTTCATCAGATTATGATAAAGAAAAGCTTCAAGAAAGACTTGCTAAATTAGCCGGAGGTGTTGCAGTTATTAAAGTTGGCGGCGCAACTGAAGTCGAAGTTAAAGAGAAAAAAGACAGAGTAGAAGATGCTTTAAACGCTACTAGAGCAGCTGTTGAGGAAGGAATTGTTGTTGGAGGTGGATGTGCACTTCTTTATGCTTCACAAGATCTTGATAAGTTAAAAGTTAAAGGATCTGATCAAAAAGCTGGTGTTGAAATTGTTAAAAGTGCTTTAGAAGCTCCAATAAGACAAATAACAACAAATGCTGGTGTAGACGGTTCAGTTATAGTTGGAAAACTTTTAGAAGCTGGTAAATCTTCTCAAG
This sequence comes from uncultured Pelagibacteraceae bacterium, assembly GCA_902583075.1. GTDB lineage: Bacteria > Pseudomonadota > Alphaproteobacteria > Pelagibacterales > Pelagibacteraceae > Pelagibacter. Next base: position 9,906 of record CACHUN010000006.1, on the reverse strand, counting down.
GTTACGACGCTCAAACAGAACAATACGTAGATATGTTTAAAGAGGGAATTATTGACCCTGTTAAAGTTGTTAGAACAGCTTTACAAGATGCAGCTTCAATTTCTGGATTATTAGTAACAACTGAAGCAATGGTTGCTGATAAACCTGAAGAGAAAGATGCTGCTGCTGGAGGTATGCCTCCAGGAGGAATGGGCGGCATGGGCGGCATGGGCGGCATGGGTATGTAATCCCCGAATACCTATCCTAAAAATTCAAAAACGCCAGAGAAATCAAACACTCTGGCGTTTTTTTTTGTTTCAAATTTTCAATGTAGCAACAATGTATATTCAATGTATTCACTCTCACTGTTTTCGTCTGAATTTAAAGAAGGAAAAATTAAACTATTAACATACTCACGATTGATAGATTTTAAATGGTTGCTGATAAAGATATGAGAGAAATGTCAAATATAGTTGAAAAATTAATTGGACAATATGTGGAGAGTAAAGTTTAAGATTTTATGAAATAGTATTGTTTAGTATATGGACAAACCTTAATTTGATTTTTATCTACACCAAAAAAATCATCTATTGCCTGTACCGCACCAGGAAAACTAAAAACAGAATTTAAATATTCATCAAAAACTATTATTCCATTTTTTTCTAATTTATCAAACCAAGTTTCTAGTGAAATTTTAGTACTAGAATATAAATCACAATCAATATGTAAAAGAGATATTTTTGTAATATTATCTTTTTCTTGTTGAAATGTTCTTTCGTAATATCCTTTAATAAATTTTATTTTTTTATAATGTTTATCTTTAAAACCTAAATCATTTAAATTGCTGATTACAAACTCTTCATTTGTATGATTCCATTTTTCTTTTATTGGGTTTCTTGGTGAATTATCTTTATCACTTAGTTCTGGAAAACCTTCAAAGGAGTCAAAACCTATATACCTTCTATTAAAATGTTTTTCATTATAAGTTAGATTAAATAATATATATGATAAGGTTTGTCCATTACCTACCCCACACTCTACGATATCACCCTCAACATCATTTGCTGATAAATGATTAAAATGATTATTCCAATAAGTTAAGGACTTATATTGTCTTAAATTATCAATGTTGATTAGATAATTTTTGTGAAAACTTCTTTTTCTTTTTATTGAATAAAAACTTCTATTATAAATTTTTATAAATGACTCACCAAAAAATTTTTGGTCAATTTTTTTTAATAAATTTTTCATTGTCAAATAATTACAATCACTCTTAAACTATTTATTTCTGAACGATATGTGAGTTTCATTTAATATTTAAATACAAGAAAAAATCCAAAAAAAAACTATTAAATATCACAAATGTTCGTTTGATGTTCTTCATTTGAAATATTGTGTCGAATAATCTCTTCATTTGGTGGATATTATACTTTCTCTTTTTAAAATATTAATAACCCAAGATTGCGAAAATTTCTAACACAATATAATAGAATGAGTGCACGCAAAAAAAGATAATAAAATGTAAGTTGCATAAGCATCATAACACTGCATTGAACATCAATTATTCAATGTAGCAATCTTCTGAAAGTTGTACGAGTTTGAGTTTAGATTTCTCGTAGTTGCAATGTAGTGATTAAAATAATGTTGTGTTTACTATACTTTTGATTTGAGGAATGCGAATGTAATCCAAAGATTCCAAATTAAAAATTTAAAAGGGCAGACTCTTTTGCCCTTTTTTTTGTTTTCAATTAAAGGTTTAGATGTATAAGAAATTCAAATATGAGTAACAATATTCGAAATATCACTATAATTGCTCATGTTGATCATGGAAAAACAACCCTGATTGATAATTTGATGAAACAAAGTGGTTCTTTTAGAGAAAATGAAGTAGTTGATGAAAGATTAATGGACTCTGGAGAACTAGAAAAAGAAAGAGGGATTACAATTCTTGCTAAGCCTACTTCAATTAATTGGAAAGATACTAGAATAAATATTATTGATACTCCCGGACATAGAGATTTTGCAGCAGAGGTCGAAAGAGTTTTAAGTTTAGCTGATGGAGCGTTATTGTTAGTAGACTCTTCAGAAGGTGTAATGCCACAAACAAAATTTGTATTGAGCAAAGCATTAAAACAAGGATTAAAACCAATTGTTGTCATAAATAAATTAGACAAAACTGATCAAAGAGCAGATGAAGTTTTAAATGAGACATTTGATTTATTTGTTAGTTTAGATGCTAATGAAGAGCAATTAGATTTTCCAGTATTATACGCAAGTGGAAGATCTGGTTGGGCATGTAAAGATATTGACGGACCAAGAGAAAATCTCAATCCACTATTAAATTTAGTTTTAGACCATGTAAAACCCTCTCAATTTGATAGATCAAAACCATTTGCGATGCTATCGACGCTACTTTATGCTGATAACTTTTTGGGTAGATGTTTAGTTGGAAGAATTTCACAAGGAACTGCAAAAGCGAACCAACAAATTAAAGCAATCAATTTAAAAGGTGAAAAAATAGATGAAGGCAGACTTACAAAAATCTTTAGATACGAAGGTACAAAAAAAGTACCAATTGAAGTTGGAGAAGCTGGAGATATCGTAGTTATAGCTGGATTAGAAAAAGCAAATGTAGCAGATACTATTTGTGATTTAGAGGTAAATAAACCTATTGAGGCAACACCGATCGATCCACCTACAATTTCGATAAAAATAACAGTAAATAACTCTCCACTCGCTGGAACAGAGGGTAAAAAATTAACAAGTACTCAAATTAGAGATCGTCTAATTTTAGAAGCTCAAAACAATGTTGGAATTTCTTTCTCAGAAAACGCAAATAAAGATGCATTTGAAATAAGTGGAAGAGGAGAATTAATGCTTGAAATATTATTAACACAAATGAGACGAGAGGGGTTTGAAATGACAGTTAGTCCTCCTAAAGTTTTATTTAAAACTGACAAAAATTCAAAAAAGTTAGAACCAATTGAAGAAATAACTATGGATTTAGATGAGGAATATTCATCAAGAATTATAGATTCTATGAATAGAAGAAAAGGTAAATTAGTTGAACTAAAAGATACTGGAAAAAATAAAAAAAGACTTATTTTTCAAGCTCCAACAAGAGGTTTAATGGGATACACAAGCAGATTTTTAACATTAACCAAAGGAACAGGTGTTATTAATAGGATTTATCACTCTTATGGAGATTTTGAGGGAGACATGGAGGGAAGAAGAAATGGCGCTTTAATCTCTATGGATCAAGGCAAGGCTGTTGCATTTTCAATTTTTAATTTGCAAGCTAGAGGAGAGATGTTTGTAACACACAATGATCCAGTTTATGCAGGAATGATTGTTGGGGTAGCTCCTAAACCAGGCGATATGATAATTAATGTTATGAAAGGAAAAAAACTTACGAATATGAGAACACAAGGTACTGATGAAAATATTGTTCTTACACCTGTAAGACAAATGTCGATTGCAGAACAGTTAAGTATGCTTAATACTGATGAAGCATTAGAGATCACGCCTAAATCTTGCAGACTTAGAAAAGCAATTCTGGACCCTCACGAAAGAAAAAGAAGCGAAAAACAAAATACTGCTACTTAGTTCATTATTTTATCTATAATATATAAACTCAAAGCAATACAGGGACCAATTCCAAAAGCAAACATCAAAGTTCCAACACCAATTGTTCCACCCAAATACCACCCAACTGATGCTACAGAAATTTCTATAAAGGCTCTCACAGCAGCTATCGGTAGATTAGTTTTTTTTTGTAAACCAGTCATTAAACCATCTCTAGGCCCTGGACCTAGATTAGCTATTAAATAAATACCACTCCCCACTCCAACTATCATAACGCCTACTGCAGCCATTAATAATTTCATAATGTAAGTTTCAGGGGTTGGTATTAATGCAATTGTAATGTCTAGCATTGCTGCAATGATTACGATATTGAATATAGTACCTAGACCAGGTTTTTGTTTTAAAAAGAACCATGAAGATAAAACGGCAACACTTACTATAAAAGTGACAATTCCAATGGATAATCCTGAATTAATTGAAATTCCTTGTGCCATTACAGTCCATGGAGAATTGCCAATAAATGAAATAACGACTAAGGCTTCGCCAAAACCGAATAATATTAGGCCAAAACAAAGGAAGAATAAGGTAGATAATTTTGGCTTTAAATTAAAAGTCTCGTGAGAACTCCATGAGACTTTAGGAATATTTTTGATAGTAAGGAACATATATTTCGCTATTATTTATACTTTCTTTAACTAAAATCTACGAAAATGAGACATTTTATTATCGTAACAATACTTATTATGTTTACTTCTAAAGTGATGGCACATAGCAGTCATTATGAAGGTCTTAAAAAAATTGAGATGGATGTTCTAAGAAATAATGAAGTTATTGGTAGCACTAACTATTTCTTTGAATTCGATGAAGATTTATTTGTAGTAAAAAATTATACTAATTTTAAAGTAGAGTTATTCGGTATAACGGTTTTTTCGATATTAAGTGAGACAATAGAAAAGTACAAAGATGATAAATTAGTTTTTTTTAAATCCAATACTTTTCAAAATGATAAGGAGAAATACGTAAATTTAAATTATGATAAATCTATAAATAAATTCATTATAGATGGATCATCATACAAGGGTGAAGCTAATTTAGATTGTACAATTGGGAATTGGTGGAACCACAAAATTTTAAAAGCTAATAAACAAATCAGTCCTTTATCTGGGAGTATAAAAAAACAGACTGTGAGTTTAATAGGAGATGAAAACATCGATATTAATGGTAAAGTATATTTAACTAAACACTTTAATATTAAATCAAATGATGAAAGTCTTTCAGATGAAAAAAAATTTGAATTTGATGTTTGGTATAATCCAGAAAGTAATTTAATATTAAAAGTAACTTATAATAAAATGGGTAATTGGGAATATAGATTAAGGAGTTTTGAGTAATGGCAATATGGGGAAGCATAATTGGTGGAATGCTAGGTTTTTCAATTGGTGGACCTTTTGGTATGCTATTAGGATCCTTAATTGGTGGAAAAATGTCAAGAGCTAGATCAAGTGGTGGATTTAGATCTTTTGCACAGCCTCAACAAATTTTTGCACTCTCACTAATTGTTTTATCAGCAAAGCTAACTAAAGCAGATGGACAGGTTAGTCGTGAAGAATTAATTGCAGTTAAAGATAAATTAAAAATACCTGAAAGTGAATTAGATCAGGTCGGTAAAATTTTCAATAAAGCTAAAGAGGAAAGTACCGGGTATGAACCATATGCAAAACAAATTGCAGAAGTTTATAGAGGAAATATGAATGTATTAGAGGAAGTAATTAACACTCTTTTTTATATTGCTGAAGCTGACGGACACATTAGTGAAAATGAATTAATAATGATAGAAGATATAGCAAGAATTTTTGGATTAAATCAGACTCAAATTAATGGAATTAAAGAAAGCAGAAAGTCATCAGACAAACTTAATCCTTATATTGTTTTAGAAAGTAAGCCTGATGATTCACTCGAAGAAATAAGAAAACGGTATATTAAACTTAGCAAAGAGCATCATCCTGATCTTTTATTAAGTAAAGGTGTTCCTCAAGAAGTAATAGATGAAAGCAAAGCTAAAATGAGAGCTGTCAATTCAGCATGGGATCAGATTCAAAAATTAAAGAATTAGTCCTAATAAACTCGCCATAAAATACATAGAAAATACAAAAGCAAGGACCACAATAAAATACATTATTGTAACAATTTTATCTCTTTTCCTTCTTTGTCTTACAAATGGCTTATCATCCAGATCACAAATATCTCTTATGCCAATAACTTTATAATCACAGGTATAACGCCATATTGAGTCAGGCATCCTAGGATCGGTTTGATTATAATATTGAATCCATTGAACTGTGTATTTAAATAAAAGATAGCTTACTATTAATAGAAGACCACTAGTAAACATTAATCTATCATCTAAAACTGTTCTGATTCAGTTGAACCGTCCATTGCTGTAGTTGAGCTTTTACCTGAGCTTATTGTATTTGAAACTGCATCAAAATAAGATGTACCTACTTCTCTTTGATGTTTTACACTTGTGTATCCATCTTTTTCTCTAGCAAATTCATGCTGTTGAATTTTTGAGTAAGCTGTCATACCTTCTGATTTATATTTTTCCGCTAATTCAAATATTGCGATGTTTTGAGTATGGAAACCTGCTAATGTAATAAATTGAAATTTATATCCCATTTCTCCAATCTTTCTTTGAAATGATCCAATTTCCTCATCGGATAAATGTTTCTTCCAATTAAATGATGGAGAACAGTTATAAGCTAACATTTTACCAGGAAATTTTTCGTGTATAGCATCAGCAAATTTCTTTGCTTCTTCTAAATTTGGAGTAGCAGTTTCACACCAAATTAAATCTGCGTAAGGTGCATAAGCAAGACCTCTTGAAATAGCCTGCTCAATTCCGTCTTTAACATAAAAGAAACCTTCGGGTGATCTTTCGCCAGTTAAAAATGGTTTATCATTTTCGTCAAAATCATTAGTGATTAATTTTGCAGCATTCGCATCTGTTCTTGCTAAAATTATTAATGGTACATCTGCAATATCAGCGGCAAGTCTTGCTGCCTTTAAATTTCTAACCATTGTTCCAGTTGGCACAAGAACTTTTCCTCCCATATGACCACATTTTTTCTCACTAGCTAATTGGTCCTCAAAGTGAACCCCAGCAGCACCTGCTCTAATAAATTTTTTAGTTAATTCAAATACATTTAGTGGTCCGCCAAATCCTGCTTCACCATCAGCTATAATTGGCAACATGTAATCAGTTCTCTTACTTTTATCCATATCACCATCTATAATCTCCATATGTTGAATTTGATCAGCTCTAACTAGGGAATTATTCATTGTCTCAACTAATTTAGGTGCACTATCATATGGGTATAAAGATTGATCAGGATACATTTCACCGGCACTGTTAGAATCAGCTGCAACTTGCCAGCCACTTAAATAAATTGCTTTTAAACCAGCTTTAGCATGTTGTACTGCATGATTTCCTGAAAGTGACCCAAGGGTGTTAACATATGCTTCTGTATTGAGAAGTTTCCAAAGCTTTTGGGACTGCATTTTACACATAGAATACTCAATTTTGATTGAACCTCTTAATCTTTCGACCTCTTCAGGAGTATAATCTCTTTTAATACCTGCAAATCTTTGTAAATCGTATGAAATCTTCTCAGCTGACACTTAAATCCCTCTCCTTTGATTAAATGACTAGAAATGACTAATGACTATTTTGAGCTATATTCTTCAGTAAATTCATTCATTCCACTAGATCCCCAATCGCAATGATCGTCTCTAATGTAAATACCTTTGGACTTATGCTCAGAATGCTCTTCTTTATTAGTAATTTGGTAGTTATTTTCGATATTGTTAATTTTGTTTTTTTCCATGTAAACTTTATAATTTACAATATTTACAAAATCTACAATTAAATTGATTTTGCTTGTAAAATTGAATAATTTTGTGTAAATTTAAATTTACAAAATTTACAAAATGTAAAATGAGTCAAATTGATACAAAAATTGGTCCAAAAATCAAAGCTTTTAGAAGGCAACTTGGGATCCAAGCTAACAAATTAGCAGAAGAAATGTCTATTTCACCAAGCTATTTAAATCTAATAGAGAGCGGAAAAAGAAAAATTGATGGAGACTTACTTTTAAGGGTCTGTGATAAACTTAAAATAGAGCTTTCCGATCTTACAAGTAAAACAGACATAAATCTTGAGAATAATATTTCTGAATTGTTGGGTGATGAACTTTTTGAGGATCTTGATATTCTAGGACCAGAAGTAAAGGATTTAGTAAATACAAATCCAAAAATTGCTAAGGCTCTAATTAAACTAGGTGACAACTTTAAACAAAAAGATCATGAAATTTTTAATAAATTAGAGAATATTTCAGGGAAAATTATTGATGGGAGAAAAAACGCATTTCCTGGTGAAGTAATTTCAGATTTTTTACAAGAAAATAAAAATTTTTTTCCAAAATTAGAGGAGTTCGCTAATGAAATTTTTGAAAAAGTAAAACAAAACAATAGAACAAGATATATTGCATTATGTCAGTTTTTAAAAGATGAATATGGTATAACTGTAAAAGATGTAATACCTAAAGAAGGAAAACCATTTTCAAAAATATACAAAGTAAAAGATAAAGAATTATTGTTATCTGATTATCTTTCACTTGAAACTAAAAAACTTTTTGCTGCTGCACAAATTTCACAAGAAGGTGCCTCAAAAGAAATTGATGAATACCTTGCAACATTTAATTTTCCAACTGAAGAGTCTAAAAAATTGACAAGGGTTGCACTTTTAAATTATTGTGGTGCTGCAATATTAATGCCTTACTCTCTTTTTCATAAAGAATGCAAAGAATTAAAATATGATTTGGAACTTTTACAAAATACATTTGCAACTTCTTTTGAACAGGTAGCGCATAGAGTAACGTGTCTACAAGATCCAAAACTTCCTGGAATACCTTTTCATTTTTTAAGAGTAGATGTTGCTGGAAATATTTCAAAAAGATTCTCATTATCTGGTATAGAAATACCAAGATATGGAGGAGCTTGTCCGAGATGGAATGTCTATTCAGCTTTTTCAAGACCAGGTGTTATTCAAGCAGCAGTTAGTAAAATGACTAATGGAGAGAAATATGTTTGTATTGCAAAAACTGTTGAAAAAGGTGTTGGAAGGTATGGACAAAAAAAAAGTATGTTATCAATAGGTCTCGGTTGTGAAGCAAAATATGCAAAAGAATTTGTATACACTGAAAATTTAGATCTTAGTGATAAAAAATCAGAATTAGCTATTGGAGTATCATGTAGAACTTGTGATAGACTCGATTGCTCTCAGAGAGCTTTTCCTCCTCTTCATAAAAAATTCGATGTAGACATTAATTCTAGAGGAGTTTCTGTTTACGTAAACGAGTAAATAAAAATTTATTTCTGTTTTTGCCGCTTCTTTGAAATTAGCTGAGTAAGAGAATCTACCATTCGGTCTGAGGCTTTGAATATTTCGTTAGTTTTAAATTCATAAGACATATTTTTTTCATCATTTGTTTTATCTTCTATTATTATTCCTTTATCAGGTGAATTATCCTTAATATATATTAAAATTAACCATTCATCGTCTGTAGATTCGTCCCATTTGATAAATATTTCTCCTGTCTCAAACCTTTTGTCTATACATCTAAATATAGACATGTGTCTTGTAATATATCTTTTATTCAATTGAAAAACTAAACTATTTGCACTTCTATAAAAACTTTCTAATGCAAACTCAATTTTTTGTCTTGCTAAATTATATTCTCTCTCCTTTTGAAGGAGTACTGATCTATCATCATTCTCATCTGTCTTAACACCAAGAGCCTCAACTCTATCTCTAACTTTTTGGTCTCTGATAAGTCTGTATTTATTTTTTAAATTCTCTATTCTTTGTTGTAATTCTCCATAGTCCTGTCTTTTTTCTCTTAAAGAGATTTTTTCCAGTTTTTCTAATTCTTTTACTTCTCTTATTCTAAATCTTTCAATTTGTTTTTGTATTCTTAGTTCTTGTAAAAATTTCTTTTGTCTCTCAGATTGCTCTTTTCTTAAAAGCGCTTGTTCTTTTCTCAAGAATAATTTTAGATCTTTAGCTCTTAATTTTTCTATTCTTTCTTCATCCTTAAGTTGTTGTTCTTTTAATTTTAATTGCTTTTCCTCTTGTAGGATTTTTTGTTTTTTTATTTTTTCTTTTTCTTTATCTTTTTTTTCAATTTCTATTAATTTTAATCTTCTTTTTTCATCTTTTCTTTGAGATTTAAACTCATTGATTTTCCCATCAATAGAATTAAAAAATTTAGAGATACTCCTATC
>CACHUN010000005.1 GCA_902583075.1 uncultured Pelagibacteraceae bacterium | reverse complement strand
TTTCTCAAGTTCTTTTACTGTTTTAAAGGCAGGTCTTGTATTAAAATTTTTTCCAAGAAGAGAAGAAATATTTATTGTTGGAATATAGTTTTTTTTTATCATCTATTAGGTGTATCTGATGCAATCATTTGGCCACGAACTTTTTCTCTAAAATAAATATATACACCCGCACCAATAATTATTGCGGCTCCAAGAAAAGTTCTAGGTACTGGTATAGTTTCAAATAATATATAACCAGCTATCATTGCAAAAACTATGTATGAATATTCAAATAAAGAGACAACAGACGGAGAAGCTATACTATATGCAGTGAACACACAAAAAAATGAAATTGATGCAACAATTCCCATTACAAAAACGTAAGGCCACGAAACGGCTGGATTTACAAACCATTCTCTAAAAATAAATTGCATTGTAGGATCAGAAAAATTATTAAACTTTCCATCACCACTTATTAAAAATATTATAACACTCGCAATTACAGCAAAAATATAAAGTAAAGTTAACTGAGTATAAATATTATCTTTTTCTGATGTATATTTTGTAATTGTCATAGAGCATGCATAACAAAGTGAGCATGCAACTGGCGCTAATTTAAAAAAATTAAAGTCTTCTAAAGTTGGATTTAATACGACTAAAACACCAATAAAACCCACTGTTATCGCACTCCATCTTCTAATACCAATTTGTTCTTTTAAAAATACTTTAGCAAATATTGACATGAAAAAAGGGCATGAAAAGAATAATGCGCTGACCATAGCTAAAGACATAAACGTTAGTGAAATATAAAAGAAACTAAAACCAAAGAAAAAACAAATTACTCTTAATAATGTTAATAAAGGATAATGTGTTTTTAATGTAAATTTTTTCTTTGTTATTAAGAATATAGATATAAGCACTGTCGCTTGAACAATAGTTCTACCAAGATATAATTCAAACAAAGCAATTTCTTCAAATATATATTTTATAAGAGAGTCTTGAATTGAAAAAAAAGCCATCCCTATCATAATAAATAGGATGCCTTTGGTATTATTATTTACTTCCATATGTTAATTCAAAATAAAGTCAGCAGCTCTCTCACCTATCATTAGAGTTGGTGCATTTAGATTTCCACTTGTAATTTCTGGCATCACAGATGCATCGGCTACCCTTATATTCTGAAGACCATGAATTTTTAATTTTTCATCTACCACTGCCATATCATCTATACCCATCTTTAAAGTACATGATGGGTGATATGCTGTTTCTGCTTTTGATCTTACATATTCTTCAATTTCCTCATCTGAATTTGCATTATCTCCTGGCCCAATTTCTTTACCAGCAAAAGGTTTCATAGAGTTTTGACATAAAATTTTTCTTGCTACTCGAACACATTTTATTGTTTCTTTAAGATCATAATCATCCTTTAAATAATTAAATTGTATTTTTGGATAATCATAAGGGTTTGAACTTTTCAAAGTAATTTCCCCTCTACTTTTAGGTTGGTTTAAACTTGCATGTAATTGGTATCCGTGTCTATCAGGATCTACTAAACCATGGTCTATTACAAATGCTGGGAAAAAATGAAATTGTATATTTGGATATTTTTTATCTGGAGATGATTTACAGAATCCACCAGCTTCTAAAAACGAGGTAGAACAGGGCCCACTTTTGTTTAAGAACCACTGGATACCCACCTTTACCATATTAAATTTATTTACATATGAATATAATGTATCTGGAGTTTTACATTCTTGTTGAATATAGGTTTCTAAATGATCTTGTAAATTTTTTCCAACTCCTTTTGAATCATGAATAACCTCAATTCCTTTTTCTTTAAGATGATTGCTTGGACCAACACCTGATAACATTAATAATTGTGGAGAATTAATTGATCCACCACTTAAAATAATTTCTTTATTTGCGTAAATAGTCTTCGTTTCATTTTTTATTTTAACTTGAATTCCAATAGCCTTTTTGCCATCAAAAATAATCTTTTCTACAAATGACTCAGTAAATACTTTTAAATTTTCCCTGCTTTTTGCTGGTTTTAAATAGTATTTTGAAGCACTTGCTCTCTCTCCTTTATGAATTGTAACATCGTACATTCCAAAGCCTTCTTGGTCTTCTCCATTCATATCACTATTTATTTTATGTCCTGCCTCTTTTGCCGAGTCCAAAAAAGCTTTAAAAAGGGGATTTTTGTTATTTGATTGATTTACAGGCAATATACCTTTTCCACCTCTATAATTATTTTCTCCACCTGACCATGTCTCAATTTTTTTAAAAAAAGGTAAAACATTTTCGTAAGACCAATTTTTTAACCCAAATGAAGCCCATCTCTCATAATCATTTTTATTTCCTCTGACATAAACCATTCCATTATGCGCGGAACAACCACCAATCATCTTTCCCCTAGGACAAAATAATTTTCTATTGTTTAAGTGTGGCTCAGGTTCAGAATAATATTTATAATTATATTTTGGGTCATGCATTGCATAAAGTATTGCAAGGGGCATGTTTACTTTCCATATATCACTATCTTTACCAGCTTCAAAAATTGCAACCTTATTTTTACTTTGTTCAGTTAGTCTATTAGCGAGAACGCATCCTGCTGTACCTGCTCCAATTATTAAATAATCAAATTTCAAGGTATTTATTGTGGGTGGTCACCTTCAATAGCAATTCTATCCATTACTCTTTCATATCCTAATCCTCTACCTGGATAAAAATCTGCAATTGCAAAGTGAATAACACTTCTATTATCCCATATACAGACTGTATTTTCAGTCCAGCTAAATCTACAGGTTAATTCAAGTCGTGCTTGGTGTTCAAATATTTTTTTTAAAATTTCATCACTTTCTTCCTGTTCAAGTCCAATTATTTTTTTTGTGTATGTCCAATTGACAAATAGAATTTTTTTTCCAGTCTCAGGATGTGTTCTTACTATTGGATGTTCATTAGAATATTCATCAAAATTTCTTTTTTCATTTCCCTCCATTTTTTTATATTTTTCAATAAAAAATTCTGCGCCAAGAGAACTATGGATTGCTTTTTTATCTTTTATCTTTTCTTTTATATCTTCATCTAATGTTTCCCATGCAAGCTCCATGTTTGCAAAGCATGTATCACCACCAACAGGAGGAATTTTAATTGATTTTAATATTACTGCTTTCGTTGGTTTTTCATTGTAACTAACATCACTATGCCAATTCTCACCCCATTGGTTTTTTTCATCTTCTGCTTTAATTATTCTTACTATTTCGGGATGTTTACTTAATCCTTTTACATATGCATGTGTTTCTAAGGGTCCAAATTTTTCAGCTAAGGCTATATGTTGTTCAGCATTAATTTTTTGGTCTCTAAAGAAAATAACTTTGTGTTCTAATAATAAATTATTAATTTTCTTGATGTTTTGATCAGATGTATCTTTAAGATCTATCCCTGTTATTTCTGCACCTAGTGCTCCTGACAAAAGTTTAATTTCCATAACTTATTTTTTTAGCTTACCAGAAAACACTAAATTTTCTGAGTTAAAAGAAACCTTATTTTTATTTATAAAGTCATCCATTATTTGGATTTTATCTTGTTCAAATTCTGTGACCTTTCTTTTATCCAGATCAATATAAAGCGAGAGGCTTTCAATAGTTGCAGCAAGTTTTTTTGACTTCTTTTCATACATTTCGCATTTTAAATGTAATCTTTTTTTATCATGATCAAAGAAGGTGCAGTAAACATCTACTTCATCATTTTCTTTCACTTCATTGTCATAGGTAGTTCTCGTATCTACAACCATAGTGCTTCTTTTATTAATTTGTGCATTTGAACCACCCATATGAAACTTATTAAGCATTGTTTCCCATGCTTGATCAAAAATTAGAACATAGTATGCCATATTCATATGTTCATTGTAGTCTGTCCATTCCTTAATAACTTTTCTAGTGGCAAGATGAAATGACATAATTTAATTTAAACTTTATTTATTTTATCTGCTATCAATATTTTCCTTTTCATTTCTCGAAGGACAGGTTTTTCTATAAGTTTACCGTCTATGACTACTAGACCTGTATTTGAATTATTAAATTCTTCTAAAATTTTTTTAGCCTTAATAATTTCATCTTGAGGTGGTGTAAATACTTCATTTAATATTTTAATTTGTTTTGGATGAATGGAACCTTTTCCTGTAAAGCCTAAGTTTCTTACCTGTTCAGCCTCTTTCCTCATTCCTTCCATATTCTCTAAGTCTAAATAAGGTACATCTATTACATCTACACCAACACTTGCACCTGCATGAACTAATTTAGATCTCGCATGGACAAGATTTTCCCATTTATTTTCAACTCTAAGTTCAGCTGCCATATCAACTCCACCAAAATATAAAGCAACTATTCTTTTACTGGCATGAGCAATATTATAAATATTTTCTAAAGCCTCATTTGTTTCCATTATTACATGAAGATCCGTATCTAAATTACAGTCTGTTAAAAGATCATCTATAAACGTTATTTCATCTGGAGTTTTAACCTTTGGTAACATGATAGCCTTTAGATTTATTTTGCTAGATATGAAAGCTTCTAAATCTAAAAGACCAAACTTTGTTCTTTGATTATTAAATCTGACAACTAACTCTACATCATTTTTTACTTCGAGAGTCTTTAGAGCCTCTATAGTATTTTTTCTAGCTTCTGCTTTATCATTGATTGCTATCCCATCCTCTAATTCAATACAAACCATGTCTGCACCAGATGCAATTGCTTTAGGAAACATTTCTGGATGAAGTCCAGGTGTAAAAATAAAACTTCGTCTTACTTTTAATTTGTTCAAGTCCATTTAATTTTTGTAATCAGGTTCTTCTTTATCTAAAATTAATCTTATTTGAGATAGGAATAGATTTGCAAAATCAGTTGGAAAGTTTGCATGTTCTTCTGCAGTTTTCTCTGCAACTTCATGGCTGACCACATTAAGTTCTTGGTTTGTTGAAAGAGCTGTAAGATATGTTTGTGCCGCTCTTTCAAAATAATAAAGGGAATTAAAACCTTCAGCCACAGTTTCTCCTGTTGTTAAAATTCCATGATTTGCGAGTAACATGTGCTGTTTATTTCCAAGAGAATTCGCCATTTTAATGGATTCGTCCTCAAGTCCTAAACCTCCAAATTCATTGTATGTAGATACTCTATTATAAAACATCATCGTATTTTGATCGATTGGTTTCAAGACAGGGTCTTTTAGCGTAGAAAGAGCAGTTGCATATTTAGAATGGACATGAAAAATACACCTTGCGTGTGGAGCTTTTTCATGAATTGCGCCATGGATATACAAAGCTGTCGGATCAATAACGTCTGGCTTATTCTTCAACTCATCTTTATTTTCTTTAGTTACTAAGATCAAATCACTAGCCTTCATTCTACTAAAATGAATACCTGCTTTATTGCAGTAAAAATCAGATGTACCAGGTATGCATGCACTAAAATGGTTTGCAACTCCCTCATGCATATTAAGTCTAGCCGTCCATCTAAAAGTTGCAGCTAAATCCTTCTGTAATTCTGATATTTCCATTTGCATGATTTTAAAATATAGTTGAAAAATAAATTATGAACAACAACGTTTTTGTATCATGTGCTGTAACAGGGTCAGGCGATACTGCGAGCAAACACCCTGACTTACCAAAAACTCCAGAACAAATAGCTAAATCAGCAATAGAGGCAGCAAAAGCTGGAGCAGCAATTGCACATATTCATGTTAGAGAAGAAGATGGAACACCAAGTAGAAGGTTGGAATTATATAAAGAGGTAGTTGATAGAATTAGATCAAGTGAAACCGATGTAATTTTAAACTTAACTACTGGGATGGGTGGAGATTTGGACATAGGACAAGGAAAAAACCCACTAGATTTTGGCCCTATGACAGACATGGCAAATGTTATGGAAAGAATAGCTAATGCAGAACAATTTTTACCAGAAATTTGCACATTAGATGCTGGAACATTAAACTTTGGTGATGGTTCAGTTATTACAGTTAATACTCCTAATGATTTAAGAAAAGCTGCAAAAAAATTACAGGAAATTAAAGTTAAACCAGAGATAGAGGCATTTGATTTAGGAAATATGTGGTTTGGCTCTCAATTATATAAAGAAGGTTTGTTAGATGATCCTCCAATGTTTCAAATGTGTTTAGGTATTCCTTGGGGAGCTCCAGCTACTCCGTTAGCAATGCAAGCAATGAAAGATATAATGCCAGAGCAAGGAGTGTGGTCAGGCTTTGCAATATCAAAAAATGAAATGCCTTATGTAGCACAAACAGTTGTTATGGGTGGAAACCCAAGAGTTGGTTTAGAAGATAATTTGTATATATCAAAAGGTAAACTTGCAACCAATGCTCAGTTAGTTGAAAAAGCGATCAGAATAGTAACAGATCTTGGTGCATCAATAATGACTGCAGAAGAAACAAGGAAAAAATTAAAGCTTGTTAAACACAAGTAATGTCCAAAATTAAAAAAGTTGCAGTAATTGGCACAGGAGTAATTGGAGTAGGGTGGACAATAAGACTCTTGGCTCACAACATAAAAGTTTTATCATACGATAAAAATTTAATTCAAAGAAATAACTTAAATCAAGAAATAAAAAGAGCCATACCTTTTGTAAAAAAACTATTTAATAAAAAAAAAATAAATTTAAATAATTTAAAGTTTTTTTCTTCTTTAGAGAGTGCTGTTAAAGATGCTGATCTAATCCAAGAATGTGCTCCTGAAAACTATAAACTTAAAACTCAATTAATAAGTCAAATTTCAAATAATTGTAAACCTGAGGTTTTGATATCGTCAAGCTCATCTGGATTACTTCCCTCAAGAATTTTTTCAAAATGTAAAAATAATAAAAGAGGTATCATTGCCCATCCATTCAATCCTGTTTATTTACTACCTTTAGTTGAAATAGTTCCAGGAAAAAAAACAAGTTCTAAATCATTAAATGAAGCAAGCAAATTTTATAAGTCGATTTCAATGAACCCAATTACTCTTAAAAAGGAGTTGCCAGGATATCTATCTGATAGACTGCAAGAAGCTTTATGGAGAGAAGCGCTTCATATTATAAATGAAGGGTATGCCTCAACAGAGGATTTAGATAGAGCTATTGAGGATGGTCCAGGCTTAAGATACTCATTAATGGGAACATTTTTAACTTTTCATTTAGCAGGAGGAAAAGCCGGAATGAAACATATGCTTGAACAATTTGGGCCCGCATTAAAACTCCCATGGACTAAGCTTAAAGCACCAAAATTATCAAAAAAACTCTCAGAAAGATTGATTTCTGGTACAAAAAAGCAAGCAAAAGGAAAGTCAATCAATCAATTATCAAATATAAGAGATGAGTACTTAGTCAACTTACAAAACCTTAGAAAAAAATATGAAAATAAAATTAGAAAATAGATATCTAAAAAAAACTTAAAATGGTAATTTAGTTGTATGGATTTTAATCATTTTTTAACAAGTTACATGCCAGATACAAGTATTGGTTCAAGGCAGCATTTTAAAAATATGCTTGAAGAATGTGTAACTGCTGAAAAACTTGGTTATGCAACGGTATCAATACCAGAGCATCATTTAATTAACTTACTAATGATGCCGTCACCATTGCAGATGGCTGTAAAGATTGCATCAGTTACAAAAAATATTAAAATAACAACAGGGATAGTTGTTTTGCCTCTACACGATATGAGAACATATGCTGGTGAAGTAGCTACTGCTGATATATTAACTGATGGAAGATTAATCTTAGGTGTAGGAAGAGGAGCATTTCCATGGGAAATGAAGAGACTAGGCACACCAATAGAACAATCAAAAGAAAAATTTGTAGAGTCTTTAGAGGTTCTACAATTATTATTAAAAAACAAAGAAGTTTCGTATAAAGGAAAATACTATGACTTCGAACCATTAACCATAATGCCTCGACCCATAAGTAATCCAATACCAATGATGGTTGCCGCAATGAATTTAGAAAGTATAAAAGATGCGGCTTCAAGAGGATTTCATGTTCAATCAACAGTATTATCAGGTACAAAAGATCTTTTATTAAGTAGAGTTAATGCATTTAAAGAAGGCTGTATTCAACTAGGTGAAAAAGGTAAGTTACTCAAACTTTCAATGCAACGAATGGCTTACTTAGCAAAGGATGAAAATGAAGCTAGAGAGAAAACAAAACTTGCTTATGAATATTATAAAAGATTTGACAATATGTTTACAGGACCAGGAAAAGTAAAAGAAGGGAACATAGAAGCTTTGCCAAGAAAACAAACTTTAGAAGAATTAAAAGAAAATCTTTTAATTTGCCCATTAAATGAAATGATCGATAAACTTAGCGTTTATGCTGAAGCAGGAGTTGATGAGGTAATTCTTAGTTCAAGTTTTGGACAATCTCAAGAAGACCTAATAGAGTCAATGTATAGAATTGGTGAAAACGTAATCCCATATTTCAAAAAATCTAATATACAAGTAGCTTAAATATCTATGAGCATCATAGATTGTAATTACTCAGTCGCAGGATCAGGACCTGCAATATTTTTAACTCATGGAGTTGGAGGTGCAGAAGATGCATGGAGATTTATAACTCCAAAACTTAAGAGTATGTTTACAGTTGTGACATACGATTTAAGGGGTCATGGAAAATCACCTGTAGACAATAAAGATTTTAATTTAGATGATCTTGTATTAGATCTTGAAAGAGTAAGAGAAAAGACAAACATCCAAAAAGCCCATTTTATCGGACATTCTTTAGGGGGCATGATTGCCCCTGCTTATGCTAAAAAGTTTCCAGAAAGAGTTTTGTCAGTTGGCTTATTATCAACAGTTGCAGGTAGATCTGATGAAGATAAACAAAAAGTTTGGAATGTTATTTCAGATCTAAAAGATAAAGGCGTTGAACAAACATTAAAAAATCTAACTAACCGATGGTTCACAGACAATTTTATTGAAAAAAATCCAGACCTGGTATCTAGGAGATTAAAACAAGTAATAGATACAGATAAAGATGTATTTATAAATGTTTTTAAAATTTATGCGGAAACTGAGATGATTTCTTGGTTAAAGGATATAAAGAAACCATGCCTATTTATGACAGGTGAAAACGATGGTGGATGCACTCCTTCTCATAATGAAAAAATGTCAAACGAGGTAAAAGATTCTAAATTAGTTATTATACCAGAGGTAAAACACTCTTTTTTGATAGAGGCTCCTGAGCAAATTGCAAATAACTTAATAGAATTTATTGAAAATATTTAAAGCTCTAATGCATTCTTAAAGTGTTACCATCAACGCCAACTACTTGACCAGAAATTCTAGAAGACTCGTCAGAAATTAAATAACAACACATTTTACCAATATCTTTCTCGTAAACCCAAGTATTAAGAGAAGTCATAGAAACGAATTCACTCTCCACAGCTTTTTTTGAAATTTTCAAAAATTTAGCTTTATCTCTAATAACTCTTCCCATTCTATCTCCTTTTACAGTTCCTGGACAAATTGCGTTTACTCTAATTTTAAACTTTCCTAATTCCATTGCTAAAGTTTTAGTCATTCCAACTACCGCCCATTTACTGGCTGAGTAGGGAGATCTTAATGGAAACCCAAATATACCTGCTGTAGAAGACAGATTGACTACTGATCCACCTTTATTCTTTTTTAACATTGGGATTGCTAATTTTGAAAAAATAAAATGACTAATTACATTTATCTTTAAAGTTTGTTCCCAATCTTTTGTTTTAAGTTTATCCATAGTCCCTGTTGGGCCTGCAACTCCAACATTATTAATTAGTGCATCAATCTTTTGTGTTTTTTTTTTAATTTCTTTAAAAAAATTTATTACATCATTTTCATTTGAGGCATCGCAATGAAAAGAAAACAACCTTTTATTATTCAAAGGATTTTTTTTTAATTTATTTATATATTTTTTATTGACATCACAAACGAATACCTTTGCGCCTTTTTCAAGACACTCCTTTGCTGTTGCCCATCCAATTCCTGATGCCCCAGCTGATATAATAATTTTTTTGTTTTTGAAATTGTATGACATTAATCTGTTAATCCATCAGATCTAACTTTATTTCTTTCTAAATGTATGGGCAATACTTTTCCGTAAATTGCTTTAGAGTGTTCAGGTGTGTTTACTCTCCATGGATCCAATACATAGGCAGGTATACACATAAATCGAGATGTTTTTCCTATAACTTTAGTTACTCTATGCATAGTAAATCTACCTTTAAATATTTGTAAATCACCTGGTTCTAGTTCAAGTCTTTTTACTCTTGATCGATCTCCATCAAGTACTTTCTTTACATCATCAAATTTTTCGTTTCCTGGTTCTCTTATATTTGGACAATATTCAAATATCCCACCTTTTTCTGGTTTCTGAATCATTAAACTCAAAGTAAATTCACAACTATCAAAATGCCAAGGCAATATTCCATCAGGTTCCATAACATTATATGCATGACAGGCTAAAGGGTCAGCCCATCTATATATAGGTGCAATCCCTAAGCATGCAGATACAAATTTTAATAATTCCTCAGTTTCATAAAGAAATTTCATCTCCGAATTTTTTGCAAAACAATCTGAGTTTAAGTATCCATTAAATCTATCCATAAATATTCTTTTTGGGTGATCTTTAGGAAGAGTAGGATCGTCTTTTGCATAAAGGTATGCGTTTATACTTTCTTTAGACATATAAACTTCATTAAGCTGTTGCTCTAATTCTTTTTTCATTACATTTAAAGAATTTGGTAAAATAAAATTAGGAATTACCGAACAACTATCGCTATCTAATTCAGTTTTACATTTTTCAATGATTTTCTTGATCTTTGGTGATTGTAAATCATGTATTGGGTATTTAACTAAATCAACGATTTTACTTAAATTTTTTTTCATAACTATTTAATCTAATTATGAGTTTGAAAGTGATTCTTGCAATTCTTTATTAGAAATATAGCCTTTAGCATTTCCTTGTTTATCAACTACCTCACAATTAGAGTTACTACAAACAACTTGAGGTAGAAATTCCTCTATAAATTGGTCTTCTTCAACTTTTATCAAGTTTGATTTGTCAATATCATCTGATTGATTTACTGGTTTCATAATAATTTTTGCTTTTATAACCTTTGTTCTATTTACGTCTTTAACAAATGCCTCAACATATTCATCAGCAGGGTTCATTATGATTTCTACAGGTGTTCCTACCTGCACAAGTTTTCCTGCATTCAAAATTCCAATATGATCTCCTAACCTTAATGACTCATCAAGATCATGAGTAATAAATACTATTGTCTTTTTTAATTCTGATTGGAGGTCTATAAGTTGTTTCTGCATATCACTTCTAATTAAAGGATCTAATGCAGAAAAAGCTTCATCCATTAACATTATGTCTGTATCTGTAGCCAAGGCTCTTGCAAGACCTACTCTTTGTTGCATACCTCCAGAAAGTTGCGCAGGATATTGATTTTCAAATCCACTTAATCCAACTGACTCAATTTTTTCCATAGCAACAGAATTTCTTTTTTCAATCTCCATACCTTGCATTTCGAGTCCGTAACCAACATTTTGTAAAACTGTTTTGTGTGGGAATAGCCCAAATCGTTGAAATACCATACTCATTTTTTGCCTTCTAAATTCAATTAATTGTTCTTTGTTTAGAGTAGTAACATCTTTGCCTTCTACTAAAATTTCTCCAGAGGTTGGGTCTATTAATCTATTTAAATGTCTAATTAGTGTTGATTTTCCTGATCCAGACAAACCCATACAAACAAATGTTTCTCCTTCTTCAATTTTTAGAGACACATTATCTAATCCAACTGTATGTCCAGTTTTTTCTAGAACATCTTCTTTTGTAGCTCCTTCTTGCACCATTTTAAGAACGCTAGAAGGTTTTGGACCAAAAATTTTGTAGACGTTGTTGATTTCGATTTTAGACATTTATTTAAAGTTTAGTCCTTTTAGTACATCAAAGCAAATCAACAATAAAATAACTTTATTTAATTCAACTATTAATTGAATTGAAATTTTTTGGTTTTTATATAATTATTTATTATGAATTCGATTTCTAAAATCGCAAAAAACAGCACTTATTTACAAATTACTTGGAATGATGGTGAAGAAAGTAAATTTAATTACATGTGGTTAAGAGATAATTGTCCTACTGCACATGATAAAGACTCAAGACATAGAATGTTTAATATCTTAGAGGTATCAAAAGAAATAAATCCCAAAAAATATTCTTTAAATGGTGATGGCAAATTAGAAATAGAGTGGAGTGAGGGTGACCACACAAGTTATTATGATCCTAAGTGGTTGAGAGAAAATTGTTATACTATTAAAAATAAACAAGAATATGTCTCACCTTATCATCTTTGGGATAATAATTTGGAAAACGAATTTTCGTCGATATGTATTGAACATGATGAAGTAATTAATTCTGATGAAGGATTAATAAAGTGGTTAGAATTATTACATCATAAAGGTATAGCAATAGTTAAAAATTCACCTACAGAAAAAAAATCAGGCTTTGAAATTCTTCATAGAATAAGTCATGTAAGGGAAACCTTTTTTAAAACTCCTTTTGAAGTAATCAATATTCCAAAACCAAATAATTCTGCATACACGGCGCATGCTCTAAGAAATCATATGGATTTACCTTGGTTTGAATTACCACCTGGTTATCAGTTTTTGCATTGTTTAGTAAATGATGCAAAGGGTGGAGATTCCTCTGCAATTGATGGTTTTGCAGTTGCTGATTATTTGAGAAAAAATGAAAAAGATATTTTTGAAACATTAATCTCTGTACCTCTAAAGTTTAGAGATAAAGATTATACCCAAGAATCTCACCGAAGCTTCCATGCCCCAGCAATTAGTTTAACAAAAGATAAAGATTTTCATGATATTAGATTTAGTGTTGCAACTATGGATGCATTAGACTGTCATCCAGACCAAATGGACAAAGTTTATAAAGCCCACCATAGATTTGGAAATCTTCTACACGATGATAAGTTTCAGATTAAATTTAGATTAGGACCTGGAGACATATTTTCTTTTAATAATAGGCGTGTTTTACACGGCAGAACTGCTTTTGACCCAAATTCAGGTCATCGTCATCTTCAAGGATATTATTTAGATAGAGATGAAATACTTGGAAGATTGGAATATCTTAAAAAATATAAATCATAAGTTTTCAAATATAAGATTGTTATCTTTTTCATATTTCAAAAATTCCTTTTTGTTTTTAATCGTGTAATAATATTTCTCTTTATTAATTATTTGTATTCTTCGACTATTTAAAAACTTTTTATCTAATATTAGATATTTTATTTTTTTGTTTAGGCTACTTTTTAAAATAGATTTTATGCTAGATTTGTTGGAAAAAGATAAACCTACTGATAGTTTTGAGTTAAGTTTAAGAAGATTATAGATATTTTCATGCTTAAAAGAGATAAAAGTACATTTTTTAAAACTTCTAGTTTCTTTAATCAAATTAGATAAAAGTTCTTTATTAAATAATGGCTTTATTTCAATAAAGATAGGAAATTTTTTTTTTGAAATTTTTAGAACCTCTTTTAATGGTGGTATTTGAAAGTTTTTATTTTTAATTTTTTTTAGATCTTCATAATTAATATTTTTGATACTTTTGCTTATTTTAAAAATTCTCTTTAAAGTAAAATCATGAAAGCATACAAACTTTTTATCTTTGGTTGAATGAATATCTGTTTCAATCCCAAATCTTTTTTTAAATGATGCTCGAAAAGACTCTAAGCAGTTTTCTTTGTAACTCTTATTTACAATTCCTCTATGTATTATATGCATGTAAAAAAAAAGGGCTCTGTTTCCACAAAGCCCTTAATTATTTTTTTGAAGTTTAATTATTAGTTAGGTAACCAACTTTTCCATTTATCTGGATTGTTGTCTAACCACTCATTTACAACTTCTTTAACGTCTCTTTTTTTGATGTCAACTTCAACAAGCATCTTAGCTTGGTCTAAGTTTTCTAATTTCATTCTTTCAAAAAAAGCTTTTGCTTTAGCATGTTCTGGTTTAGCAAATGTGTCAGGATTTCCATAATTCATAGTGTAATCTTTATCCCAACCAGTTGCTGGCCATCCATCTGTACCGCAAGTTTTCCAGTTGTTTGCTTCAGTAAATGTGTCTCCTTCACAAGTTTTGTATTCAGGAAGTTGAACTCCTACCATGTCAAACTCACCAAAGAACCAGTGTGGTGACCATAAGTATAACAAGAACGGCTCTTTTCTCATGTAAGCAGCTTTTGCTTCTGCAATTGCAGCCGCTTCAGTACCTAGCTCATCTGCTTGGAAATCAATTCCTAAAAGATCAAGTCTTTTTTGGTCATGACAGTTCCAACCAGCTACAGGACATCCAATTAATCTTCCTTTACCGCCGGTTTCAATAGTTGCAAATTTAGCTTTATGTTTGTTTAGGTCTCTCCAAGTTTTAATGCCCATTTCTTCTGCAGCATATCTAGGTATCCAGTAATCTGACATACCGATGATTCCAGTAGTTCCTAAAAGATCAACTGTTCCATCTCCTTTATAAGACTTTACTACTTTGCCGTCATAAATTAAATCTTCATTAAACATTACATCGTCTGCCTCTGCATAACTTGGCCAACTCTCGCAAGCGAAATCAAGTTCTCCAGCTGCAATTGCTTCCCATAATCCAGTACCAGACGGGAAAACTGTTTGTTTAATTTTATAGCCCATTTCTCGTTCAAGAATTGCTACTGCAACTTCACAAGTGATTATTCCACCTGTCCAGTCAGCAATAGCAGCATGTAATCTTTTTGCATTTGCCTGAGTAAGACTAGCAAGTAAAATTACGAAAGATAAGAATAGAGCTGATATTGTTTTTGATAACCTCATTTATTTCCTCTCTTTTAATTAATTAAAGTCTTATCTTAAAACAAAAATTACTAGTTTGTAAACTGTGAATAATGATGCTTTTACTTGACTTATAAACCTAGAGCTTCTCTCTGTTTTTTAGTCCAAGCAAGTGAAATTCTGTCTATAATTATTGCTAATAATACAATTCCTATACCTGCTGCTAATCCTCTACCAGTATCTGATCTTGCCAATCCATTAAATACTTCCAAACCTAATCCTTTTCCACCAATTAAAGGTGTAACAATCTGCATTGCGAAAGCCATAATTACTGTTTGATTAAATCCAATAACTAAACTTGGAATAGCTAATGGAAATTTAATTTTATTTAGAGTTTGTAATAAAGTACCACCAAATGAACGTGAAACCTCTGAGTAAGTTCCGGATACTTGAGTTAAACCTAAAGATGTTAATCGAATGATGGGTGGTATGGAGTATATTACTGTTGCTAGTACAGCAGATACTATTCCTCCTCCAAAAAACATTAAAACAGGAATTAAATAACAGAAGTAAGGTAAAGTCTGCATGGCATCTAAAACCACGTTTTGAACATTTCTAAATCTCTCATTATAAGAAGCAATAATTCCAAGAGGAACTCCAATTATAAAACATAAAGCTACAGATACTAAAACAGATGATAGTGTTATCATTGATTGTGGCCATATCCCACAAGCACCAATAAAAAGTAATAATATTGCTGTAATAATTGCAAATCTGATACCAACAGTAAAATATCCAATTGCTGCAAATACACCTAGTGTATACCACCACGGCACATGAGTTAGGAATATATCAAGTGGTCTTAAAAGTTTAAGATATACAAATCCTCTAAGAGCTTTTGTAAATGCAATAAAACCAGGATTAACAGTTAAAGACTCCACACTATTAGAAATTGGTTGTCTTATTGATAATCTCCACTCTTCAGGAAATGATCCAATACTTATCATATAAGAATCAACGAATGATATAGTCAGAACAAGTAAAAAAGATGGAATTATATAATATCTTCTAGAAATTATTTCACCAATATCTCTTGCTGTTTGTCTATTTGCTAACGAAATACAAAATTCAAATACATATGCAATAATTTTTGTCAAATTTGTACAAACAAAATTAATTAAACCACCTAAAAATTCTAAAGGCTTTTCTATAATTCTTGCTAGAGTAAATTTTTCCCAAGATTGAGGAAGCAAATAAAATTTTTGAACGTTCGATGGAAGTATTTGTTTCGTTTTACTAAATGACATACTAAATCTATCAAACATTATTGCCATGAAAAGAATACAGAGTCCTCCTTCCATTGCCCATCCAACATCAAGTCTTCTAATTGCTTGCCATACTTGACCACCGATCCCTTCAGCTCCAATAAAACATGCCAAAACTACAAGTGCTAAAGCCATCATTATCACCTGATTAATTCCCATCATTATACTTGGTAGCGAGAGTGGAATTTTAATTTTAAATAGTAGTTGTAACTTACTTGATCCAAATGAGGTAGCAGACTCAATTGTTTCTGCTGAAACTTGTCTTATACCAGTATTTGTTAATCTTATTATTGGAGGCATTGAGTAAATCATAGTGGCTAATATTGCTGGCGCTCCTCCAATTCCAAAAAAGAAAAGAGCTGGAAAAAGATAAACAAACGCAGGCATTACTTGCATTGTATCTAAAATAGGCTTCATAAAATTTTCAAACCTGTCACTTTGTGAACAAAGCACACCTAGAGTCACTCCAACTACGACACATAGTAAAACCGATAAACCCATCAATGCTACCGTTTGCAGAGATGGTTCCCACATTCCTGTTGCACCCCAAAAATAAATGACAAATAAAGAGTACAATCCTAATCTTAAACCACCTGCAATTAAGCAAGGCAAAAATATTAATGCTGCAATTAATAGCCAAGGTGAGTCGATAAGGAAATCTTCAACAAAGTAATATACATTTTTAATATAACTGGCTATTATTTTGGTAATCCATCTATAATTTTTTTTTAAATAATCTTCACCTTCATTAACCCATGCTGTAAATGTAAATTGATCAGTGACGACCTTTGGCATTTTTGAAGGACCATCGCTTTGAAAAGATAACCACAGTGCAACTAAAAATGTTATTAAGATTACAGAATATGTAATAATATTTTTTGATGAATTTGGCTTTCCTTGGATACTTGCTACTTCAGAAGACATATTATCTAAAATTTAAAATAAATAATTTTACTTTTAAAGAAAAATATTGTCTATTTTTGTGTTATTAAAATAACAAAATATGAATAATCAACCAAAAATAACGTGTTCAAATGTTTGGAAATTATTTGGTTCTGACGAACAAAGAATAATTAAAGATTTAGATAAAAGTTTATCAATAAAAGAAGTTCAAGAAAAAACCGGACATGTGGTTGCAGTAAAAGATGTTAGCTTTTCAATTGAGAAAGGTGAGACATTTGTTGTAATGGGTTTATCGGGAAGCGGAAAATCAACCTTAGTTAGATGTATTTCAAGATTAATTGAACCAACGTCTGGAACAGTAAAAATGGATGATGTTGACGTAACGAAAATGAGCGGAAAAGAATTATTAGATTTAAGAAGAAATAAAATGAGCATGGTTTTTCAACATTTTGGTTTATTTCCACATAGAACAGTTGTGGAGAATATTGGATATGGTTTAGAGATTAGAGGAAATAAAAAAAATGATAGAGTAGAAAAATCAATGGAAGTTTTAAAAATGGTTGGTTTAGAAGGTTGGCACAATAATTATCCAAGAGAACTATCAGGAGGAATGCAACAAAGGGTGGGTTTAGCTCGTGCATTAGCTGTAGATCCAGAAATTTTAATTTTTGATGAACCCTTTTCAGCATTAGATCCATTAATTAGAAGAGAAATGCAGGATGAACTTTTAAAGATTCAAGAAAAGTTACAGAAGACTATGGTATTTATTACTCATGATTTCTTAGAGGCAATTAAAATGGGTGATCATATTGCAATTATGAAAGATGGAGAAGTTTCTCAAGTAGGGACACCAGAGGAAATAGTTGCTAACCCCAAAGATCAATATGTAAAAGATTTTTGCGAAGATGTGCCAAAATACAAAGTCCTTAGTGCAAGCAAAGTAATGAGGGAAGAATGTTGTGACGATACAAAAAAAATGTTTGAAAACGGATCAAATAATATTCCTCACAATTCAAAAATAGAAACTTTAATTGATAAGCTTGTAGATACAGATCAGAAATTTCCAGTGGTTAATAGTGAGACAGGTGAGCTTATTGGTGAAATTGATAGAGCAATAGTTATGAAATCAATGAAATCTGCTAGTTAATTTCTCTACTCACCTTAGTTTTTTTTTGTTTTACTTTATCTCTCCAAATTATAATCATTCCAGCAAACACAATTACGAAAACTCCTGGAAATAATTGTTCCCAAGGAGCTTCATTAAAAAATAACCAGCCCAAAACAAATGATGAAGGAATGCCAAAATATTCAAACGAAGCCATCTTACTTGCAGAGATTAATCTGTAAGAATAGATAAAAAGTATTGCTGCAGTACCTCCAAGAATACCAGTCAATGTCATAAGAAAAAAATCTTGAGTATTTTTTATTTCTGCATGTCCAGTGGTCAATAAAAACAGTACAACACCACCAATTACATTAAATATTAAAGTATATAATTGAATTTTTGCTGTTGAGTGACCATCAGGTATAAATTTTAAAATTATCACACTTAATGCCCAAGCTATCGCAGTTAGAATTGGAAATATTGAGTAAAAACTAAATATGTCACTTCCTGGCTGAACAATTAAAACAACTCCAAAAAAACCTATAAAAATTGCAGACCATCTATAAATACCAACCTTATCCTTTAAAAAAATTATCGATAAAATTACAATGAAAAATGGTGAAGAAAATGTAAGAACCATAGCAGTAGCAAATTCTAAGTTAATAACAGAAATAAATATAAATATATTCATTGATAAGAAAGCCAAACCTCTAAAAAAGCTTAAGATAATGAATTTATTGTTTAGGTTCCTAAAAACTGAAATGTACTCTTTAGTAAATAAAATAAGTATAAATAAAGGGATTACCCCCGCAATATTTCTGAATACTGCTAACTGAATTACAGTATATTCATTACCCAAAAACTTTATTACAACCATATACATATCCACACATAGTATTGCTAAGAGCATGGTAAATATTGCTAAATATGTTTTTTTTAAATCTGTTTTTTCTGAAGAAATATTCATTTATAATTTTTTAAAATTGTATACTTTATAAAAGAAATGCAAAGTTTTAAACTTAACGAAACCGATATTCTATCCAATCAAGATTGGACGTTTCCAACTAATATTGCATACGGTCCAGGTAGATTGAAAGAAATAGGTGGTATCTGTAATAATTTAAATATTAAAAACCCTTTAATTGTTACAGATAAAGGTAGCACAAAATTACCATTTATAATTAATTTACAAAATTATTTAAAAAGTTCTGATGTAAAATCCGATTTATTTTTTGATATATCTCCAAATCCAAGAGAAGATGAAGTTTCAAATGGTGTTAGTAAATTTAAAGATGGAAACCATGATGCTATAATTGCAATCGGTGGAGGCAGTGCCATGGATGGAGGAAAATTAATTTGCCTCACAGCAAACAATGACGTTCCATTAAGAGATTTTGAGTTTGAATTAACTCCGCCTAACATTAGTAAGGATAACCCGTTCCCAAAAATTATAACTATTCCAACAACTGCTGGAACTGGAGCTGAAACAGAAATTTCAGCTATGGTTACTTATTTAAAAGAAGGCATGAAATTTTGTATGTGGCATCCAGATGTTAGACCTTCCTTAGCATTGTTAGATCCAGAACTAACTATTGGATTGCCAGCAAATTTAACGGCATGGACTGGTGCAGATGCTTTAATCCATGGTATAGAGGGTTATTGTGTTCCTGGTTTCAATCCAATGTGTGATGGTGCTGCTTTAGAGGGTTTATCTTTGATATCAAAATCTTTGATCACAGCTGTAGAAGATCCTAGCAATATAGTTGCAAGAGGTGGAATGCATGTTGGATCTTGTTTAGCGGGAATTTCTTTTTTAAAAGGTTTAGGATTAGTACATGCTATTGCTCATATGGTTGGAGCCGAATACAATACTCATCACGGACTAACGAATGCAATAATATTACCTGTAGTTTTAAAATATAATTTACCAGGTATGGAAGAAAAAGTTAAAAGAATGTCAGAGGCTATGCAATTTAAAGATCATTCTGTAGATGCATTTATATCAAACATTGAAAACATTCTTGATAGAATTAAAATTCCAAAAAGTTTGAGCGAAATTGGAGTCCCCGAGGATTGTGTTGATAGAATTGCTGAAAAATCAATGAAAGATCAAGCCTATGGACAAAATCCTAGAAAAGCAACTTTAGAAGAAATAAAGGAAATTACTCTAGCATCCATTAAAAAAGCTAGGTAATAGTAAATTCCCATGCTTGAAAATAAATCAGTTAAAGAAATTATTTCTTTAATTAAGAAAAAGGATGTTTCAGTAAAAGAAATAGTTGGCTTATATTTTGAAAGAATAAAAAAATTTAATCCATCTTTGAATGCTATTGTTTCAATTAAGAATGAAGAGGAAATAATTAAAGAAGCTGAGATTAAGGACAAAAATTTTGAACACAATAAGCCGTTATTTGGCTTACCTCTTGCCTCTAAAGATTTGCTAGATGTAGTTGGTTTTCCAACCACTTATGGTTTTCCTGGATATAAAGATTATTTTCCAAAAAAAAATTCTATAATTGTTGATCGTCAGATAGATGCTGGTGGATTAATAATTGGAAAGACAAATACTGCTGAATTAGGAGTGGGCGCTCATACAGCTAATAGATTATTTGGAATAACACCAAACATATATGGAAATAGTCAATCATCAGGTGGATCGAGTGGTGGAGCTGGTGTTGCAGTTGCAGCAAATTTACTGCCATTTGCTGATGGTACAGATATGATGGGTTCTTGTAGAACACCTGCTGCTTACGCAAATGTTTATGGTTTTAGACCAACACCAGGATTACTTCCCGATTATCGAACAAATGAAAAAAAGGAAAATCTTCCAGTTATTTCAACACCAGGATGTCTAGCCAGAACACCTGAAGATATGTCTATTTTTTTAGATGTCATAGTTGGAGAACATAAAGAAGATCCAATTTCTTTCAGTTTAGATAATTCTTTTAGTGAGGTTAATTTAAGTGACCAGGAATTTTCAAAAATAAAAATTGGATGGTTATCTGATATGAATGGTAATTATCAATATGATCCTGAGATAATTGAAATATGCAACAAACAACTTAACAATCTTGAAAAGTATAAAGTTATAATTGAAAACTTAAAACCAAAAATAGATGCTCATAAATTATGGAATTGCTGGGGAACGTTGAGAGCAAAAAGTATTTATGAGGATATTATTACAATGAATATAAAAGATGTTAATGAAATGACTCCTCAAGCGATATGGGAATACAATAAAGGTATCAAACTTACAGATGAAGATGTAAAATCTGCTCTTAACTTAAGAATTGAATTATCAAATGATGTAAATAGTTTGTTTGGTGATTTTGATTTTTTAGCTTTACCATCTCAACAATCATTTCCTTTTGATAAAAATTTAAGACATCCAGAAAAAATAAATGAAAAATTAATGGACACTTATCATAGATGGATTGAAATACATATATTTGCTAGTCTTTTTTACTTGCCATCAATTTCTTTACCTATTGGTTTTAATAAAGATGGATTTCCAATAGGTATTCAAATTATAGCTAAAGAAAAAGAAGATTTAAAAGTGATATCTTTTGCAAAAAGATATGAAGAAA
Source organism: uncultured Pelagibacteraceae bacterium (assembly GCA_902583075.1). Lineage (GTDB taxonomy): Bacteria > Pseudomonadota > Alphaproteobacteria > Pelagibacterales > Pelagibacteraceae > Pelagibacter. The sequence continues at coordinate 40,639 of CACHUN010000005.1, read as the reverse complement.
TTTTTAATTTTTCTAAAATTAAACCAAAATTAAACTAATGGTCAGACACAAACATCATTTTAAAATAGCTTTTGCGTTAGCAATAGCTGCTGGGTCATGGGGAGTTTATTGGCTACCTCAAAGAATTTTAGAAGATGGGGGACTCACTGGAGGTTGGGGAACAATTTCTCAAATGATGATCGGAATTTTATTACTTACACCCATCTCTTTGTGGAGAAAGTATAAAGGTCGTACATCTGGTTTAGAAATTCCTTTTGTTGGTTTTTTAACGGGCAGTGGTTTTATATGTTACGCATTAAGTTTCTTGCTTACAGATGTTGTGCGAGCATTGATCATGTTTTACATGATACCTGTCTGGACGACTATTTTTGAAATATATTTTTTAAAAAAAAGACCAGGTTTAGAAAGAGTTTTAACTTTAAGCTTAGCACTAGGGGGTTTGTGGGTAGTTTTTAGTCAATCTAACATTATACCGTTACCACAAAATGCAGGAGATTGGTTGGCATTGGTAGGTGGTGTGCTATTTGGGGCTGGGTTGGTACGTTTAGAAATTTCCAAAACAGACGGTGTCTTTCCTGTAATCTTTTCCTTCTTCGTTTATGGGACAATATTTAATATTTTTGCTGGCTTTATTTTAAAAGATTACTTAGGACCTATGCCGCCGATTGAAGCTTTTACATCAATGTTTACTTTTTTAGTTCTTATTTCAGTATTTTATTTTATTCCTACTGGAGTAGTTATAATGTGGTCTCCATCTGTTTTAGGTGCAGGCCTTTGTGCAATATTATATTTAAGCGAAATAGTAGTTGGAGTTATATCAGCTGGCATTCTGACTGACGAAACATTTGGTTGGAGAGAAGTTGTTGGAAGTACAATGATTGTTGTAGGAGGAGTATTAGCTGTTGTTCTAGCAACAAAAGAAGAAAAGTAGATGCTGTTTAATGAAAAGTTTAAATCAAATTCAAAAATATTCTTAGATGGTGGAAATGGTTCTGAGATTGCAAACTTAGGAGGTGAGATGACACCAGCTTTTTCTGCATTAGCAACAATCACAGCACCAGAAATTGTAAGACAAGTTCATGAAAATTTTATGGATGCAGGCTGTGATGTTATTACAGCAAATACTTTTAGCACTACAAGACACAATATGAATAGTATTAACAAAGGTAATGAAACAAAAGATTTTATTGTTAGATCTGTCGATATAGCCAAAAAGGCAATTAAGAATAAGGGAAAAGAAAATATAGTTGGAATAGCAGGGAGTATGTCGAATTTTTTCTCACTAAAAGAAAATGAATTTGTTCCAAACCCAAAATACATACCTTCATTTAGAGAGGAAGAGAGAAACTATAAAGAGGCTGCTAAAATCTTAAAAGAAGAGGGAGTTGATCTTTTAATTCTAGAAATGATATTAGATATAGATCACTCAAAAATCTTACTTAACTCTGCATTAGAAACTGGTTTACCTGTTTGGGTTGGACTTAGTTGCTGTATAAGCAAGTTTGATAATAAGGTTATTGGAAGAAATTTTAGAGCTGAAAAAGAAAAATCACTTATTTATGATGAAAGTATATACAAAGAGCAACCAAAATTTATTCCTGATGATAAGATTGTTCTTTTAGATGATATTATGAAATCTCTAACAAATATCGGCGGAGATGTTTATGGTATTATGCATACTTGGCTTGTTGATGCCTTTGATGGATTGAAGGTGATTAAAAATAATTGGCAGGGTCCAATTATGTTTTATCCAGAGATACATAAGTTTGATACAAAAACACATAAGGCAACAGTGACATACGCAGAGGATGAATTTGCTGATGAATGTGGAAAATTAATTGATGACCAAATTCAAATTATTGGAGGGTGTTGTGGTGTCACAGATAATCATCTCAAAAAATTAATTTCAAGGTATTCTTAATTTTAATATTAATTTTTAACTAAGTTTATCAACATATTAATCATATCAACTTTATAACTCTCTTTTGTTGCAGATTTTGTTTCCAATACTGAAAAAAATGCTGCGACTTTGCCAGTTTTATAATTTGTTGCCAAAAACTGACCTCCATATCCAGAGTGTCCAATCATGTTACCTGATACCATTGTTGAATTTGAGTAATACAAATATTTATTTTTTGATAATTCCATGTATTTAGGTCCTAAATTTTTAATCGTTTTATCAAAATAAGAAGGTGATCCAACTTTTCTATTTCCAACCCCCATACCTTTTCTTGCAAAAAGTAAACCCATTCTTAAAAAATCTCTTGTAATTAAACAACCACCACCAGACATCCATGGCATCCCATATCTATCAGAGGCAATATATAAGCCCTCTTCAAAGCCAGCAGCTTCAACTGCTGATAAAACCCAATCTCTTAAAGTTCTTCCACTTACCTTTTCTACAATTAATCCCACCACATCAGTATTTGCAGATTTATAAAATGCATATTCAGAACTATTTATTAAACTTTTGTTTTTAATTTTTTTAATTGTATTTAAATATTCTTCTTGGCTTAAATGATTTTTTAAATTTTTTGGAAGTCTCCAACCCCCAACAGGCTCATGTAAAAAAGAAGAAGAATATGCTTTAGTATAATCTTCGGTATAGGAATTTATAATATTCATATTTAAAACATCTTGCACTTTTGCATTAGCATAACCACTTCCAATTTTAGGCAAATAATGTGAAACTTTTTTATTCAAATCTATCGATTTTTTTTTAACCAGTTCTCCAACAAATAAGTTAATAAACATTTTAGTTATTGACATAATTGTCTGTGGTTGATTTCTTTTGAAGTCTTTAGCGTATTTTTCAAATAATATATTTTGACCTTTGCCAACAATTAATGAGCAAAAAGATTTATTTTTGATCATTTTTTTAACCAATGGTATTTTACTAATTTTATTATTAGGTTTTGACTTTAGTCTTAATACTAGATCAGATCTTAAATAAAGACTGTATCTATTTATTTTATGTAGATTTCTGTAACCTAATCTTCTAGTTTTTGGAAGATTCCATAAAGCCTTATTGTCTCTAATTGTCTCTAATTCAGGATTTTTAACAGAAGCTAATTTTTTTATTTTCAATATTTCAATGATTTTTTTTGTTCATATTTCTGGTGATATCCTTCTGCTTTACAATAATTTTTTTCCTTGGATATTTTTGTTGATACCTTACCGTCTAATTTCTTATTAACCTCGTTTAATACTTTTTCAGCAATCTTTTTTTCCTCATCAGTATTATAAAAAATTTCCGATCTATATTGAATTCCTACATAAGTACCCTGTCGATTTACTTGTGTTGAGTCGTGTAGTTCAAAAAATAGATTTACCATGTCCTCATATGATTTTTCTTTTTCATCATATTCAACTTTTACAACTTCAATATGGCCAGTGTCACCACCGCACACAGCTTTATAGGTTACATTGGGATCATCCCCTCCACAGTAACCACATTCGGTAGAGATTATACCTTTAATACCTTCGTACTTAGTTTCATCCCAAAAACAACCAATACCACCAATAAATGTTTTCATTATTTTTTAATTTATACTTTAGTTTTTTAAAATTGAAATGGCTTTAATCTCATCAACTCCTATTCCACAACAACCACCTATAATTTGAGCTCCATCTTTAATCCACGTTTTTACCTCATTCAAATAATCATCTGGAGTCATGTCATCTATAAATCTCCAATGTGGTTTTTCATAATATCCTTTATTTGGATATGCTCCTATAACTCCATCATAATTTTGTCTCGCAGTTTCGATTGCTTTTCCTGTAATATTTATATCTGAATGAGCAACCAATATTGGCCCACTGTGTAATTTTTTAAAATTATTTATGGATGTCTCAAAGTTTTCATAGACATGTGTATCAGAATCAATTGTATCATTATATCCAAGCATTATATTTTTTTGATCATCCATTACGCATGACACAGATAACCAAACAGGTATATTTACTTTTGTGGAACAATTTAACATTGCTTCAACTATGTCAGCTTGTGAAGACATAGCTTCTAAAATAATTAAGTCTACTCCAGCATCAGATAAAATTTTTAGTTGTTCATGAAAACCAGGTATCATTGCTTTGATACCAAGTTTATAAAAGTTTCCAAAAGTTGATACACTTCCAGCTAATGCAGTTTTGTTGTTAGTATTTTCTATTGCTTCTCTTGCAACCTTAACACTTTTTTGATTGAATTTTTCTATAGAGTCTTCATAACCATATTGTCTCATTGATATAGGAGTAGTACTATAAGTATTAGTTGTAATTACATCGGCTCCAGCATTTATATAATCCTCATGCACTTTTCTAACTAATTCAGGATGATCAACAGAACACTTCCCACACCACATATGCTTATCCATTTCAGCGCCATTTTTTTCTAGTTCTGCGCCCATACCTCCATCTAAAATAATGATTCTATTGTTTTCTAATTTTGTCTTGATTGGGTCGTATGACATAAATTTTATTCTTTACTATTTGTAAATGCACAAATTTTATTTCCATCTAAATCACGAAGATAAGAATAATAAACTCCTGAGCCTTCTGGTCTTTCACCACCAGATCCCTCACTAGTTCCTCCAGCTTTTAAACCTACCTCATGAAATTTGTCTACTTGAGATCTTGATGAAGTTAAAAATGTGATTTGTGTTCCATTTCCAAAGGTAGCATCTTTTTTGTTGAAAGGTTTAGTGACGTAAAACTCAATATCTTTGGTGCCTTTTGCTCCATATGCAGCATAATCATCTTCTATTGTCTCGTTTCTATCTAAACCAATTACTTCTAAAACTTTGTCGTAAAATGTAATAGCATCATTTAAATTATTAGTACCTACCATCACATAACCAATCATATAAACCTCTATTAACTAATTCTGATTATAAGTTATTTAAACTATTAATTCCAACCGGTAATTGCTTTTACTTCTAAAAATTCAGTGAAACCCCAGACACCACCTTCACGACCATTACCAGATTGTTTATAGCCACCAAACGGCATTCCAGTATCTGTAGCTTGACCATTGATATAAACCGTTCCAGCTCTAACTTTTCTAGCAACTCTTTTGGCTTTTTCTTTATCTTCTGTTTGTAGATAATTACCTAGTCCATAAGATGTATCATTTGTAATTGCTATAGCTTCTTCTTCAGTTTCAAAGGGTATAATTGAAAGCACAGGTCCAAAAATTTCAGTTCTTGCAATTTTCATGTCATTATTTACATCTGAAAAAATTGTTGGTTTAACAAAATAACCTTTGTTAAGTCCATTTGGCAAATCTGGTCCACCTGCAGCTAATGTTGCACCTTCTTTTATTCCCTCATTGATAAGATTTACAACTTTATCATATTGTACTTTTGAAACTAAAGGTCCAATATGATCTCCTTTTTTAGAAGCCAGATCAACTTTAATTTTATTTGCTTCATCAACAGCTTCTTTAACAGCTCTTTCATAAATTGGTTTTTCAACCAACATTCTTGTTGGAGCATCACATGATTGTCCTGAGTTACTCATTATATTTCTTACACCATCTCTAACAGCATTTGGATAAGAGTCCGCAAAAACTATATTTCCACCTTTTCCACCCAATTCAAGGGTAACTTTTTTTATAGTATCTGCTGCATTTTTTTGAATTAATTTTCCAGCTCTTGTTGATCCTGTGAATGAAACCATATCAATATCAGGATGACCAGAAATATGATTTCCAACAACTTCTCCATTTCCATTAACTAAATTAAAAACTCCTGCAGGAAAACCAGCTTCATCAATCATTTCTGCAAACAATACTGCTGACACTGGAGCAATTTCGGATGGTTTTAAAATCATTGTACAACCAGCAGCTAAAGCAGGAATAACCTTTAATACGATTTGATTCATAGGAAAATTCCATGGCGTAATTAATCCACAAACTCCAATTGGTTCATATCTTATATGATTATTAGATTTAGGATCAAATTGATGTTCAAAATTAAAATCTTTTAAAATTTCAATGTTATTTCTGCAAATATCAGCACCCATTTTAGTGTGTGTTTCGGAAGCAAAATCTAATGGGGCGCCCATTTCTTTAGATTGTGCCTCAACCATTTCATCCCATCTTCTATTATAAATTTCATCAAACTTCTCAAGTAAAGCTAATCTTTCTTTCTTTGTAGTTTCTCTCCAAGTCTCAAATGCGATCTTGGCAGCGTTTATTGCTTTATCAGCATCTTCTGTCGAGCCCAAAGATATTATTGCAAAAGGTTCCTCGGTTGAGGGATTTATTACTTCAAAGTCATTTGGCTTAGCAGGCGAAACCCACTTTCCATTTATATAAAAATCTTTCTTTTCAATCATAATTTTATTGTAGCATAAAATTTAAATTTCATAACCTTTTTCTTCAGGTTCATTGTCAATTAACTCCTCAGGAAAACCTTCAACTCTAAAATTAATTTTATTTAAGTCTTCCATTCTTTTTACTATCATCGAGGACCAAGCTCTTGAGCCATATTTTTTTTGACCATCTTTAAATATTTCAACTATCTTAGGTGAAATTTCCAAAGGTGCATTTAATTTTTTTGCGAGTTCATCAAATAGACCAGTATCTTTTAAGACAAGATCCATCGTAAAATTTATATTATAAGAGCCATTTAAAATAACTTGGCTCTCGGTTTCATGAACAAATGAATTTCCTGATGACACAGCAATTCCTTTATAAGCTTTTGTAAGATCTAGGTTTGATTTTTTGGCTACTGTCCATGCCTCCCCTAAGGCAACCAAATGTGTAGAAGCCAAATAATTTGTAATTACTTTAAGAACAGAAGCGGTACCTAATTCTCCTGTATGTAATATTTTACGCCCCATTACAGTTAAAGCAGGCAATATCTTTTCAAATGCATCTCTTTCTCCACCAACAAATATTGCTATATTTCCTGACGCTGCTCTATGGCATCCACCACTTACTGGACCATCTAGAGGTATTGCCTTTTTTTCAATTACTTTTTTGCCAATCCTTATTACCTCTGCCTCGTCAGTAGTACTCATTTCCAACCATATTTTATTTTCAGAAATACCCTCTAGAATTCCGTTGTCCCCCTCCATCACTTCTGCACAAATTTCAGGAGAAGGAAGACAAGTTATTATTAAATCAACTTCCTCAGCCATCTCTTTAGCAGAGTTTGCAATTTTAGCCCCCAAGCTTTCAAATTGTTTTGTTAAATTTTTATCTAAATCTCTGACTGTTAAATTAAATTTATTCCTCAATAAACTCCCAGCTAGTTTTCCTCCAACATTTCCTAAACCAATAAATCCTATATTCATTAATTTACCTCCTCTTTTTTTTTATATAATATCATTATGACACCAAATATTATTATTACTCCTCCAATAAATAATTCACTTGTTGGTTTCTCACCTAATAAAAAAATTGCTGCAAGCAATCCAGTCGGCGGTATACCCATAGTCACTATGGGTAACACTTTATATAATGGATTATTTTTTAGAACATAATAAAAGCAGCCATAAGTTATAGGTTGCATTATAAATCCAATGTAAAATGCTATTAACCAATGATTAAATTTAGCAGTTGATAGATATGATATGGTATCACCTTCAATTACTGCAGAAATTAAAATTAAAGTGGGTCCAGAAAATAATGCAAGCCACGCAACTAAAGCTAAAGGATTAATTTCTTTACTCAAAGGTTTAACAATTACTTGGCCAAGCGCCCATATTGCTGAACCTAAAATTGTAAGAGCGATACCAAATATTTTTCCATCTAAATTAGGTGAACCAGTTAAAATATAAACTCCTAAAAACGCGATTCCTATACCGATTAAAGCTCTTAAAGTTGGTTTCTCTTTCAACATGAAAAAAGCAAATATTACTCCAAATGGAACTTCTGTTTGTACTAATAATACTGCCGCTGATGCATCTATAAAATTTAAACCAGTATAGGTAATACTGTATTGCAAGGTGTTCGCTATAAACGAAGCGATAAAGATTTTTTTTAAGAAACCTTTTGGAATAGGAAACCACCAAATTAAAATAGAAGCAGCAAAAACAAATCTTAATCCCATTAGAAGTATTGGAGGAAAAGATTCAAAAGCAGGTTTGGCAATTACAAAACCAAAACCTAAAAAGATAGGAACAAGTGATGCAACTAGAGTGTCTTTAAAATTCATTCAATTCATTTAATATTAATGATAATTCAAGAACTTATGATATATTCACTTTTTTAAAATATGAATTCAACAAAAATAGAACCAAAATATATAAGTAAATCAAATCCACGAGTTGGCCTTATTGCTCTTGCAAGTGATATTATGATTGAGAGAGATTTTATTAATGTAATTAAGGATAGAGAAATTGATTTTTTTGTTAATAGAATAGAGTGTTATAATCCTTTAACAAAAGAAAATCTCATTAAAATGTCAGATAAAGTAACCAGTGTAACAAAAGATATTTTGCCAGATCAAGATATTGATTGCGTAGTCTACGGATGTACTTCCGGAACTATTGCAGCAGGTTATAACTCTATTAAGCAAAAGGTAAAAGCAGCAAAACCAATGGCCCAGGTTACAACGCCAAGTACAGCCGCAATAAAAGCATTAAAAAAGTTAAACATTAAAAAGCTTTCACTATTTACACCCTACAGCAAAAAACTTAATGATGAAGTTATGGGATATTTTAAGTCAGAGGGATTTGAGATAACATCCAATTCATATTTTGATATAGATGCAGATTACGACATAGGCAAAGTAGACCAAAATTATTTGTATGATGTCTTGTCTAAAATAGATTTAAATGGAGCAGACGCATTATTTGTATCTTGTACAGCTCTTCCTGTATTACCAATAATTGATAAACTTGAAAAAAAACTTAACACGATTGTTTTATCAAGTAACCAGACATTAATTTGGGATACTCTGGTCCAAATAAATAAAAATAACCTTGTAGAAGGTTTTGGTAAATTATTTAGATAGAAATTCATGTCATTTACTAAAGACGAATTTAAACAAAGATTAAAAAAAGTTCAGTCGATGATGCAGGATAAAGGAATTGAACTATTAATTTCTCACGACACAAATAACATGAATTATTTAACTGGTTATGATGCATGGTCTTTTTATTATGCTCAGTGTGCAATTGTTCATGTTAATGCTGATGAACCTTTATGTTTTGTAAGAGCTCAAGACTCAGGAGGTGCGTATATAAAAACTTATCTTAAAGATGAAAATATAATTGTGTATGATGAAAATTATATTCATACATGGCCAAAACATCCTTACGATTATTTAGTACAGATCATTAAAGATAGAAATTGGGATAAGCTTTCAATTGGAGTGGAGATGGACGCTCATTACTTCACTGCTTTTTGTTATGAAAAGATAAAACAAGGTTTACCGAATGCAAAAATAAAAGATTCAGAAAGATTAGTAAATTGGGCAAGATATGAAAAATCTGACGCAGAAATTAATTACATGAAAACTGCTGCACTAATTTCAGAAAAAGGAATGAAGACTGCAATGGAGGTAATAAAACCGGGTGTTAGACAATGCGATGCAGTAGGTGATATACAAAAAACATTATTCTATGGGACACCTGAGTTTGGTGGAGAGTATTCTAGTATCGCAACACTCTTACCAACAGGAAAAGGGACATCTGCATCTCATTTAACAGCAACGCAGGACAAGTTTGTAGAAGGTGAGGCGACAATCGTTGAGTTATCTGGAGTATATAAAAGATATCATGCGCCAATGGCCAGAACAGTCTTACTTGGAAAACCTGATCAATTAAAAATAGACACAATGAACAAAACTATCGAAGCTTTGCAAGCTGGAATAGATGCTACTAAACCCGGGAATACTGCAAATGATGTAGCTCAAGCTTTTTGGGGTATTTTAGATAAATACGGAATAGAGAAAAAATCAAGAACTGGTTACTCAATTGGAATAGGTTATCCACCAGATTGGGGTGAACATACTCTTAATATATATAAAGGAGAAATGACTGAACTAGTACCGAATGCGTGTTTTCATATGATAGCCGTAATGCAATTTGGTGATTGGGGAGTTGAAGCTTCAGAGGCTATAAGAGTTACGGAAAAAGGGTGTGAATTATTCTGCAATTTTCCAAAAGAGTTACACATTAAGAGCTAATTAACTGTTGCAAACAACTTAACTAAATGTTTTAAAAACTAATCTATGTCAAAAAAAGAAGATTTCGTAAAATTTGATAAAGTCGACAAAAGTTACGATGGAAAAGTATTAGTAGTTAAAGATTTAAATTTAGATATCGAAGAAGGTGAGTTCGTAACAATGCTTGGACCCTCTGGTTCAGGAAAAACTACATGCTTAATGATGCTTGCAGGTTTTGAAACACCAACTAATGGAGAAATTTATTTAGATAAAAATCCAATTTCAAATATTCCTCCACACAAAAGAGGTATTGGAATGGTTTTTCAAAATTATGCTCTTTTCCCACACATGACGGTTTTTGAAAATTTAGCTTTTCCATTAAGGGTAAGAAAAATTTCAAAAGAAGATATTGAGAAAAAAGTAGACAAAGCTTTATCAATGGTTTCATTATCAGAATTTGGAAATCGTATGCCAGGACAACTTTCTGGTGGTCAACAACAGAGAGTCGCTGTAGCAAGAGCACTGGTATTTGATCCATCAGTTGTTTTAATGGATGAACCTTTAGGAGCTTTAGATAAAAATTTAAGAGAGAGTATGCAGTATGAAATTAAACATATTCATGAGAGTATTGGTGTAACAGTTGTGTATGTTACTCATGATCAAGGTGAAGCATTAACAATGTCAAACAGAATAGCTGTATTTAATGATGGCAAAGTTCAGCAACTCTCAAGTCCAGATAAGTTATATGAAGAGCCAGTAAATTCATTTGTAGCAGAGTTTATTGGAGAGAATAACACTTTCGCTGGAGAAATCTCAGATATATCAAATGGATCCTGCAAAGTTAAACTAGATCAGGGTGAAATAATCGCAAATCCAATTTCAGTCAAATCTGTTGGTGAAAAAACAACTGTATCAATTAGACCTGAAAGAGCATTGATTAATCCTAAAGATAAAATGGATAACAATCAAAAAGGTAAAATAGAAGAGGTTATATATCACGGTGACCACACAAGAGTGAGACTAAACTTACTTGGAAATTCAGAATTTATTTTAAAAGTTCCAAATAGTTCTCAGAATTTAGATATCAAACTTGGAAATGAGATTAATATTGGTTGGAATAGTCATGACGCTAGAGCTTTAGACCCAAAATAAGCCAAAAAGCTAAATAATAACCTAAATACCCTGTTGACTCTCTATTCCTATGTTGCTGTACTTCATTTTTTATAAAAAAACGTTTAAACGGAGGATAAATGAGAAAATTAAGTAAATTATTACTTGCCGTAACTTTTGCTATCTCAGTATCTTCATCAGCATTTGCAGTAGTCGTTGCATCATGGGGTGGAGCTTATACAGAAAGTCAAAAGCTAGGATATGGTGATCCAACTGCAAAAGCATTGGGTATACCTATCGAATGGGTAGATTATTCTGGAGGATTATCAGAAATCAAAGCCCAAAAAGAAGCAGGAGCGATTACATGGGATATTATAGATGTATTTGCTTATGACACTATTAATGGATGTGACGAAGGTATTTTTGTTGAATTTGATTTTGACAAAGACTTTCCACCAGCTCCAGATGGTACACCTGCAAGTGAAGACTTTTTTACAGATATGCCTAGTAAATGTGCTGTAGGAAATATTTTATATTCTTGGAACTATGCTTACAATAGCGATCTATTAAAAAGCACTCCATCAACTATAAAAGATTTCTTTAATACTAAAAGATTTCCTGGAAAAAGAGCTATTTACAAAAGTGCTCTTACAAACCTAGAAATTGCTTTAGCAGCTGACGGTGTAAAAATGGGTAAGGGTGGAGAATTTATTTACCAAAAATTAGAAGACCCAGCTTACGTAACTAGAGCTATGAACAAAATCAAAGCACTTTGTGAAGATCCAAATGGTGGATGTGTATTTTGGTCAGCAGGTGCTCAACCACCTGAATTATTAATGAGTGGTGAAGTTGTTATGGCTACTGGTTGGAATGGTAGATTTTTCAATGCAGCAGTAGGAGAAGGTGCTCCAATAGTTCAAGTTTGGGACGGTCAAGGTCTTGACTACGAATATTTTGCATTAGTAAAAGGTGGACCAAACGAAGCGGATGCTAAAAAAGCTTTAGCCATGATGACAAATACTGAAATGTTAGCAGGAAGTGCAAAATATATTGCATATGCTCCATGGAGAAAATCATCAATAGCAGTAATGGAAGCAGGAGAGCCTTGGTACAAGGATGGAAAAACAAATATGGTTCCACATATGCCAACAGCACCAGCTAACCTTAAAAAATACTTCTTAGTGAACGCAGAGTACTGGGCTGATAATGGTACAGAGCTTGGTGAACAGTGGGAAGCTATGAAAGCTAGTATTAAATAATTAAAGTTTTAAACACTTTAATTTTATATTATATTAAGGGCGGTTATTGTAACCGCCCTTTTTTTTATGAGCTCAGAAACACAAAAAATACTATCTACTGATGGAATTCCTTTAGAGGAAAGTCTTAAAAAAGCAGAAAAAAAAAATAAAATAAAAGCATTTCTTTTAGTAACCCCATTACTCTTATTTCTTATCATAACTTACATAGTTCCAATTGCTGATATGTTTTCACGAAGTATTGACGACAAGATGGTTACCAACATGTTGCCTAAAACATTTAAAGCTATGGAACAGTGGGATGGAAAAGAACTTCCATCAGAAGAAGTATTCGAGGCGTTTTATCTGGATTACAAAATTTTAGTAAAAAATAAGACCGCTGGAAAATTACAAACTCAATTAAACTATGAAAAAAATGGTTTTAAGAGTGTTTTGAAAAAATTAGCAAGAAAGCAAAAGAAATTTGAGGAAGGAAACTATAAAGAGCAGATCATGAAAGTTCATAAAAGGTGGAGAAATGTTGAATATTGGAGAGCAATTAAAAGAAGAGCCCCAGCATATACTTACTCTAAATATTTAAAGGGTGTTGATATGTACTCAAACGAAGATGGCAAAATTGTTCAGGTAGCTGAAGATAGAAGAATTCATAGAATTTTATGGTCAAGAACTTTAGAAGTGGCATTTTTTGTAACTTTATTTTGTTTTTTAATGGCCTATCCAATTGCACATTTATTAGCAACTCTTCCAATGAAGTATAGCAACTTGCTAATGATTTGTGTGCTGTTGCCGTTTTGGACCTCATTACTTGTAAGAACAGCCAGTTGGATGATTTTGTTACAACAACAAGGAATCGTTAATGACTTTTTTGTTTGGATTGGCCTTGTGACCGACGATAACAGACCGGAGATGATGTATAACAAGACCGGGACTTATGTTGCAATGACACAAATACTTTTACCATTTATGGTATTACCTTTGTACAGTGTTATGAAAACAATTTCTCCAAGCCTTATGAGAGCAGGTAAGTCTTTAGGTGCTACTCCAGCAGTAGCTTTTTTTAAAGTTTATTTCCCGCTAACAATTCCAGGTATTGGGGCAGGTTGCTTATTAGTATTTATTCTTGCAATTGGGTATTACATAACTCCAGCTTTGGTAGGTGGAGCTTCTGGAACACTTATCAGTAACCAAATAGCTTATCACATGAAGAGTACTTTAGATTGGAGTTTTGCATCTGCGATGGGTTTAATGCTTTTGACAGGAGTACTTGTTATCTATTGGATTTATAACAAACTTGTAGGAGTTGATAATATTAAACTGGGATAATTATGGCTTTACCGAAATATACACAACCTCATTACAGAATTTGGCATTATTTCTATCTTTTTGTCTGTGGATGTGTTTTCTTCTTTTTAATTGCACCTTTATTTGTAATTTTTCCATTATCATTTAATGCTGAGGAATTTTTAGTCTTTACAGATGGAATGAAGAGACTTGATCCAGATGCTTTTTCTACAAGATGGTACAAAGATATGGTCTATGGTACGAAAAATCCGTGGGGATTAGCAGCAAAGAATAGTTTTATCATTGCTATATTTGCAACGATAGGATCGATTATACTTGGTACGCTAGCAGCACTTGGTTTGAGTAGTAGACATATGCCATACAAAGGTCTGATTATGGCAACTTTAATTTCTCCAATGATTGTTCCTCTAATTATATCTGGCGTTGCAATTTTTTTTTTCATGGCAAAAGTAGGTTTAGCTGCAACACATTTAGGAATAATTTTAGCGCATATTATTTTAGGAACTCCATTTGTAGTTATAACAGTAACCGCAACTCTTTCTGGATTTGATCATAGTATTACTAGGGCTGCTTCTAGCTTAGGAAGCAATCCATTTAATACTTTTATGAAAATAACTTTACCGTTAATACTTCCTGGCGTTATTTCTGGAGGTTTGTTTGCTTTTGTTACATCATTTGATGAGGTTGTAGTTGTATTATTTTTAGCAGGCTTAGATAATACAACAATTCCAATTCAAATGTGGACAGGTCTTAGAGAGCAGCTTAGTCCTACAATTTTAGCAGTAGCAACTTGCTTAATAGTTTTATCAGTATTAATTTTAGTAACAGCAGAGCTTTTAAGAAGAAGATCTGAGAGATTAAGAGGAATAAATAGATAAATTAGTTTACAGATTCAATCACTGTAGCAATTCCCATACCTAAACCAATGCACTGAGTTGAAAGTGCATATTTTTTATTTTCTCTCTTAAGTAATTCAGCAGCTTTGCCTGTAATTCTTGCGCCTGTTGCTCCAAGAGGATGTCCAAGGGCAAGCGCTCCGCCATCTAAATTAACTTTATCTTTATCAATACCTAAATCTTTAATACATGCTAAGGATTGCGACGCAAAAGCCTCATTCAATTCAACAATATCAATTTTATCTGCTGTCAAATTAGCTCTCTCCAAAGCTTTTCGCGATGCTCCAATTGGACCTAATCCCATATAGTCAGGATCACAGCCTTGCACTGCTGTAGACACAATTCTTCCCAGAATATTTAAGTTATTTTCTTTTGCATAATTTTCTTCGCAAATTAATGTTGCAGCCGCACCATCAGTTAAAGGTGAAGAAGTTGCTGCTGTAACAGTACCATTTTCGTCAAATGCAAGTTTTAATCCATCTAATTTTTCCATTGTACTACCTGGTCTAATATTTCCGTCAGTATCACAATCACCAATAGATACTATTTCATTTTTAAAATTCCCTTTTGTTTGAGCTTCATGTGCTTTTTGATGACTTGAGATCGCAAATTCCTGCTGTTCATGCCTTGAGATATTATATTTTTTTGCAACATTTTCTGCGGTAGTTCCCATTGAAAAATATACGTGAGGATTATCGTTTTTATTTTCAGGATAAGGTATTGGATCAAACCCTGTATTAACTCTGGTCATACTTTCTACTCCTCCGCATATAAATACTTTTCCTGCACCTAATGAAATTTTACCTGCTGCAATATGAATAGCCTCCATTGATGAACCACACCATCTATCAACTGTCATTCCTGAAGTTTTGACATCCATATTAGTTAAAAATGTTGTCAACTTTCCAATATTAAATGATTGCTCTCCAGTTTGAAATGCACAACCAATAATAATATCTTCAATATCATATTTTTTAACATTTGACTTGGAAACTAAATTTTTAATCACCTCTGCTAATAAATTTACTGGTTTTGTATCTACTAGGGCACCTTTTCTCGCCATTGTAAAAGGTGATCTAGAGAAGCCGGTAATAACAGGTTTAAACATAATTATAAATATAAGGTTAATCTGGAAATGGTAAAGAAGTTATAATGCCTTTTCTATTTTTTCCATTGAAAGTATTTACAAAAACCTCATTTCCAATTTCCCAGTAATCTTTTAAAATCATAGAAAGACCAATATTTTTTTTAAATCTTGGAGAATATATTCCAGAAGCAATTTGGCCAATTTTTTCATTATCCTTTGAATATACTGGTAGAGGCACACCGGTTGGCTTACATGGATTTCCATCAAACAAAATTCCTCTCATCCTTTGAACTATTCCATCAGATTGAATCTTTCTTAAAGCTTTTTTACCTATAAAATCGTGATCATCTTCTTGTTTGCAGTATTTTTCAAGATTACACTCCAAAGGATTATTTTCTCTTGTAAAATCATTTCCGTAAGACATTAACCCTGCCTCAATTCTATCAATTAAATTTGGGCATCCTGGGGAAATGTTAAATTTTTGTCCATTCTTCCAAACAGTGTCCCAAAGTTTTTCTCCAAGTTCTATTTCATTAAAATGAGTTTCAAATCCTTTAAAATATATTTCAAAACCGTCTTGTTTACTATACCCTGATCTAGCAATAATTTGTTTAGTTCCTAAAAAATCAAAAACTTTAAAATTAAAAAATTTTAACTTCTTTATATCTTCTCCAAATATTGAAACTAGAAGATCTTCAGATTTGGGACCCTGAATAGCTAGTGGGTATACGTCTGGTTCGATAATTTCTACATTTAATTTTGATCCTAAAGCAATACCTTTTGCCCAAAGTAAAATATCTGAGTCTGCAATTGAAATCCAAAACATATCGTCATCTAGTTTTAATAAAACTGGATCGTTAATCATACCGCCTGTTTCATCAATTATTGGGATATAAAAACATTTACCTGTTTCCATTTTTTTTATGGATCTAGGTGTCATTTTTTGTACAATTTTTTCAGCATCCGGACCTTTAATTTGTACTTGTCTTTGACAAGATACATCCCACACTTGAACCTGTTCCCTTAAATGCCAGTAATCCTCCTCAATGGTATTTTTAAAACCTTTTGGTAGTAGCATATGATTGACAACAGTAAAATCAGATACTCCACATTCTTCTACTTTATTAGTAAACGGAGTTCGTCTTATACGCCTAGACATATTTAGTTTTATATTTTTTTGTGGAATTAAATTTTCTTTACTCATTTTATTTAGACCACCAAACTGAGTAGCTATTTTTAGAAATTATAATTGGAATATGATATTTTTTATTTTTATCTTCCATCTTAAATTTAATGTTAATTTCTGAAACTATTTTTTTTTCTGAAAAATAATTTCCAGATTTACAAACCATTTCATACTCACACTTGCAGTCGTCTTTACTTAATTCAAATTCTTGGAGTATTCGGCCACTTTCGTCAGATTTAGTTTCGCAGAAAACTTTCTTCTCTCCATTTTCAGTAATTTGATAAATAATTACATCAATATTTGCAGCATGTGAGCCATTTGTTGCATCTAATAAATGAGAAGAGAAAGTTGCCACAATTATTCTATTGATGATTTTTCTCTTTTACTTGCAACAGCAGAGACTATTGGGCTTAATACAGGTTTTGCTTTAACATTTACACATGCAGGTTTTCCACTTTCCATTGCCCTTTTAAGTGCTGGACCTAGTTCCTCTCTTTTATTAACTAATTCTCCATGTCCTCCAAAACCCTCAAATATCTTGTGAAATGGTATATCGCGGAAATCAGTTCCCACACTTTTTCCACTTTTAAATAACCTCTCTTGTTGCTGGCCAATTGAAGCAAGGCCCCCGTTATTATCAATTACAACAGTAATAGGTTTTTTTTCATAAAATACACTTTCAATAGACATACCTCCTGATAAAAATGCACCATCACCACTAATCAGAACTACATTAGAATCTGGATTATGATTTTTAGCAGAAAGAGCGAATGAAACTCCAACACCTAACATACTAAAAGTTCCAGGATGTAATATTCCTTTTAATTTTTTCCCTTTGGAACCTGCAATGTTGATTGCAATTTCTGACCAAAAATGAGTATTTCCTCCATCAATTACAAGCCAATCATTTTCATTCATTGCATCTTGAACATCCAATGAAAGTTGTAGAGGGTGAATTTTTCCTCCGTTTTTTTTTGATACTTCAGCTTCAATTTCTAAATCTTTCAAAGATTTATCAACCCATTCTTTCTTCATTTTTTTATTTTCTTCAAACCAATTTGCACCTAAAGACCATTTATTATTTTTTTTTAAGTTAGATAATGTATCTAAAAAAACACCAGGATCACTTAGTAAACTTAAATCTGCAGCTCTATTAAGTTCTAATTCTTCATGTGAACCATTTACACAAACTAATTTTGTTGATTCTGGTATAAAAGGTGGATTTCCAAAATTTAATTGATTATCCAATCGCGCTCCAATTACAAGAACCAGATCTGAATTGTGCAATGCAAATTCTGAAGGAGGGTATTGATGTATATCAGCCAACCCCATGTAAGCATTAGTTTCTTCTCCTAATAATTTTTGATGATACGGAACATTAAAAATTGGTATATTTAAATTGTTACCAGCTGCTTCAAGATTTTTTTCTGAATGTGACCACCAAACACCGTGTCCACCAATGATAACTGGTTTTTTTGAATTACAAGCAAGTTCTAAGACTTCTGAAAGTGAATTTGGATCTGGCCACGCTTTGGCTATAGGTTTTGCTTTTTGAGAATATGGTCTTTCTTCTAAACCAACTTCCTCTTCAAAAGATGAAAACATTATATCAACAGGAAGACTAAGATGTACAGCACCAGGATACCCGTTAGTTGCAATATGATATGCTTTGTCTACAAATTCTCTTATTCTAGTTCCATCAGTAATACTTGCGCTATATTTTGTTAAAGGGGCTGCAATTGAAACATCGTCAATTTCCTTAAAACCACCTGAACCTTGTCTTTTAAGACTACTAGATCCTGTAATGTAAATAATAGGACTTCTTTCACCCCAAGCTTCCATCATTGAAGGGACAGCGTTAGTAAATCCTTCAGGTCCAACTAAACATACTGATGGTTTACGAGTAATTCTTGTATTGCCATCTGCTAAATGTCCAGCAATCTGCTCATGAGGAGTGTTTATAACTTCAATTTGGCACTCAGCAAAACCTTCAATTGCTGGATTACAAAAACCCCCCGAAAGAGTAAAAACTTTACTAATTCCCTTATCTTTTAAAGCCCTAGCAAGCAAGGCTCCACCTCTGATTTTATTTTCACTCATTTAATAATTAACCTTATTAATAGTATTCTCTATTACTATCTTAGAAGTAACATCATTAATATCATTTAATCCTACTAATCCTAAAGTAGTGCTGACTTCTTCTTTAATTATTTCCACAATTCTCCTTAATCCCTTTCTTCCATCAGCGCCCATTGCATACATTACGGGCCTACCAATCATTGCATAATCCGCACCGAATGCAAGTGCTCTAACGATATCACTTCCACTTCTTATTCCACTGTCAAAGATTAAAGGAAAATCATTTCCTACTGATTTTCTGATTAATGGAAGCATATTTATTGCTGCTGTAGCACTATCTAATTGTCTGCCTCCATGATTTGAAACTTGAATTGCATCAGCGCCTGCCTCTTTGATTTGCACTGCATCATCAGGAGACATTACTCCTTTAATTATAAGTTTACCCTTCCATTTATCTCTCACTCTCTTAAGAGTGTCCCAATCAGTAGATCCTCTACTTTCTTTTCTTTTAAAAATACCGTCTCCACTTTTAGATGTTACATAGTTCATTGGTTTAGGAATGCCGTTTAGTAAAGTTGATAAAGACCAAGTAGGGTGAGTTGCAAAATCAAAAAATTGTTTTGGACCAATCTTAAAAGGGTAGGAGAAACCATTTTTATCGTCTCTAGTTCGTCTGGATAGTACTGGAACATCTACTGTTAATATTGCAACTTCATATCCAGTATTCTTAGCTCTATCTAAAAGTTCCATAACAAAATTTTCATCCTGAAATATATATAGTTGCATCCATGAATGACCTTCTGATAGTTCATACATTTTTTCTAAAGTTGTCGTAGAAGCCATAGAAACACATGTAGGTATATTATTTCTTGCACTTTCTGCTGCTAACATAGAGTCAGCTCCAGGCCATGATAAATTAGTCATTCCCATTGGAGCAAAACCCAAGGGAAAATCAAATTCATAACCTAATACTTTTTTCTTAAGAGATCTCTTTTCAACATTTCTTAAAACTTTAGGTTCAAGTCTAATTTGATCTAAAGCTATGCTATTTATTTCTGCTAATTTTTCATCTCCAGATGCACCATCAATAAAATCAAAAACTAATTTAGGTAGACGTTTACGTGAAAGTTCCCTTGCGTCTTTAATGCTAAAAATTTTTTGACTTGGTAAAATATTATCACTCATTATTAACTTTAATATATTCTTTTAAATTAAGTTGTTTATTTTGATCAACAAAATAAGCATTATGACATTCTCTAGAAGAATAAACCTCCGTTGGTTTTCCGTCAATAAAAAGTACGGCAACCCCATCATCAACAGCTACACCACTTGGTAAAGTTTTATTTTTTATATTTTCTCTGTATTTATCTGCTCTTTTTGCATCTGAATAATGTGGGGTAAAACTTCCAGATATAAGTCCAATACCACTTAACGGTTTAAAGCCAGGTCCATCTGAGTCTGTGAGAAAATAATCAAACCAACATGCAGCTCCAGCACTTACACCAGAAACAATTATTCCTGAGTTATAAACTTCTTTAAAAATATTAATTAAATTATTTCTTTTCCATAAGTCGAGCATGAATTTAGTATTTCCTCCACCAATATAAATTGCATCTAAATTTGAAATCCAGTTTTCAAAACCCTTAACATTGGAGACAAGGTTGAAGTGAGAAACTTTAAAGTTAGTATTTTTAAATCTTTTATAGAATAGCTCAGTTTTTTTGGTATCATCATTACTAGCTGTTGGCAGAAATCCTATAGAGCAGTTTTTTTTACCTATTTGATCTAAAAAAAATTGATCTAAATCACCATCCTCATTATGAGTGAAACCACCACCTCCAACTGCTATTATTTGTTTTTTAGCCTTCACTTAATAAATTTTTTTAATTTGTGGTTTTAATACCAGGCCACGGATTAGGTACTTTAGGAATATTTCTATTTAGACCTCTAACAATGTCTCCTTTGGAATCATACATTGGTAATTTACAGATTTCTCCTTTATGAACTTTCCCATCAGTGCATTTAACATCAACAACATCCCCTGGTCCATTTTCATCATTATTGAGGTGTACAATACCAACTCCACAAATTTGATATGGTGACCAAGTGCTAGAAGTTATTTTACCAATATTTTTTTCATTTATTTTAATACTTTCACCTTTAATAGCAGTCCCCTCCGCAACTCTAATTCCCCATGTCTTACATTTTTTGTCTGACGTCATAAGAGCTTCTTTTCCGATAAAATCCTTTTTATCAAAATTTATAAAACGCCCAAGACCAACTGAAAATGGATTTGTTTTTTTTGTAAAATCTTGTCCTGCAGATAGTAGACCTGCCTCAATTCGTCTACATCTAAAACCTGGTGTGGCGACTAAAATCATACCTAGTTTTTTTCCTTCCTCAAGAATGTAATCTCCTATTTTTTCAGTCTCATTTTCAGGTCGAAAATAAATTTCCCAACCTAGTTCGTTTGTAAAACCACTTCGACTTATAATTACTTTTTGATCTAAGATTTGTAATTCTTTCCAATCAAAATATTTCCAGTCATTTTCAGAAAATCCATCTGTTATATTTTCTAACAGTTTCATTGATAAAGGACCTTGGATTTGACTTACCCATACTTCTGGGTCTTTTATTTCAACATCCATATTTTTAGAGTGAGCTTTATACCAAGAAAAAAGATCCCCATCTGCTTGAGTAAACCAATATTTATCCTCTTCAATTTTTAATAGAACTCCATCTGTAATCATTCCTCCATCATGATAACAAGCAAACTGATAAGAACATCTCCCTTTTGATATTTTTGATACATCTCTTGGAAATATTTTTTGTAATAATTTTAATGAATCCGGACCAGATATTTCAAATGGATGCTCACCCGTATGTCTAAATATTATTTCTTGCCTTCCTTTCCAATACATTTCTTCGGAACTAACATTTGATAATTTCTCAAGTGTTAATCTTCCAGCATAATTAGAATATTCAGGGTCGTAGGGGAGCTCCTGGTATGTTAGGGGGTGAACTTGAATTGACCTTGCAAGCTCCAAAGTGTTTGAATTTTCAAGGCTAACAGGCTTAACTGTAAACCTATATTTGTTGATTAAATCTTTCATTATTTTTTTTTTAAATAATCAAAATACATCAATAAAACAAATAAAAAAGAACCATTTTCACTGTTGCTATATAAGTTGCTAATTGTTACCTTTTACTTTTTAAAGAGAGGAAATTATGAAAAACATTTTTAAATTAATATCAGTTTCACTGGTATCACTATTTGTAACGTTTTCTTTTGCCAATGCATCAAGTGGAGTTTTTAAATTATCTCATGATGTAGGTTTTGGAAAAGATACAAATTTAGACGCAATTACTAAAGGACGATTGTTTCAGGTAGTAATAATGACACAGAATCGTCTTGTAAGAAAAGATCTTAAAGGGGTTACATCTCCTGAGCTTGCAACTGACTGGTCGGGAAATGCAGATGCAACAGAATGGACTTTTAACTTAAGAAAAGGTGTTAAGTTTCATGATGGATCTGATTTTGATGCAGAGGATGTAAAATATTCTTTGATGAGAGTTAAAGATCCTGAAATTGGTTCGCCTGCAAAGAAAAGTATGAGTGCAGTAACAGATATTGAGATTGTAGACTCACACACAGTTAAAATGAAGTTAAATACATCTTTTGCAGATTTTCCACTTTTATTAACTGATTATAGACTAAGAATGATACCTAATGGATCAGGAGATACTATTGGAAAAACAGGTATGGGAACTGGACCTTTTATAGTAGAAAAGTTTGATGCTGAAGGAACAACAATTCTTAAAGCTAACCCAGATTATTGGGAAGGAGCACCTAAACTTGCCGAAGTACATGTGATAGCTATCCCAGATGGTCAAGCTAGAATTCAAGCTCTACTTACAGGTCAAATTGATATGAACAGATATGTTCCATTCAATCAGAAAAAAATATTTGATGGTAATTCAAAGTTTAAAGTTTCAGTTATACCTACAGGAAACTGGAGAGGCATGGTAATGAGAACAGATGTTGCACCATTTGATGACGTGAGAGTAAGGAAGGCTGTCAGAATAGCAGTAGATAGACAAGAATTAGTTGATCTAGTTATGGCTGGAGCAGCAACAGTATCTTGTGATACTCCTGTTGCACCTTCTGATCAATACAGAATGAAGAAGAGTTGTCCACCTCAACCAGCAACTGCAAAAAAATTACTTGCTGAAGCAGGTTATCCAGATGGAATTGATATGACAATTCACGTTTCTACAAAAGAACCAACATGGCCAACTATTGCTGAAGTTTTACAACAACAATTTGCAAAAGCTAACATTAGAGCAGATATTCAAATGACACCTTCAAAAAGTTATTGGAATGAAACTTGGATGAAAAAGGCAGTAGCAATGACACGTTGGAATGAGAGACCAGCAGACAGTATTTTGCATGAAGCATACCATAGTGAAGCAAAATGGAACGAGTCTTTCTACAAAAGTGCATCTTTTGACAAAAATTTAGCTGAAGCTAGAGGTGAGTTAAAATTTAGCAAAAGAAAAGCAGCGTACATCAATGCCCAGAAAACACTATGGGAAGAATCTGGAACTATGATTCCTTACCATGTATCTAGACTGGTTGTTACATCTTCTAAAGTGAAAAATCTCGATGAAGTTGAGTATTTTTCAATTAGATGGCATACAGTTAGCGTTCAATAATAATTTTGTTTTACAGGCCTTTAAGTAGGCCTGTAAAACCTCTTTCATTTCTAAATAAATAATTTAAAATTTAAGTATTCTTATGCTTTTTTTAATTATAAAGAGAATTCTGTTAGGTCTAATAACTTTATTTATTGTATCTTTAATCACTTTTGTTGGAACAGAAATTTTACCTGGTGATGCTTGCACAACATATCTTGAAAGACAAGCATTTGGTGAACAATTAGAAGCTTGCTATAGAAGATTAGGTTTGAATGTTCCTGCATATGAAAGATATGTATCCTGGGCAGTAAATGCTATTCAAGGAGACTTTGGTTACTCTTTAAGTGGAGAAATGCCAATTAAAGAGGTTCTAGGACCACGTATAAAAAATTCATTAGTTCTAGCCTCAGCTGCTATTTTTATTGGTATACCAATTGCTTTAATACTTGGAATTGTAACTGCTCTTTGGAGAGATAAATTACCCGATGTAGCAATTTCAACAGTAACTATATTTGCTATGACTATTCCAGAGTTTATCAGTGCTACTTTATTAATCTTAATAATCGCAATATGGTTAGAGTGGTTACCAGGAATTGTAATTGTTCCAACTGATGTTTCATTCTTAGAACTATTACCTAATATAATTTTACCAGTAATAGCAATTGCAATGATTATGACAGCTCACATGGCACGGATGGTGAGATCAAGCGTCATTCAAGTTATGGCAAGTGAATATGTTCAAATGGCAATTTTAAAAGGTGTTCCATATTGGAAAATGGTTTTTAAACATGTTTTACCAAATGCATTGTTACCTGCTATTAATGTTGTAGCATTAACAATTGCGTGGTTATTAGGTGGCGTTGTTGTAACTGAAGTTGTATTTAACTACCCAGGTCTTGGAAGATTGGTTATTGAGTCGATTTCAAATAGAGATTTACCTACAGTTCAAGCATTAGCAATAATTCTTGCATCTATATACGTTAGTATAAATTTATTGGCGGATCTTATGACATTAATGCTTAATCCAAGATTAAAGACTTTACAGATAAGAAAATAATATGAAATTAGATAATATTTATCAGGAAGAAAAGAAAAGTAATTTTGCAAAAGTCTCTGAAATAATAATTACAATGGCTTCAAGGCCATCAGGATTTATTGGTTTAAGCATATTGATTTTTCATGTAATTCTTGCATTTATTAGCCCATATATTGCGCCATATGATTTTAAAGCAATAAATCCTACTTTAATGCTCCAGGCTCCATCTGCTGAATATTGGTTTGGAACGGATGATCTTGGAAGAGATGTTTTTACAAGAACAATTTTAGGTGGAAGAACAGCTCTGACAATAACTTTTTTTGGATCTTTGATTGCTTTGCTTTGGGGAGGGCTACTTGGAATTTTTTGTGGACTAGTTGGTGGAAAAACTGACGATATAGTGATGAGAATTGTTGATGCATTTTTATCTATACCTTGGATATTAGCAATGTTGTTAATTGTATCTTTGTTAGGTACATCAACTGAGGTATTAATACCAGCTTTGGGTTTCTTTTATGGTAAAGGAATTGTAAGAGTAGCAAGAGCCGCAACCCATGATGTTATTGCAAAAGACTTTATTGTATCCGCTAGAGCAAGAGGTCATAGTAACTTTTCAATAATATGGAATGAGATAATTCCAAATGTAAGAGATGCAATTTTAGTGGAAGGTGCAATGAGATGGTCATGGATGCTACTTGGCTTTAGTTCTTTGTCATTCCTAGGTTTTGGTGTTAGTCCTCCAACTCCAGATTGGGGACTTATGATATCAAATGCTAGAGGTTTAATGTCTTTTGCTTATTGGTCAGTAATAGCCCCAATAGTTGGTTTAAGTAGTTTAATAATTGGTATCAATTTGACAGCCGATGCTTTTGCTAAAGCATTAGGTATAGATAGATCAACAAAAGCTCCAGTTTAAAAATGACTGAAATAATTCAAAAAGTAAAAAATTTATCTATTGGATTTAAAAGTAAAAAAGGTGAAGAGATTTTAATACTTAGAAATATAAGTACAAACATTAAAAAAGGTGAAACCGTTGGTATTGTTGGAGAATCTGGATCTGGAAAAAGTACTCTCGCACTAGCAATGATGGGGTATGTTAAACATGGTCTCTATACTATTGGTGGAGAATGTGAATTTAATTCATCAAATCTTTTGAAAATGAAAAATAGAGATTTGGAAAAAATCAGAGGTAGAAAAATTGCAATGATACCACAAAATGCTGGACAGGCATTAACACCAAATTTAAAAATAGGTTATCAAATTGATGAAGCATTACAGTTACATTCTGATTTAAAGGAGGAGGAAAGAGAACAAAAAATTTCAGAATTGTTAAATAAAGTGAGACTTCCCTCACCAGAAACAATTGCTCTAAGATATCCTCATGAACTTTCAGGGGGACAACAACAGAGAGTTGCTGTTGCTATGGCATTAGCGGGAACCCCTGACCTTCTACTATTGGATGAGCCTACAACTGGCTTAGATGTAACTACACAAGCTCACGTTTTAGAACTTCTTAACTTCATTGCGAAAGACACAGGAACATCAATGGTTTATGTAAGCCATGACTTGGGAGCAATAGCTCAAGTAAGTGACCGTATTATTGTAATGTACTCTGGTGAAATAGTTTTAGAGGGACCCTCTCGAGATATTCTTAAGAAACCAATTCATCCGTATACCTATGGTTTGCTTAAATCTATACCAAAATTATCACTTGCAGGACTTCCACAATCAATGCCTGGTAGCCAACCTCAACCTGGAACAATGCATAGAGGCTGTAGTTTCTTTGAAAGGTGCGATTTTTCAGAGGAAAAATGTAAAAGTAACTCTCCTCAACTTGAGTACTTAGAGGAATTAAATACTAGTGTTAGATGTTTTAATCATAAGAGTTTAATGAATGACAGTCAGGTTAATCAAACTGTTAATAAAATTAAGACGAGTTTGCAGGATAAAGAAATATTAAATATTTCAGAAGTTTCAATAAGTTACGCTAAGCAAAAACTTTTAGATCAAGTGTTAAATAGAATTTCTGATGATAACCCAACCGTTAAAGATATTAATATTAATATTAAGAAGGGTGAAACTATAGCTCTAGTTGGAGAGTCAGGTAGTGGAAAATCAACAATTCTCAAATCTATTGCTGGGTTACTCAGAACCAAAGGTGGAATAATAAAATTTGATCAAAAAAGAAACTTATCGTCTGACCTTAAAGAGAGAGATCCCAATGATTTAAGAATTATTCAATTAATTTTTCAAAATCCAGATGAGTCTTTAAACCCAAACCATACTGTTGAAGAAATAATAGCACAACCATTAAAGTTATATTTTGGTTTAAAGGGTGAAGAATTAAAAAAAAATATTATAGAGCTATTACAAAAAGTAAGACTGGGTGAATTTTATATGTCTAGGTACCCTAGACAATTATCTGGAGGTGAAAAACAGAGAGTTGCAGTTGCAAGAGCTTTTGCTGCTAAACCAGATATAATATTATGTGATGAGGTAACATCTGCGTTAGACGTATCAGTTCAGGCGGCCGTATTAAATTTGTTACAACAACTTAAAGAAGATTTTGGGACCACATATATATTTGTTTCACATGATTTAGCTGTCGTAAGAGCTATAAGTGATAGAGTTGCTGTTCTTTATCAAGGAAGATTGTGTGAAGTGGGACCATCAAAAGATGTTTATCAATTTCCATCACACCCTTACACAGAAGTTTTATTAGGAGCGGTGTTAGAACCAGATCCAGATATCAAACCAAAATTAGTTGCTGAAGATATCGTAGAAGAAAAGCCACCTCAAAAAGGGTGTAGTTTTCAGGGGAGATGTTCAAGAATATTAGGTGATATTTGTAAAAATGAGATACCACCATGGCAAATAACTAACAGTGGAAACTCTATCAGATGCCACATACCATTAAAAGAATTACAAAAAAACCAGATTAATTAAAATTTTATATTTATTATTTTAACTTTGCATTCAAGTATGTTTAAATAGTTTTAAGATGAAAAATAATTCGACTTTGATTAAAAATTTACTATCAGATTTTAGAATAAATACTTATTTTCAGAATATTTCTTTGATGATAATAGGTACACTTATCCTAGCTTTTTCGTCAAAAGTTCAAGTTCCATTTTGGCCAGTTCCAATGACAATGCAAACTTTTGCAGTTTTTATCATCGGAATGACATTCGGTTCAAAGTTAGCGTTTTTTACACTCATATTATATCTCTTCGAAGGAGCTATTGGACTTCCAGTTTTTGCAAAAGGCGGTGGATTACTTTATTTAACAGGTCCTACGGCTGGCTATCTTTATGGAATGACTATTGCAGCTGGTGTTGTAGGCTATTTAGCAGAAAGAAATTTTAACGACTCTTATATTAAAAGTTTATTTTCTCTTTTGATAGCAACCTCTATTATTTTTATTTTTGGGGTGGGTTATTTGGGCTCAGTTATCGGTTATGAAAAGGCTTTAGCTGGCGGTCTATATCCTTTTTTACCAAGTGAATTATTCAAAATTGCTCTAGCAGTGGCAATAATTCCATCAATTACAAAAATAATTAAATAATAATATTAAAATATATAATGGCTTTAAGTTGCTCTTGAATAAGATATTCATTATAAGTTTTAATTCTCATTATGAAAATTAATAAAGTAGTAGTTATAGGGTCAGGTACAATGGGTAGTGGAATAGCTGCTCAATTATGTAATGCAAATGTTCCAGTAACATTGTTAGACTTAACCACTGAAATTTCTGAAAAAGCTAGAGAAAGAATTTTAAAGTCTAGACCTCCTTTATTAATAGATAAGTCAAAAATAAATAATATTAATATTGGAAATATAAATGATAATTTTAACGAAGTCGGTGAAGCAGACTGGATAGTTGAAGCTGTCGTTGAGAGAATTGATATTAAACATAATATTTATGAAAAAATTTTTAAAGAAAGAAAGAAAGGATCAATAGTTTCTTCAAATACATCCTCTATTCCAATTAAAGTTCTTTCAGAAAAACTTTCAGATGAAGAAAAAAAAGATTTTTGTATAACTCACTTCTTTAATCCAGTCAGATATATGGATTTGTTAGAAATTGTAAAAAATGAGAATAATGATTTAGATCAAATAAACTCACTTAAAAGTTTTTGTGAAAAAGATTTAGGAAAAGGAGCATTAATTTGTAATGATACCCCAGGATTTTTAGGAAATAGAATTGGTGTCTATGCTATGCAGGTGGCTATGACTGAAGCTTTTAAAATGAAATTAACAATTGAAGAAGCTGACGCCGTTTTTGGGAGACCGATGGGAATACCTAAAACAGGTGTATTTGGACTCTATGATTTAATTGGAATTGACTTGATGGCCGATGTTTTAAAAAGTTTTATAAAAGAACTTCCAGAAACTGACGACTTTCAAATTGTAGCAAAAGAAATACCATTAGTTAAAAAACTTATAGAAACTGGGTACACTGGAAGAAAAGGAAAAGGTGGTTTCTATAGAATGAATAAGTTTGATAATAAAAAAATTCTAGAGGGTATAAACTTAGAAACAGGTGAATATTCACTATCTAAAAAGTTTAATTTAGGATCAGAAAAAATGGATATTGTTGGTCTTATAAACAGAAAAGATAAATATGGCGAATACGCTTGGTCTGTAATTTCAAAAATTATAAAATATGCTTCATCTTTAGTTCCAGGTATTACAGATAAATTTAATGATATCGATGAAGCAATGAGACTAGGGTTTAACTGGTCTAAGGGACCTTTTGAAATGTTAAAAGAAATCGGTGTTAAAAATTTTTTTGAAAGAATAGATACATTTGAAAACAATAAGTTTCTTGAAAACTTATCTCAAAGTAAAGACGAAAACTTTTATGGTGAAAGACAACAATATACTGATTTAGAAACTTTAGGAAAAATAAAACCTAGAGCAACTAAATTAGATAAAAATAACTCTGCTGAAACTTATAGATTTGATGATTTTAATATTGTTGAATTCATAACTAAGGCTAATGCTTTAGATTATGACTCAATGGATAGCTTAAAAAATGCAACTGACAAACCTTTAATAATAATAAATGAGGCGATGCAATTTTCAGCAGGTGTGAACTTGTCTTACACAATGAATTTTGCAGATAAAGGAGATTTTAAATCTATTGAAAAGTTTGTTAAATATTTTCAAGAGACTTGCAAACATTTAAAATATTCTAAGTATCCAGTTGTATCAGCACCATCAGGGTTGGCATTGGGTGGTGGTTTTGAGGTTTTATGTCAAAGTAACTTTGTTGCGTCTCATACAAACATTGTAGTTGGCTTAGTTGAGACTATGGTTGGATTAATTCCAGCAGGTGGAGGATGTAAAGAAATGCTTTGGAGATGGTCTCAAACTGAAGAAGCTAAAAATGATCCTGATTATGCTCCTTTAAAAGTATTTGATATTATTGGTTACGCTAAAACTGCTACATCACCAATTGAAGCTGAGCCTTTAAAATATTTAAGACCAGAGGATAAAAAAATAATGAGCAGAAATAGTTTATTACAGGTTTCTAAAGAGATAATTCAAAATAATAAAGATTTTTCTCCCCCAGAGGAATGTACATTTAAACTGTCAGGAAAAAATGTTTATGACAAAATGGTAAAAATGTTAGAAAAATTATACAATGAAAAAATTATTCTTGATCATGGAATGAAAGTTGGAAAAGAACTAGCAAAAGTTTTGAGTGGCGGAGACACTGCTTTAGAAAAAACTTTATCAGAGGATGATTTATATAAATTAGAGTTAGAAGCATTTATGAAGCTAATTGAGACAGAAAAAACTCAAGAAAGAATTAAACATACATTGAAAACTGGCAAACCTCTGGTAAACTAACATCATGGCAAATAGACCAACAAAAAAACAAGTAGACAACGCAACAAAAATTCTAATATCTTGGAAGAAAAAAATGCCATTTTATTATGCAGCAGCTATTATAATTGCTTTAATAATAATTCTAGTTTCTTCAAATTCGAATAAAGAGGTTTCTATGTATCAAAAAAATATCAATGATTTTAAAAAAGCAGCTGAATTTATTCATAGAAATAGCTCTAAAAATTGAAAGATAAAAATAAAAAACCAATCCAACCAGTAAGTGGAACAATAGTACCAAGATATGCTGGACCATCAACCTTCGCTAGATTACCAGAATTAAGAGATGTTGAAAGTTGTGATGTTGCAATTGTAGGAGTTCCTTTTGACTCTGGAACTAGTTACAGGCCTGGAGCACGATTTGGACCCCAAAGCATAAGACAAGCTTCAAGACATTTAAGAACGAATTATCATCCAAGTTACGATGTTGAACCATTTAAAGTGCAACAAGTTGCAGATGCAGGAGATTTAGCCTGTAATCCTTTTAATATTGATGAGGCTATAAAACAAATAGAAGTTGGTGCTACAGATATTTTAAATAAAGTAGGAGGGATTATTAGTCTTGGCGGTGATCATACAATAGCTGTTCCATTGCTTAGAGCAATTAATAAAAAGAATAAAGGTCCAGTTTCATTAGTCCATTTTGATGCTCACCTAGATACTTGGGATACTTATTTTGGAGCACCTTACACACACGGCACACCATTTAGGAGAGCTAGAGAAGAAAATTTATTTTTAGATGACGCGTCAATGCACGTTGGAATAAGAGGTCCACTCTATAGTAGGGAAGATATCAAGAATGATGAAAGTTTTGGTTTTAAAATAATTCATTGTGATGAATTTCAAACAGAAGGCATAGACAAAATAGTTGATAGAATTAGAAGCAGAGTAGGAGACAATGCTTTATATCTGTCGATAGACATTGATGTCTTAGATCCAGCTTTTGCTCCTGGAACTGGTACGCCTGAGATAGCAGGTATGACTACAAGAGAAATTGTAAATGTTATAAGAGGATTGTCAGGGCTAAACTTAGTTTCAGCAGATGTAGTTGAGGTAGCACCAGCATATGATCATGCAGAGGTAACTTCTTTAGCAGCTGCAACAATTGTTTATGAATTGACAAATTTGTTTGCAAAAGCCTAAAGAATAGATAGCTTAATATATGTTAGAAAAAAGAAATTTTTATATAAATGGTAAATGGGTAGAACCAAAAAATTCTAAAGATATTCAAGTAATAAATCCTGCTACAGAAAAAAGTTGTGCAGTTATTTCACTGGGTGGAAAAGAAGATGTTGATGATGCGGTATCAGCTGCAAAAACTGCTTTTCAAACTTGGGGTTTCACAAAAAAAGAAGAGAGAATTAAACTATTAGAAAAGTTTTATGAGTTATATAAAAAAAGATGGAATGACACTACTGAAGCAATAATGATGGAAATGGGTGCTCCAAAAGATTTTGCATCTAAACTACAAACTGGTACAGGAGCAAGTCATACGAAATCATTTATAAAGTATCTTAAAGCTTTTGATTTTGAAAAACCTTTAGGAGATCATGCGCAAGATCAGAGAATTATTTATGAACCCAAAGGAGTTTGTGTATTAATTACACCCTGGAATTGGCCAATGAATCAAGTTTGTTTAAAAGTAATCCCAGCTTTAGCAGCAGGATGCACCATGATCTTAAAACCTTCTGAGCTAGCACCTTTATCATCAATGATACTTGCAGAACTTATTGATGAGGCAGGTTTTCCTAAAGGTGTATTTAATTTAGTTAATGGAGATGGGGAAACTACAGGTAATGCACTGACCAGTCATAAAGATGTAAATATGATATCTTTTACTGGTTCAACAAGAGCAGGAGCTCTAATTTCTCAAAACGCAGCAAAAGATTTTAAAAGGGTAAGCCTTGAATTAGGTGGAAAAGGAGCAAATATTATTTTTAAAGATGCAGACTCTGAGGCAATTGAAAGAGGAGCTGCACGATGTTTTAGAAATTCAGGCCAATCATGTAATGCGCCTACAAGAATGCTCGTAGAAAAATCAATCTATCATGATGCAGTTAACAGATTAAAAAAATTTGCTAATGAATATAAAGTTGATATTCCCCAAAAAGAAGGAGATCACATTGGTCCAGTAATATCCGAAACACAATATAATAAAATTCAAGGTTTAATTAAAAAGGGTATAGATGAAGGTGCTAATTTAATAGCAGGAGGACCTGGAAAACCTGAAGGTTTTGAAGATGGTTATTATGTGAGGCCAACTGTTTTTGCTAATGTAAATAATAATATGGAAATTGCCAGAACTGAGATTTTTGGTCCAGTATTATCAGTAATTCCATTTGAAACAGAAGAAGAGGCAATTGAAATCGCAAATGATACTCCTTATGGTCTGACAAACTATATTCAAACTGAAGATCAAGAAAAAGTTAAAAGAGTTGCAAGAAAACTTAGATCTGGAATGATAGTTGCTAATACAGCTTCATTAGCTGTAGATGCTCCATTTGGAGGATTCAAACACTCTGGAATAGGAAGAGAAGGTGGAAAAGAAGGTTTGTTAGAATTTTTAGAAGTAAAATCTATTGGTGGTTGGAATTAATTTAAAGATTTATTTTTAATACCATCTAAAAAACTAATACATTTTTTAATTTCAGATAGTTTTATAAATTCATCAATCTTATGAGCTTGCTTTATAGATCCTGGTCCACATACAACCGTACTAATTCCAATCTCCTGAAATAGTCCTGCTTCTGTTCCGAAAGAAACTACATCTCTAGAATTATCTCCAGTTATACTCGAAACAAATTCGCATGCATCTGAGTTAGGGACTCTATCGAAACCAGTAATTTCACCAATTATAGTTTTTTTTATGGAAGATTTTGGATAAATTTTTTGCATTTCTGGTAAAAGAATTTCATTTGTAAATTTATCTATTTCGTTATTTAAGAAAATTCCATCTTCTTTAACTACAGGTCTTGTCTCCCAGTTTACATGGCATTTATCAGCAATAACGTTGTGTGCTATACCACCAAAAATTCCACCAATTTGTAAAGTTGAATAAGGTGGTTCAAAGATCGAGTCTTTTAATTGTCTAGATTTCAGATTTTCTTTTAATTCTAATAGTTTATTCACATATCTCGCAGCAAATTCAACTGCACTCACACCTTTTTCTGGTTGTGAACTATGTCCTGCAAGACCTTCAAAATATGTTGTATATTCATAACATCCTTTGTGTGCATCTATTATTTTCATATTGGTTGGTTCACCCACTATGCAAATACAATCATGAATTTCTCTTTTTTTTAATTCTTTAATTAAAATAGGTGCACCTATGCAAGCAGTTTCCTCGTCAAATGTAAATGAAAAATGAATATCTCTGTCTAAATTTGAAGAAGAGAAAATAGGTGCGTATGCTAATGCACATGCTATAAATCCTTTCATATCACATGAGCCTCTACCAAATAATTTGTCATCTTTGATTGTTGCATCAAAAGGATCTGTTGCCCATCCTTTAGAAACTGGAACCACATCAGTATGTCCAGATAAAATTATTGGTTTTTTTTTACTCTTTTTTTTAGCTTTTATAGTTGAAAAAAGATTTACTCTTTTTTCTTCTTCATCATATGTTCTAAATGATACCGCACCCAATGAATTTAAAATATTATCGCAATAGTCAATTAGTTGAGTGTTGTTTTCACCAGAAATAGTTTTAAAAGCAATTAAATCTTTTAGTATATTAATAGAATTACTATATATTTCTTCTAAATTATTTCCTGTACTCATTTATTTTTAATTATATATTAAATTTATGAAAGAACAAATAACCTACGACATTTATGACAGAGTAGATATCAGAGTAGGAACAGTAATATCGGTAAAAAAAAATGAAAAAGCAAGGAAACCATCTCTTGTTGTTGAGGTTGACTTTGGGAAAGATATAGGAATTAAGCAATCATCAGCACAGATAACTCACTATTATAATGAGGAAAATCTTGTTGGAAAACAAGTCATTGGCATATGTAACTTTCCTGAAAAAAATATAGCAGGTATTGTCTCTCAGGTTTTAATACTTGGTTCTATAGATGAGGAAGGCAAAGTTGTTCTTGTTCACCCATCCCAAAAAGTAGAAAATGGTTTGCCTGTAGCATAAACATGCACCCCGAATTACTGTCTCTATGTTTATTTATGTTTGTAACAAGCTGTTCTCCAGGACCAAACAATATAGTTGCCTCTCACTCTGGATTTAATCACGGATTTAAAAAAACTATTCCTTTGATGTTGGGAGTAATTTTTGGTTTTACATTTATGCTAGCAGTAATTAACTTTGGTTTAATAAATATATTTAAGCTTTATCCAATACTCCAAAAAGGTTTAATTTTTACAGGAACAATTTTTTTAATATATTTGTCTTACAAAATTTCATTTTCAAAATCATCAAGTGAAAGTGATAATTTAAAACCTGTAAATTTTGTTGAAACATTTCTATATCAATTTTTAAATCCTAAAGGTGTAATTGTTGCTATAATTGCAGTTTCCACCTATGTAGAATCTGGTGGTAACTTTATTTCATATTCTATTTGGCTATTAAGCATTGCCTTTTTGTTTGCAGTAATTAGTATTATTTTCTGGACTATAATTGGAAAATTTATGAGGAAATTCGCGACAAATGAGAAATTTATTAAATGGTTTAATTATGTTATGTCGGCACTCTTATTAAGCTGTATAGCAACTTTTTATTACTAATAAATTTATGAGACCAGGAAAACAAAATTCATTTAATTGTCTTAAAGAACTGTCAGTAAATGGAAAAAATTATTCTTATTTTTCACTAAAAGAAGCAGAGATAAATGGTTTAGAGGGCATAAATAAATTACCAAAATCAATAAAAGTCTTACTTGAAAATCTTTTAAGATATGAAGATAACGTTACTGTTAATAAAGAACAGATTCTAGCGATTAAAGAGTGGTTAAATTCAAAAAAATCCAAAACAGAAATTGCATATAGACCTGCAAGAGTACTTCTGCAAGATTATACAGGTATACCTGCTGTTGCTGACCTTGCTGCCATGAGGGACACAGTTAAGAAAAAGAATAAAGATCCTAATACAATTAACCCTCTTTCTTCTGTGGATCTGGTGATCGATCATTCGGTTCAAGTTGATAAGTTTGCAACAAAGAATTCATTAAAAGAGAATGTTGATATTGAGTTTGATAGAAACTTTGAGAGATATTCCTTTTTAAAATGGGGACAACAAGCCTTTAATAATTTTAGAATTGTTCCTCCAGGCACTGGAATCTGTCACCAAGTAAATTTAGAATATTTATCAAAAGTAGTATGGAACGAAAAATTTGAGGATAAAGAGTATTTATTTCCAGACACGCTTGTTGGAACTGATAGCCATACAACAATGGTTAATGGGTTGTCAGTACTTGGTTGGGGTGTTGGAGGAATTGAAGCAGAAGCAGGTATGCTGGGGCAACCAATATCAATGCTAATACCCGAAGTGATTGGGTTCGAAATGAAAAATAAACTTCCAGAAGGCACAACTGCTACTGACCTAGTTTTAACAGTAGTGAAAATGTTAAGAGACAAAGGTGTTGTAGGCAAATTTGTAGAATTTTATGGAGAAGGTCTAAAAAATCTAACACTTGCTGATAGAGCAACTATTGCCAATATGGCACCTGAGTACGGTGCTACCTGTGGATTTTTTCCAATTGATGAAGAAACATTAAAATACTTAGAATTTTCAGGAAGATCAAAAGAGAATATTCAAATCGTAGAAAAATATGCAAAAGAACAAAATTTGTGGGCAAGTGAAGATATTGTTTTTACAGATACTTTATCTCTAGATATGTCAACAGTAGTTCCAACAATTTCTGGGCCAAAAAGACCACAAGACAAAGTTTTTTTAACAGAGGCATCAAAAAATTTTATTAAAGTTTTTGAAGATATATGTAAAAAAACTGATCCAACAGTAGCAAAAGTTAAAGACACAGATTTCGAGATAAAAGATGGAGATATATTAATAGCAGCCATTACATCATGCACGAACACCTCCAATCCAAATGTATTAATTGGCGCAGGACTGTTAGCCAAAAATGCAATTGAAAAAGGCTTAAATGTTAAACCTTGGGTCAAAACATCATTAGCACCTGGGTCACAAGTTGTTACTGACTACTTAGATAAATCTGGTTTAAGTAAATATTTAGATGAATTAGGTTTTAATTTAGTTGGTTATGGTTGCACAACTTGTATTGGTAACTCTGGACCTTTACCAGATAATATTACTGATGCTGTTAAACAAAATAATTTATATGCAGTTTCAGTTCTGTCTGGAAATAGAAACTTTGAAGGAAGGATTTCTCCTTTAGTTAAAGCAAATTATTTAGCTTCACCTCCTCTTGTAGTAGCTTATGCAATTGCAGGATCTATGAGAATGGATTTGTATAAAGATCCATTGGGAAAAGATAATAAAGGACAAGATATTTACCTAAAAGACATTTGGCCTTCTAATAAAGAGATTGAGGACACTCTTAAACAATCCTTAAACCCAGAAATGTTTGTGAACAGATATTCAAATGTCTCTGAGGGACCGGAACAATGGCAAAAAATTAAAGTGGACAAAGGAAGTATTTATAATTGGGAAGAAAATTCTACCTATGTTAAAAAACCACCATTTTTTGAAAATTTACCTGATGAACCAGAAGGTTTTAAGGAAATAAAACATGCAAGACCATTATTAATTTTAGGGGATATGGTAACAACAGACCATATATCGCCAGCTGGAAGCATTCAAAAAGAAAGCCCAACAGGAAATTATTTTATGAAGCATCAAATTTTGCCCAAGGATTATAATTCTTATGGTGCAAGAAGAGGAAATCATGAGGTAATGATGAGAGGAACATTTGCTAATATTAGAATTAAAAATGAAATGGCTCCAGGTACAGAGGGAGGTTTCACTATATTATATCCTGAAGAAAAAGTAATGCCTATTTATGATGCTGTTGTTGAATACAAAAAGAGAGGAACTGATTTAGTAGTATTTGGTGGAAAGGAATATGGAACTGGTTCTTCAAGAGATTGGGCAGCAAAGGGGACAAAACTGTTAGGTGTAAAAGCTGTAATTGCTGAAAGTTTTGAGAGAATACATAGATCAAATCTAATTGGTATGGGAGTTTTACCTTTGCAGTTTGTAGAAAATATTAATAGACAGAATTTAAACCTAAAAGGGTCAGAATTAATTTCAGTATTAGGTCTTGAGAAAGGAATTAATCCTGGCGATCATTTAGAAGTTGAAATTAAATATGCAACGGGGGACATTAAAAAAATTAAAATGTTATGCAGAATAGACACTAAAAATGAATTAGAATACTACAAGAACGGTGGTATTCTACAATATGTTCTAAGGAATATGATTAATGGATGAAGAAATAGAAATTATTAATACAAATACAAGAGTCGAAAAATTAAAAAACTTTTTAATATCAAAAAAAAAACAATTAATAACTTTGTTAATATTAATTATTTTGATATTGGTCACCTTTTTTGGCTATCAAGAGTTCAAGTCTAGCAGTAAAGAAAAGTTAGCAAATAAATTCAATTCAATAGTTACAAATTTTGAGACAGGCAAAAAAGTTAATATAAATAATAATTTGATAGAAATCATAAATGCTAAAGATAAAACCTATTCTCCACTAGCCTTCTTTTTCTTATTAGATAATGATTTAATAACGTCTAGTGATGAAATAAATTCATATTTTGATCTTCTTATAAATGATGTATCTCTTGAGAAAGAAATTAAAAACTTAACCATATACAAAAAAGGTCTATTTAATTCAGACTTTGCAAAAGAAAATGAATTATTAGATATACTTAATCCAGTAATAAAATCAGACAGTCTCTGGAAACCTCAAGCATTATATCTTATGGCTGAGTTTTATTTATCAAAAAACCAAAAGCAGAAATCAAAAGAATTCTTTAATCAAATAGCAGAAATGGAAAATGTTAGTCCAAAAGTTAAATTAGAAGTCCAAAGAAGGCTACGATCAGATTTCAGTGAATAAAGCTATTAAATATATAATTATTTTAATATTTTTATCTAATTGTAGTTTCTCAAAAAAGGACGAATTAGATAAGGATAAATTAATAGATATTTTAAAAAAAAATGAACCTATTGAAAAAGAATTTAATCAACAATTAAAGATTAAGAAGTTAAATACTTTTAAAATAAAACCTTTTCAAAAAAATAACAGCAATAGTAATGGAAATATTAATTTTGACTCTAATTTTGATAATTTTTTAACATACAAAATAAATAAAATTAAAAAATTTGATTCAAATCAGCCTGAATTATTTTTTACAGAAAATGAAAATGTTATTTTTTTCAATGGAAAAGGTTCGGTTATCAAGTTAAGCGAAGACCTTAAGAAAATATGGGAGATTAATAATTATAATAAAAAAGAAAAGAAACTTAATCCTATTTTATATTTTGCTCAAGCTGGCAAAAGTTTGATTGTAAATGATAATTTGTCAAAAATGTATTCAATTGATTTAAATGATGGAAAAGTTATGTGGTCAAAATATAGTTCATCATCTTTTAATTCTGATATCAAAGTTTACAAAGATAGATTTTTAACAATAGACTTTGATAATATCATTAGAGCCATATCTAATATAGATGGAAAGGAATTATGGAGTTTCAAAACAGATAATTCATTTATAAAATCACAAAAAAAACTTTCAATAATTTTGAAGGATGAAATTGTTTTTTTTATAAATAACTTAGGAGATGTAACAGCACTAGATGTAAATAATGGAAGTTTAGTTTGGCAAACACCAACACAAAGTAGTTTAATATATCAAGACGCATTTAGCTTAGAAAATTCAGACCTAGTTTTTGAAAATAATACAATTTATTTTTCAAATAATAAAAATGAGTTTTTTGCAATAGATGCAAGAACAGGAATAATTAAATGGACGCAATCGATAAATTCAAGCTTAAGACCAACTATAATCGAAAGTTTAATCTTTACGGTTTCTAATGAAGGATACCTTTTTGTAATAGATGATAGAACTGGCAATATTTTAAGAATTACAGATATCTTGACAAATTTTAAAAATAGAGGGGATATAAAACCAACTGGATTTATACACGGAAAATACAAGATATTTATCTCATTAAATAATGGACGATTATTAACAATTAATTCAGTAACTGGTTTACAGGAAAATATTACAAAAATACATGGATCAAAAATTTCAAGACCCTATGTATTTAAGAGCAGAATGTATTTGATAAAAGACAATGCTATAACCAGAACAAAATGATGTTTTTAAAGATTTTAGAAAAACTTGGAAGAAAAAAAGTAGTATTTGACCGAGGTCCATCACACCCAGAATTCGAAAAAGCAAAACCTTGGATGAATAGGTATTATATTCTATTCAGACATAGACCAAAGTGGTTTCCATTTAACATACTAATCCATGAAATGTTAGATGATGATCATGGTGATGGAGTCCATAACCATTTATTTCCTTACATCACAATCATTTTGAGAGGAGGATATTGGGAAACATTAAAAACAGGAAAAGTGTGGCGAGCACCAGGATATATAGGGTTTAGATCTGCTAATAATTTTCACAGAGTAGACTTAGAGCCAGGAACTAAACCAATGACAATTTTTTTAGCAGGCCCATATGGATTGAGGAAAGGACCTAGATCGGAATATGGAATAGATTTTAAAACAAAAAAATGAGTTTGAAAAAATCTTATCTTAAACACTGCAAAGATAAGAACTTAGAAATAAACAAAAATCAAATAAAAATAGTCCAAAAATTAAGCGAATATTACAATCTTAACTTCAAACAGTCATTTATTAAAAAACTCTTCAAAGATAAAAAAAATAAATTAGGCTTTTATTTAGTTGGCGATGTAGGTGTAGGTAAAACTATGATTTTAAATTTCTTTTTTGAAAGTTTA
>CACHUN010000004.1 GCA_902583075.1 uncultured Pelagibacteraceae bacterium | reverse complement strand
CGGCGTGAGCGCTTGTATGATGGGACCTCTAACAGGATACAGAGTTTGGTTTGCTGAAAAATATCAACAGCGTGCTAATTCATGGATGTTAATGGTAGCAAATATTGGTTTTGTATCATCTACTTTACCTGTCCAAATTTTATTACCATACATAGGATGGAGATGGATTTTCATTTTAATAGCTATACTTGTTTTAATAAGTATTATTTTAATTTTCCTATTCACTCCTAATTGGGAACAGAAAGATGACTTCACTATTGACGAAGAAAAAAAAGGTTTAGCTCAAATTTGGAAGAATAAGTTTTTTATCAGCATGGTACCATTAGCATTTATTAATTATGGTGGTATTCAGGCGATCCAAACGCTTTGGGCTGGTCCTTGGATGCTAAATATTTCAGGCTATTCTCCATTTCAAAGTGCTACAGGCTTGTTTTGGATCAATGTAACTATGTTAGCATCATACTTTTTATGGGGATATATTCTCCCCAAACTCTCTGATTATGGAATAAGTAGTGTTAAACTTATTAAATTCGGACTTCCAATAAGTTACTTTGTTTTTTTTCTAATAATCTTTTTTGGTCCTAAGGCTGGAGCTTTTTTATTTGCAATATACATTATGACTTCAATTGTAATTTCTCTAACTCAACCAGCAATAGCTTTAAACTTTTCACAAAGTTTAGCAGGTAAGTCACTCACTTCTTATAATGTATTCATTCATTCAGGAACATTCTTTATGCAATGGGGCATTGGGTTATTTATAGACTTATTTAATTCTAAAGGATTTGATACTGTAAGTAGTTACAGAATTTCTTTTTCAATTTTTTTAATTCTTTGTATACTAAGTTATATTTTTTTCATTTATCTAAATAGAAATAATGATTAATAAAAAAATGACACTGACAAATATATTATTATTAATATTAATAATTTATATGTTTATTTGCATTTTTATTTTTTTTTATCAAAGAAATCTTCTGTACCATCCAGGAGAAAATAATTATTTAGACGAAGGACCTTTAAATCACAAAATAGAAAAGGTATTTATTAACTCTGAAAGTAGTTTGGTTGGATGGCACTTTCAAAAGAACGAAAATTATAAGACTATATTACTTTTTCATGGCAATGCTGGCAAACTTGATAATCGTATTTATAAGTTAAATGAATTCTCAAAAATGAATGTTAACTATTTGATATTTGCTTATAGGGGATTTAGTGGAAATGATGGAAAACCTTCAGAAATAGGCCTTTATGAAGATGCTTTGGCAGCCAAGAAATGGCTAAATTCCAGGAAAATTGAAGATAAAAATATAATCTTGTACGGGGAGTCGTTGGGTACAGCAATTGCATTAAATCTAGCACAAGATTATTCTTTTAGTGGTGTGATATTAGAGTCACCGTTTACATCTATGGAAACACTAGCAAAAAGTTACTATCCATATTTGCCAGTTAAATATTTGTTAAAAGATAAATACAATTCGATTAGCAAATTGAATAAAAATACATCTCCAATTCTTGTAATGCATGGTATGAAAGATAAAATTGTGCCATTTAAAATGGGAAAAGAAATTTATGATAAATTTAATGGAAAAAAATCAAATTTTTTTGTTGAAAATGATGATCATATGATGGATTTTAACGAAAATCTCATAAACTCAATTGAGTTATTTATTACAGAATTAAATTAAGACACAATTCAAACAAATATTAAGCAAATTTATATTTTTAAAGTCATAAATGGCAAGAATTTTATCTATATTAATTGTAATTTTTTTTTCAAATTTTTCTTACGCTGAAATTAGCAACGAAACTAGGAATAAATATTTTTATGTTGGTAAAATGAAATCATATAATAGTCAATTTACATTATATTTCAAAACAAGAGACAAAGCCATTTTGGCTAGAGGAGAAGATGCAAACTATATTAATGATTATCCACAAGATCTATATATTTATAATCATAATACAAAAAAGGATCTCCCTTTACTAACATATGAATGGTTTCCTAAAAAAGTTAAAAAACTTATAAAAAATTATACTTATCCAGTTTTTCCTGAGGACTTTGCATATTATTTAATGAAAGATAATAATACTTTAATTTTAGTAAGTGGTAAAAAAAATTTTCATCAAAATCTAGAATATAATATTCAGTCTAAAAAATTAAAAAATTTTGAGAATGACGGGAAACTAAATTTCATTATTTCAAGTTATGCAAAAGTTTGTGGATATGAAACAAATAAGAATAATTTTGAATGTTCTATTGAAAAACCTCTAATTTCTAAAAATCTAATTAATTAAATTGAGTAAATGCATCTGCAAATTGTTCAGCATTGAAAATTTGTAAATCGTCTTCTTTTTCTCCAAGTCCAAGGCCTAAAATTGGAACCTTATATTTTTTTGAAATTGCAATTAGTACTCCTCCTTTTGCTGTCCCATCAAGTTTTGTCATAATTAAACCAGTAATTTTTATAATTTTATCAAATTCTTCAAGTTGATTTATTATATTTTGTCCGGAGGTTGCATCTAGAACTAAAACAACATCATGAGGTGCACTTTCATCTGTTTTTTTTATAACATTTGCAATTTTTTTGAATTCATCCATTAAATTTTTCTTATTTTGCAGCCTGCCAGCGGTATCAATTAGTACCCGTCTAATATTGTTGTTTTTTGCATGTTCTATCGCTTTGTAAGCTACTGAAGCAGGGTCAGACCCTGGATTTGATTTGATAATTGTCGCTCCAATCTTATCAGACCAAGACTCTAATTGCTCTATTGCTGCTGCCCTAAAGGTATCACAAGCAGAAAATATTACTTCTGAGCCGTTATCTTTGAATATTTTACCAATTTTACCGATAGTGGTAGTCTTACCTACCCCGTTTACACCAGAAATTAATGTTACGTTTAAATTTTCTTTATTTTCAAAAAAATCTTTTCTTTCTAAGGGCACCATTAACTCTAAAATATATTCTTTTAAAATAGCATTTATTTCCCCAACCGCATTTTTCTTAGGATCAATTTTTTTTTGAGAGATAATATTTTTTATTTCAGCCGAAGCGTCAATGCCAACATCAGAACTAATCAAAAATTCCTCTATTTTGTTTAATGTTTCATCATTAATTTCCTTTTTTACTATTATATCTCTAAGCCCTGAGGAAATACTATCAGCACTTTTTTTAAAACCTAATTTAAACTTTTCGAAAATACCCATTAGATATTTATATCTATTTCTCTGATACTAGATACAGGTCCTTTCATATGAATTTGTTGACTTTCATCAATAGAAATTATTAATTTTCCTAAACTGAATTCAATTTCAGTTCTAGAATTTTCTAATTTTTCTAAATTTGCAGCCACTGCTGTTGCGCAC
Organism: uncultured Pelagibacteraceae bacterium; assembly: GCA_902583075.1. GTDB lineage: Bacteria > Pseudomonadota > Alphaproteobacteria > Pelagibacterales > Pelagibacteraceae > Pelagibacter. The sequence goes on along the minus strand of CACHUN010000004.1, from coordinate 87,584 downwards.
GCAGCAGTTCCACATGCCTTTGTTATACCTGCACCCCTTTCCCAAACTTTAATTTTATAATGATTTTCATTTAATTTTTGAGCAAGGGTGAAATTACATTTTTCTGGAAAAAATTCATGATTTTCGATCTCAGGTCCAATTTTTTCTAAATTGAAATTTTCTACATCATTTACAAAAAAAATAGCATGAGGATTACCTACGTTAATAGCTATACCACCACTCACTGCTTGGTTATTGTTGTCTTCTATAATAATTCCTAAGTTTTTAGTGTCTAGTTTTTTAGATAAAGGAATTTCATTCCAATTAGTTTTTGGTACACCAATTATTGTTTCAACTTGACCATCATCAAGTAACTTTGAATTCAACTGTTTTGATGCTACTTGAACGCTTATATTTTTTGTATTTTTTTCTTTTGATAATAAAAAGGCTACACATCTTGTACCGTTTCCACATGCGTCAGCTGCCGAACCATCAGAATTATAAAACTCTAGATCAGCATCAGCATTATCACTGTTGTTAATATAGACTAGTTGGTCACAACCAATAAAGTTTCGATCACAAATTTTAATAATTTGATCCTTGTTTAATTCCACATTATTTGACCTATTATCAATAATTACAAAATCATTTCCAAGACCATCCATTTTAAAAGCTTTAAATTCCATATACTTCAGTATTTAACTTATTTATTGACATTTTGAACCTCTATTATAGTTTATCGCCGTTTCCGCAAAATACAGCAATTTGCGGTGTCTTTGATAACAAAGAGATCGACACCAGTCAGCGAGAGTTCGCCCACTGGTGCGATACTTGCTGGATGTGATTATGTTTGAAAATTTAACAAATAAATTTGAAGAAATATTTTCTTCTTTAAAAAAGGCGCCTTCGCTTGATGAAAAGCAAGTAGATGAGGGTTTAAGAGAGATTAGGCTTGCTCTTTTAGAAGCGGATGTATCTTTAGAAGTTGTAAAAGAATTTATAAATAGAGTGAAACCCAAAGCTCTTGGTCAAGAGATCATTAGGTCTACTTCACCAGGACAGATGGTAGTTAAAGTTGTTAACGATGAGTTAATTTCTTTCTTAGGGGATAAAAATTCTGATATTGAATTAAATGCAGTACCTCCTGTTCCAGTGATGTTAGTTGGGTTACAGGGTTCTGGAAAAACTACAACTACAGCAAAGTTAGCAAGATATTTAGAGGCTAACAAAAAGAAAAAAGTTATGATGGCTAGTCTAGATGTTTACAGACCTGCTGCACAAGAGCAACTAAGACTTTTGGGTGAGCAAAATAATATAATAACGCTTCCAGTCATCAAAGATCAACTTCCTGCAGATATTTGTAGAAGAGCGATTAGTGCTGCTAATATTAATGGAGCAGATGTAATTCTATTTGATACAGCTGGAAGAACTCAGATTGATTTACAAATGATGAGTGAGATTAAACAAATTGAAAGTATTATAAATCCGTCAGAAACAATTCTTGTTGCAGATTCTTTGACTGGCCAAGTAGCAGCTAATGTTGCTAAAGAATTTAAAAGTACTGTTAATCTGACAGGTATCATTCTTACAAGATCAGATGGTGATGGAAGAGGTGGAGCAGCATTAAGTATGAAATATGTTGCAGATGTTCCAATTAAATTTTTAGGAGTTGGTGAAAAGATAGAAAATTTTGAAGTTTTTCACCCAGACAGAATTGCCAATAGAATTTTAGGTATGGGAGATATTGTTTCCCTTGTTGAAAAGGCTGCTGAAGATCTAGATGAAGAAAAATTAAAAAAAACAGAGGAAAAATTAAAAAAAGGTCAGTTCTCATTAGAGGATTATCTTACTCAGCTAAGACAAATGAAAAAAATGGGTGGTATTGAAGGTATAATGTCTTTTTTGCCTGGTGTCTCAAAAGTTAAATCTCAAATGGATCAAGCAGGAGTGGACGAAAAAATAATTACTCAAAACGAGGCGGTAATATTATCTATGACTAAAAAAGAGCGTGAAAACCCTAAGATTATAGATGGTTCTAGAAAAAAAAGAATTGCTAATGGCTCAGGAACAGACGTAGCCACTATCAATAAATTGCTTAAGCAATTTAAGATGATGTCAGAAATGATGAAAAAAATGTCTAAAGGAAATACAAAAGGGATGATGGATAAAGGCATACCACCAGAACTTTTTAATCAATTAAAATAAATAGGAGAACAAATGTTAAAAATGCGTTTATCAATGGGAGGAACTAAGAAGAGACCAGTTTATAAGATAGTGGTTGCTGATAGTAGATTTCCAAGAGATGGAAGGTTTATAGAAAAATTAGGTTTTTTTAATCCTCTAATTCCAAGAGAAAAAAAAGATAGAATGGGATTAGATGTTGAGAGAGTTAAGTATTGGCTGGGTCAAGGGGCACAACCAACAACTAGAGTTGCAAGATTATTAGGAGAAAATGAGATTATGCCTATGCCAGCAAAAGGTAATAATCCTCAAAAAGCAATTCCAAAAAAAGACAGAAAGAAAACTGATGAGGGTGGCGAAGCTAAAGCAGATGCTACTAAAACAGAAGCTCCGAAGGAAGAAGCTAAAACAGAAGCTCCGAAGGAAGAAGCTAAAACAGAAGCTCCGAAGGAAGAAGCTAAAACAGAAGCTCCGAAGGAAGAAGCTAAAACAGAAGCTCCGAAGGAAGAAGCTAAAACAGAAGCTCCGAAGGAAGAAGCTAAAACAGAAGCTCCGAAGGAAGAAGCTAAAACAGAAGCTCCGAAGGAAGAAGCTAAAACAGAAGCTCCGAATGAAGAAGCTAAAACAGAAGCTCCGAAGGAAGAAGCTAAAACAGAAGCTCCGAAGGAAGAAGCTAAAACAGAAGCTCCGAAGGAAGAAGCTAAATAGAATAATGTTTTTATCTAGAGTATTTACGTTGTATCCTGAATATTTTCCTGGTTATTTAAGTAAAGGCCTTTTTGGAAAGTCAAAAGGAAAAGAATGGGATTTAGAAACAGTAAACATAAGAGATTATGCTTTAGATAAACATAAAACTGTTGACGACACTCCATATGGTGGAGGAAATGGAATGATTATGAAAGCAGATGTTTTGGCAAATTCATTAGATGCAAATATCAAGGCTAAAGAAAAAACCCTCTATTTAAGTCCAAGAGGAAAAGTATTTAATTCCAAACTTGCAAGAGAGTTTTCGAACGAAAAAACAATCAATTTAATTTGTGGACACTTCGAAGGAGTAGATGAGAGAATACTAGAAAGTAGAGATATTGAAGAGATTAGCATTGGTGACTTTATACTGTCAGGGGGTGAAGTTGCTGCATTTGTTGTAACAGATACTATTTTAAGATTTATTCCAGGAATTCTAGGTAATATTAATTCCTCAAAAGACGAGAGTTTTGAGAATGGCCTTCTTGAATATCCGCAATTCACAAAACCTCAAGTATGGGAGGAAAAAAAGGTCCCAAATGTGCTAATTTCAGGTGATCACGCCAAAATTAAAGACTGGCGTTTATCTCAATCTGAGGCTATAACACGCGACCGAAGACCAGACTTGTGGCAAAAATATAAGAAAAATTAAAATGAAAAATATTGAAGAAATAAACAGATCAAATTTAAACAAGATTATTTCTGAGAGAAAACATCCTGATTTTTTCCCTGGAGACATCGTTAAAGTTGGGGTTAGGATAACAGAGGGTAAAAGAGACAGAATTCAATATTTTGAAGGTGTATGTATCGCAAAAAAAAGTAGAGACATCAATTCATCTTTTACTGTTAGAAAAATTTCGTTTGGTGAGGGAGTAGAAAGAACTTTTGCATTATACAGCCCAATTGTAGATACAATAAAAGTTGTAAGATCAGGAAAAGTAAGAAGAGCAAAATTATACTATCTAAGAGATAGAACTGGTAAATCTGCCAGAATAGCTGAAAAAATTAAGAAGACGATTGGTATTGATTTAGAAACTAAAATTAATGAAATTACTGAGGAAAACGTAATGCTTTCAACTGATCCTCAAACAGAAGCTCCAAAAGAAGATGTTAAAGCAGAAGCTCCAAAAGAAGAAGTTAAAGCAGAAGCTCCAAAAGAAGAAGTTAAAGCAGAGTCTACGAAAACTGAAGAACCGAAAGTAAATCCAGAGCAGAAAAAATAATTTTTTTCTAAATGCCTTTTACAACTTACGATAAAATTTGGAACGAACATCTTGTTGATGAGCAACCAGATGGTACTTCACTATTATTTGTAGATAGACATTTAATTCATGAAGTTACAAGTCCTCAAGCATTTGAAGGATTAAGAAATTCAAATAGAAAAGTAAGACATCCTAAATTAACTCTTGCAGTTGCAGATCATAATGTTCCAACTACGGATAGGTCAAAAGGCATTGCAGATGAAGATTCTAAAATTCAAGTGGAAACTTTGAATAAAAACTGTAAAGAATTTGGAGTGGAGATATTTGGAATGGATGATAAAAGACAAGGTATCGTCCATATCATAGGACCTGAACAAGGTTTTACTCAGCCTGGAAATATTATTGTTTGTGGTGATAGTCACACTGCAACGCATGGAGCATTCGGAGCTTTAGCTTTCGGTATTGGAACTTCAGAAGTAGAACACGTTTTAGCAACACAAACTTTGGTCCAAAAAAAATCTAAAAACTTTAGAATTAGCGTAAATGGTTCATTGCCAATTGGTGTAACATCAAAGGATGTAATCTTGCAGATAATTGGAAAAATAGGCACAGCAGGTGGTACTGGTTATGTGATTGAGTATGCTGGTAATCTTATATCTAATCTAAGTGTTGAACAAAGAATGACGATTTGCAACATGACGATTGAAGGCGGGGCAAGAGCAGGACTAATTCAACCAGATGAAAAGATATTTGAATATTTAAAAGGTAAACCAATGTCACCAAAAGGAGAAAACTGGGAAAAAGCTTTAGAATATTGGCATACATTGAAATCTGATAATGATGCAAACTTTGATAAAGAATTAACGCTAGATGGATCTCAAATTAAACCAATGGTAACTTGGGGAACATCTCCCCAGGATGTAGTTGAAATAGACGGTAAAGTTCCAAATCCCGAAAATGAAGCTGACCCAGATAGGAAAAATTCAATTAATAGATCATTAAATTACATGGGATTAAAACCAAATACGAACATTAAAGATATTAAGATTGATAAAGTTTTTATAGGAAGCTGCACTAATGGGAGAATAGAAGATATCAGAGAAGCTGCCAAAATATTAAAAGATAAAAAAGTTGCATCACACGTACATGCAATGATTGTGCCAGGTTCTGGTTTGGTTAAAGAACAAGCAGAGCAAGAGGGTTTAGATAAAATATTTTTACAATCAGGTTTTGAATGGAGAGAGCCAGGATGTTCAATGTGTCTAGCAATGAACGCAGATAAACTTAAACCTGAGGAAAGATGTGCGTCTACATCTAACAGAAATTTTGAAGGTAGACAAGGTAGAGGTGGCAGAACACATTTAGTTAGTCCAGCAATGGCTGCTGCAGCTGCAATTTCTGGAAATTTAGATGATGTTAGAAAATATCAAAATTAAATGAATAAATTTATTTCAATAAAAAGCATTCCTGCTTATCTACCTATCGTCAATATAGATACAGATATGATAATTCCTAAACAGTTTTTAAAAACTATAAAAAGAACTGGACTAGGGAAAAATTTATTTTTTGAAATGAGATATGATCAAAATGGTAAAGAGATAGACGACTTTATTTTAAATAATAGTCCATATAATAATTCAAAAATTTTAATTGCAGGAAAGAATTTTGGATGTGGCTCTTCTAGAGAACATGCTCCCTGGGCTTTAATGGATTTTGGAATAACTTGTGTAATTAGTTCAAGTTATGCAGATATATTTTATAATAACTGTTTTAAGAATGGGATTCTCCCGATTACAATTTCAGAGGATCAAATCAAAGAAATTTCAGAGTACTCGAATAGAAAAGAGGAAATTTCTGTAAATTTACCTGAGCAAACAATAAGTTTTGGTAATAAAGAAATTAAATTTGAAATAGATCAATTTAAGAAAAAATGTCTAATTGAGGGATTAGATGACATTGCTTTATCACTAGAAAAATCTGAAAAAATAGTTTCATACGAAAATAAAATTAAAGAAGCAAAACCTTGGATATTTAATGATTAAAATTAAAAAAAGAAAAATTTTATTGTTACCAGGGGATGGTATTGGACCTGAGGTAATTGCTGAAGTTAAAAAAATAATTGAATGGTTTAACTCAAATAAATCCTTGGATTTTGAAATTGACCAAGATTTGGTTGGAGGCGCTGCTTATGATAAACATGGAACCCCAATAACTGATGAAGCTTTTTACAAGGCACAAGAAAGTGCTGCAGTAATATTAGGTGCTGTTGGTGGACCAAAATGGGACAATATTGATTTTTCAAAAAAACCAGAGAGAGCTCTATTAAAATTAAGAAAAGAATTAAAATTATTTGCAAATTTGAGACCTGCAATTTGTTTCAAACAACTTGTTGATGCCTCAAGTTTAAAGCCTGAATTTGTTTCTAATTTAGATATTCTTTTTGTCAGGGAATTAACGGGTGGGATTTACTTCGGTGAACCTAGAGGGATTAAACCAATTGATAATGGCGAAAGAAAAGGAATTAATACACATGTCTATACTACTAGCGAAATTGAGAGAGTAGCCCGTGTTGCATTTGACTTAGCTAGAAAAAGGAATAATAAAGTCACTTCCTGTGAAAAGTCGAATGTCATGGAGGCAGGTCAATTATGGAAAGAGGAAGTTCAAGCAATTCACGAAAAAGAATATAGTGATGTAGAATTAAAACATATGCTAGCAGATAACTGTGCAATGCAGTTAGTTAGAAATCCCAAACAATTTGATGTGATAGTAACAGATAATCTTTTTGGCGACATGTTATCAGATGAAGCTGCAATGTTGACTGGTTCTCTAGGGCTTTTGCCGTCTGCGTCTCTTGGAGCCAAAGATAAAAATGGTAATATGAGATCTTTATATGAGCCAGTTCATGGATCAGCACCCGACATAGCAGGTCAAGGTATTGCTAATCCAATAGCAACGATACTGAGTTTTGCAATGGCTTTAAGATATTCTTTAGACCTAGATAAAGAGGCAGATAGTTTAGAAAAAGCTGTTCAAGGTGTGCTTGATGAGGGTCTTAGAACTAAGGATATAATATCAAAAGGAATGAAAGAAGTATCAACATCAGTAATAGGAGATGCGATAATTTCAAAATTGCAATAATTAAACATTTATTCTAAAGTATATTTATGCCAACTTATAATGCACCAGTAGATGATATGATGTTTCTCTTTGATAAATTGAGGAACAATAAAAAATATAATGAAATTGAGAAATATAAAGAAGTGAATACAGAATTAGTTAAAGATATTTTAGATGAAGCAGCAAAAATTACTCAAAACTTAATCTTACCTCTTGCAAAAAGTGGAGATGAAACGCCAGCTGTTTTAGAAAATGGTGTGGTTAGAACACCTCCAGGATATAAGGAAGCGTATCAAAAATTTATAGAGGATGGATGGATTTCTTTATCTTGTGATCCAAAATATGGTGGTCAAGGAATGCCGAAAACAGTAAGTACTTTCTTTGACGAAATGTTATCATCTGCAAGCTTATCTTTTAAACTTTACAGTGAATTAACCATTGGAGCATATAACTGTTTGTTAAGGCATGCTGATGATGAGATAAAAAATACTTATTTGCCTAAAATGGTTGAGGGTAAATGGAGCGGCACAATGTGTTTAACAGAACCAGTATGTGGAACAGACTTAGGTCTTCTAAAAACAAAAGCAGTAGATCAAAATGACGGAACTTATAAAATTAGTGGTCAAAAAATTTTTATTACTTCTGGCGATCAAGATTTAACAGAAAATATTATCCATTTAGTATTAGCAAGATCAACAGACTCACCAGCAGGAACAAAAGGTATCAGTTTATTTTTAGTTCCTAAATTTGTTTTAAATAAAGATGGATCAGTTGGGCCAAGAAATGGAGTTTCAACAGGTTCAATTGAAAACAAAATGGGTATTAAAGGATCTGCAACGTGTGTGTTAAATTTTGATGATGCTGTGGGTTATATGATAGGACCTAAAAATAAAGGCCTTAACTCTATGTTCACAATGATGAATTTGGAAAGAATTATCGTAGGGATTCAAGGATTAGGCATTTCTGAAATTGCATACCAAAATTCTCTTACTTATGCCAAAGAAAGAAAACAAGGTAAGGCTTTTAATTCAAAATCTAACAATGGTGCAGATTTCATTATTGATCACGTTGATATTAGACGTTCACTTCTGAGCATGAAGTCTATGATAGAGGGACAAAGAGCCTTGAGTTTCTGGCTATCTCAACAAATTGAAGTTAGCTTAAATCATTCTGATGAAAAAATAAAACAAGAAGCTTCAGATCTTGTTTCATTAATGACCCCAGTTGTTAAATCACTTTTTACAGATAATGCAATGGAGATAACAAGTGAGGCAATGCAAATTCATGGAGGATATGGATTTACAAAAGATCAAGGTATTGAACAATTCTATAGAGACAATAGAATTACACCTATTTATGAGGGAACAAATTCTGTTCAAGCTGCCGACTTAGTTTTTAGAAAATTAATTAACAAAAATGGTGATATTATTGAAAACTATCTAAACTTAGTTAAAGACGAGATTAAAATTACTGACAAAAAAGCTGAACCTTTTGTAAAACAACTTAACTATCATATTGATATTTTATCAAAATTTACTGATTGGATGAAGGAAAAAATAAAAAATTCTCCAGAAGATGCAAGCGGAGCCTGTAATGACTATTTAAAAGTTCTAGGTTTAGTTGCTACTGGGCATGCTTGGTTAAAGGTTCTAGAAGTTTCCTTCAAAGAATATGAGAGTAATAAAGATTTTTATGAGGACAAAATCCAAACAGCCAACTTTTTCTTTAATAGAGTGCTTCCTAGGATAGAAAGTAGTTATATTACTGCAACAACTGGAAGTAATTATATTATGAATTACAAATTTAATTAGAATGAACCCTTATGAAACAAATTTGGACAAAAACCAAGCCAATTATGTTCCATTAACTCCTTTATCATTTCTAGAAAGAGCAAAAGATATTTATCCAAACTACGAAGCAGTAGTTTATGAAAGTAGGAAATACACTTGGAGTGAAGTTTACAAAAGATGTATTAAGTTTGCCAGTGCATTAGATAAATTAGGAGTTAAAATAGGTGATACGGTATCTGTTTTGGCTTTTAACACACCTGAAATATTCGAAGCGCATTATTCAATACCTATGGTTGGAGCAGTTATTAATGCAATTAATACAAGACTAGATTCAAAAACAATTAGTTACATTTTAAATCACAGTGAAGCAAAGGTGCTAATTGTAGATAGACAATTTCATGATGTAGTAAAAAAAGCTTTAGAAGATGTTAAACAAGAAATAAAAATAATAGATATTGATGATAAAGACGCAAACTTAACCGACTCTAAAAATATTGGATCTTTGGAATATGAGGAATTTTTAAATTCTGGAGATGAAAATTTTAAATGGAAAATGCCAAAAGATGAGTGGCAAGCTATAGCTTTGGGTTATACTTCAGGTACAACCGGTAATCCGAAAGGAGTTGTTTATCATCATAGAGGATCATATTTAATGGCAACTGGAAGTACGGTAGCATGGAACATGCCTAATCAATTAAATTTTTTATACACAGTACCAATGTTTCATTGTAATGGCTGGTGCTATCCTTGGACAATGTCAATGATTCACGGTCGAGTAATTTGTCTGAGAAATATTGATGTAAAAAAGATATTTGAATTAATTGAAAAATATGAAGTTACTCATTTTGGTGGAGCACCAATAGTTTTAAATATGTTAGCTAATGCACCTGAGGATCAGCAAAAAGAGTTAAAAAGAAAGGTCTATGTATTAACAGCAGGCGCTCCTCCTCCTAGTATAATTTTTGAAAAAATGCAAAAGTTAGGCTTTGAAGTAATGCATGTATATGGTCTAACGGAAACTTATGGTCATATTTTGCAGTGTGCATGGAATCAAGAATGGGATGAACTAGATCAAAATAATCAAAATGAAATTAGAGCAAGACAAGGTGTAAGGTATCCCAATACAGAAGGCGTAATTGTTATGGACCCTGAAACCATGAAGCCTGTTCCTCATGATGGAAAAACAATGGGTGAGATAATGATTAGAGGAAATGTTGTAATGAAAGGGTATTTTAAAGACAAAGAAGCGACAGAAAAATCAATGGATGGAGGATGGTTTCATTCCGGGGACTTAGCTGTAACGCATCCAAGTGGTTACATAAAAATACAAGACCGATCAAAAGATATTATAATATCTGGTGGAGAAAATATTTCATCTATTGAGATAGAAAATACGATTTCAAAACATCCTGCTGTATCACTCGCAGCTGTTGTAGCAAAACCAGATGAGAAATGGGGTGAAACACCTTGTGCTTTTGTTGAATTAATCGAAGGAAAATCAAGCTCAGAGGAAGAAATTATTAAATTTTGTCGAGAAACTCTTGCTGGATTTAAACTTCCTAAGAAGGTTGTGTTTACTCCCCTTCCAAAGACATCCACTGGAAAGATTCAAAAGTTTGAACTGAGAAAACAAGCTAAGGAATTAAACTAATATAGTTTCTTTACAAAAATCAAATAAGATGGCAGTAATGCTCAAAAAAAAATGAAAACTTTTTTAATAGCAAAATCAAGAAGGCTTAGAGGTACACCATACACGTCTAGAATTGAAAAACAAGGTGTAACTGCTTATACTATATATAATCATATGTTGCTGCCAGCAGCATTTGGTTCTGTAGAAGATGCTTATCATCACTTAAAAGAGCATGTTCAGATTTGGGATGTTGCCGCTGAAAGACAAGTTGAAATTTCTGGTAAAGATTCAGCTAAATTAGTTCAATTGATGACTTGCAGAGATTTATCAAAATCCAAAGATGGAAGATGTTATTATTGTCCAATCATTGATGATAATGCAGGTTTAATTAATGATCCTGTAGTTCTAAGATTAAATAAAAATAGGTGGTGGGTCTCTTTAGCCGACTCAGATGTAATTCTATTTGCCAAAGGCTTAGCGATTGGAAATAAATTTGATGTAAAAATTTCTGAACCTGATGTTGATATAATGGCAGTGCAAGGACCAAAATCATTTCAATTAATGGAAAAAGTTTTTGGAGAAAAAATTGTAAATTTAAAATTTTTTGGTTTTGATTATTTTGAATTTGGTGGAGATAAACATCTTATTGCAAAGTCTGGATGGTCTAAACAAGGTGGCTATGAAATTTATATGGAACACAACGAGTCAGGTTTAAAACTATACGATCGTCTTTTTGAAATTGGTAAGGAATTCAATATTAGACCAGGTGGACCAAACCTTATCGAACGTATTGAGAGTGGTTTACTTTCCCATGGTAATGATATGGACAATGGAGATAATCCATATGAATGTGGTTTTGATAAGTATGTAAATATAGATAGTGATGTTGATTTTTTAGGTAAAGAAAAACTGAAAAAAATTAAAGCTGAAGGAATTAAAAAAAAACTTATGGGAGTAAAAATTGATGCCAAGGAAATAAGTGTTAATGGCTCAATGGATCTAGTAGATGAAGATAATAATATAATCGGAGAATTAAGATCTGGTTGTTACAATCCGACCTTTGAGCAAGTCATTGGGATTGCAATGATTAACAAACCACACTTTGAGACTTCAAAATCCTTTAAAATCAATATAAATGGCTCTGATTTTGATGGAAAAGTTTGCGATTTACCTTTCATTTAGTATAAAACTTTAAAATATCATGAATATAGCAATAGTAGGAGCGACAGGAAACGTGGGTCGAAAATTAATGGAAGTTTTGGAAAAAAAAAACTTTCCAATAACAGAGGCTTATTTAGTTGCTTCTTCAAATAGTGAAGGGAAAAAAATTAATTTTTTAGGAAAAGAGCATACTGTTAGTAATTTAGAACAATTTGATTTCTCAAAAGTAAAAATTGCTTTTTTTGCAGCTGGTTCTTCAATTGCTGAAAAATGGGCACCCATTGCAGCTGAAAAAACAATTGTAATTGATAATTCAAAATTCTTTAGAAAAGATCCAGAAATTCCTTTGATTGTTCCAGAGGTAAATTCCAAAGAGTTACCTAAATTTAAAAATAAGAATATTGTAGCAAATGCCAATTGTTCAGTAATACCAATAGTTGTAGCTCTCAAACCATTACATGATTTGTATAATGTAAAAAGGATAGTTGCATCAACTTATCAATCTGTATCAGGAGCAGGTAAGTCAGGTATGGATGAACTTATATCTCAAACTAAAGAAGTGTTGGAAAATAAAGATGTTGAGTCAAAAAATTTTACTAAGCAAATCGCATTTAATGCTATACCACATATTGATAGTTTTCTTGAAAATGGAAGTACAAAAGAAGAGCAAAAAAATCATGATGAGGTAAAAAAAATTTTAGATAGTAAAATTAATATAACATCTACTTGTGTAAGAATTCCTGTTCTTGTTTCTCACTCCATAAGTGTGAATGTTGAATTTAACAAAAAACATGACTTAGAAGAAATAAGAAATGTCTTATCGTCATCACCAGGATGTAAGGTAGTTGATGAACAAAAAGATGGAGGATACATTACTCCTGTTGAAGCTGAAGACAAATTTGAAACATTTATATCAAGAATTCGTGAGGATTCTTCTCAACCAAATTCAATTAATTTGTGGGTTGTGTCTGATAACTTATTAAAAGGTGCTGCACTAAATGCAGTTGAAATTGCTGAGGCTTTAGTAGAAAAAGATTTTTATGGAAAATAAAAATCCAATATCACCACATATACAAATTTATAATTGGCATATCTCTTCGTTAGTTTCAATATCACATAGAATAACTGGAATAATAAATTTTTTTACAATAACCTTAATTGGTATATGGATAGCTTCTTTATTATTGGGAGAAAAAAACTATGAGTATACCAATTTATTCTTATCATCTTTTTTTGGTAAATTTTTTTGTCTTGGAATTATTTGGTCATTTTCATTTCAAATGCTTAGTGAAATAAGACATTTGTTTATGGATTTAGGTTATGGTTTTGAGCCAAAAATAACAAAAATAACTGGACTAGTAGTACTAATTGGATCATTTCCACTTACTGTAATTATCTTTGTTATTGGGAGAGTTTTAATTTGATGGGCTCTGTTACAAAAAAATGGTTATTTTTAAAAGTAAGTTCAGCAATACTGGTACCACTAATGCTATGGTTTGCTATAAATTTTGCCTATATATATGACAAAGGCTTTGAAAAGGTGCTAATATTTGTTTCCTCTCAACCTTCAAAGTTATTGATTAGTCTTTTTTTGATTTTTGCTTATTTTTTCTCTGCACTAAGCATCAGCGAGGTTTTTGAGGACTATATTGAAGATGAAAAAATCAAAAATGCCGCAAATAAATCTTTAAATATCTTTGTTATAGTATTTCCATTATTAATTATTATCTTACTATTTAGTTTATAGTTATGAATGCGTATAAAATTATTGATCATGAATATGATGTAGTTGTTCTAGGTGCAGGTGGTTCTGGATTAAGAGCAGCTGTAGGGTTAAGTGAAGCTGGATTAAAAACAGCGTGTGTATCTAAAGTATTCCCAACAAGAAGCCATACCTCAGCAGCGCAAGGTGGAATTTCAGCAGCACTTGGTAATATGGGTGAAGACGATTGGAGATGGCATATGTATGATACCGTTAAGGGTGCCGATTGGTTAGGGGATCAAGATTCAATAGAATACTTATGTAAAGAAGCTCCAGCAGCAGTTCTAGAATTAGAGAAATATGGAGTACCATTTAGCAGAACAGAGGATGGCAAAATTTATCAAAGACCTTTTGGTGGTATGACAAAAAACTATGGAAATGAGACCGTACAAAGAACATGTGCTGCAGCTGATAGAACAGGACATGCAATACTACATACACTGTATGGACAAGCCTTAAAGCATAATACAGAATTTTTTATAGAATATTTTGCATTAGATTTAATAATGAAAGATGGGGCATGTAAGGGTATAATTGCCTGGAATCTTAATGATGGAACAATTCATAGATTTAGATCTCATATTACAATTATAGCAACAGGAGGTTATGGGAAAGTATATTACTCAGCTACCTCAGCGCATACTTGTACCGGAGATGGTAACGCTATGGCTTTAAGAGCTGGTTTGCCTTTACAAGATATGGAATTTGTACAATTCCATCCTACAGGGATATATGGTCATGGCACTTTAATTTCTGAGGGAGTTAGAGGAGAAGGTGGCTATCTGGTAAACTCTAAAGGAGAAAGATTCATGGAGCGTTATGCTCCCAATGCAAAAGATTTAGCGTCTAGGGATGTTGTAAGTAGATCAATTGCAGTAGAAATTAACGAGGGAAGAGGTATTGGTAAAGAACAAGATCACGTACATCTTCATATAGATCACTTAGATCCAAAAGTAATAGATGAGAGATTGCCTGGAATTTCAGAGGCCTCAAAATTATTTGCCAATGTAGATGTAACGAAGGAACCTATACCCGTAGTACCAACCGTACATTATAATATGGGTGGAATACCAACAAATTACAAAGCTGAGGTTTTAACAGTAAATGGATCTGAAAAAACTGTTCCTGGATTAATGGCTATTGGAGAGGCAGCTTGTGTTTCTGTTCATGGAGCAAATAGATTAGGTTCAAATTCATTAATTGATTTAGTTGTTTTTGGGAGAGCTGCTGCGAAAAGAGCAGCTGAGTTAGTAAAACCAGGAATGAAACATGATGAGATTGTTAAGAGTGAAACAGACAGATGTTTAGAAAGGTTTGATTCCCTAAGAAATTCAGAAGGTTCAAATCCAACGTCTGAACTAAGACTTTCTATGCAAAAAACAATGCAATCTAAGTGTGCTGTATTTAGATCAGAAAAAACTTTAAAAGAAGGTGTAGATGAAATCAGAAAACCTTATGATGGCATGGACTCTTTATCAGTAAAAGATAAATCATTAATATTTAATACCGACTTAGTTGAAACATTAGAATTTGATAATTTAATAAGACAAGCAATCACAACAATGGACTCTGCTTATAATAGAAAAGAAAGTAGAGGGGCTCATGCAAGAGAAGATTTTCCAAAAAGAGATGACGAAAATTTTATGCAACATACTCTTTCATGGTGCAATGGTTCAAAAACTAAAATTAGCTATAGACCTGTCCACAGATCAACACTAACAAATGATGTACAATATTTTCCTCCACAGGAAAGAGTATATTAATGGTCCAGTTTAATTTACCAGCAAATTCAAAGGTAAAAAAAGGGCAGTACTACAAAGATAACACAGGATCAAAAAACATAAGAAAAGTTAATGTATATAGATGGGATCCATCTAAAAATGAAAATCCAAGAATTGATACTTATGAAGTTGATATGGATAACTGTTCATCAAAAGTCCTGGATATATTAAATAAAATTAAAAATGAAATAGATCCTTCGATTGCGTATAGAAGATCATGTGCGCATGGAGTTTGTGGATCTTGTGCAATGAATATGAATGGAAAAAACGGTTTAGCGTGTACCAAAGCTCATTCAGAGTTGGAAGGAGATATTGATATCTATCCTTTACCTCATTTAAAAGTTTTAAAAGATTTAATTGGAGATCTGAGTACATTGTATAAACAATATGAATCAGTTGAACCTTGGTTAAAAACCACAAAAAAAAATGATAAGGAAAATATTCAATCAAAAGAAGATAGAGCAAAATTGGATGGTTTCTATGAATGCATAATGTGTGCATGTTGTTCAACGTCTTGCCCAAGTTATTGGTGGAATGGTGAAAAATATTTAGGTCCAGCTGTTTTACTTCAGGCTTATAGATGGATAATTGATAGTAGAGATGAGGATAGAAAAGAAAGACTTAAAAAAGTTGCTGACGAGCTTAAACTTTATAGATGTCATACTATCTTGAATTGTACAAATGCTTGTCCCAAGGGCTTAAATCCTGCAAAAGCTATTGCAGAGATAAAGAAAATGCTTGCAACAGCTTGATTACTTAATTAAATAATTTCAATCATGAATTTAATCAAACATTTTGTTGGTGGAAAAGTAATATCAGGTAATTCAGAGAGAAAAGGAAAAATCTTTAATCCAGCAACCGGGGAACAAGAGTCTGGGGTTAATTTAGCCTCAAAAGCAGATTTGGATAGTGCAGTAGAAATTGCACAAAAAGCTTTTAAGACTTGGTCATTAAATCCTCCACTTCAAAGAGCAAGAATAATGTTTAAATTCAAAGAGCTTATCGAAAAAAATTTTGATGAATTGGCAAAATTAATAGTCTCAGAACATGGAAAAGTTTATGAGGATGCTAAGGGATCATTAATAAGAGGATTAGAAGTTGTTGAGTTTGCATGTGGAATTCCACACTTGCTCAAAGGAGAGTTTTCCGAAAATGTTGGAACAAACGTTGATAGTTATTCAATGCGACAGCCTTTGGGTGTTGCAGCAGGCATAACCCCATTTAATTTTCCAGCGATGGTACCGATGTGGATGTTTCCGTTAGCTATAGCTTGTGGTAATAGTTTTATTTTAAAACCATCAGAAAAAGATCCCTCATGTCCGATGAAATTGGCAGAACTGCTTCATGAAGCTGGTCTTCCAGAGGGAGTTTTTAATGTTGTAAATGGTGATAAAGAGGTTGTTGATGCGATATTAACAAACCAAAATATTAAAGCAGTTAGTTTTGTTGGATCAACTCCTATTGCTAAATACATTTACGAAAATGCAGCTAAAAATGAGAAAAGAGTCCAAGCATTAGGTGGAGCAAAAAATCATTTAGTTGTAATGCCAGATTGTGATTTAGATAGTGCAGTGAATGGTTTAATGGGTGCTGCATATGGTTCAGCTGGAGAAAGATGTATGGCTCAGTCAGTAGCAGTAGCGGTCGGTGATGTAGGTGATGAGTTAGTCTCAAGGCTATCAAAAAAAGCTGAAGCATTAAAAATTGGACCGGGTATGGATAAATCATCTGAGATGGGCCCTTTAGTAACCAAAGAACATTTGGAAAAAGTAAAAGGCTATGTAGATCTAGGTGTTAAAGAAGGAGCAAAACTTGTTCTTGATGGAAGAAATTTGAAATTGCAGGGCTATGAAAATGGTTTTTATATTGGTGGGTGTCTTTTTGATCATGTGACTACTGACATGAGAATTTACAAAGAGGAAATATTTGGACCAGTTTTATCTGTCGTGAGAGTAAAAACATTTGAAGAGGCTACAAAAATGATTAATGAGCACGAATACGGAAATGGAGTTAGCATTTATACTAGAGATGGAGATGCAGGGAGAACATTCGCAAGCAAAATTCAAGTTGGAATGGTAGGAATAAATGTTCCAATACCAGTGCCAATGGCTTTTCATAGTTTCGGAGGATGGAAAAGGTCTTTATTTGGAGATAGTGGAACGCATGGTATGGAAGGTGTAAAATTTTATACTAAATTAAAAACAATTACCTCCAGATGGCCATCAGGAATTAGATCTAATGCTGAGTTTATAATGCCAACAATGAAATAAAAAATGAGTAAAATTTCTTTAATAGGCGCAGGTCAAATTGGAGGAACATTAGCTCATTTAATCGGTTTAAAAGAACTGGTGGATGAAGTTGTTTTATTTGATGTTGCAAGTGGAGTGGCAAAGGGAAAAGGTTTAGATATAGCACAATCTTCTTCGATAGATGGATTTAATGTAAAATTTTCAGGAACAGATGACTATGAAGATATAAAAGGATCAGATGTTATTATAATTACAGCTGGTGTTCCTAGAAAACCTGGGATGAGCAGAGATGATTTATTAGGAATTAATTTAAAAATTATTAAACAAGTTGCAGAGGGAATAAAAACTAATGCGCCTAATGCCTTTGTAATTTGTATTACAAATCCATTGGATGTAATGGTAATGGCATTTCAAAAATATTCAGGACTTCCTGTTCATAAAGTTGTAGGGATGGCAGGTATATTGGATAGTTCAAGATTTAAACTATTCTTATCTGAAGAATTAAATGTGCCTGTTAAAGAAATAGATGCTATGGTTATGGGTGGGCATGGAGATACAATGGTACCTCTTCCAAGATTTACAAAAGTCTCTGGTCAACCATTAATGGAGTTAGTGAAAGAAGGAAAGATTTCTGAGAAAAAATTAGAAAGCATTAATCAGAGAACTAGAGATGGCGGTGCAGAAATTGTAAAATATTTAGAAAAAGGATCAGCATTTTATGCACCTGCAGCATCTGGAGTTGAAATGGCTGAAGCATTTTTAAAAGATCAAAAAAAACTTTTACCATGTGCAGCATATTTACATGGGGAGTATGGAATTAATAATGTATATGCAGGTGTTCCTGTTATCATTGGAAATGAAGGTGTTGAAAAAATTGAGGAAATTGACCTAAATGAAAATGAAAAAACAGAGTTTAATAATTCAGTAGAAGCAGTAATTAAATTATGGGATGCGGCTTCTAAAATAGACCCCGACTTAAACAAAGACTAAATGAATATTCACGAGCACCAGGCAAAGGATATACTTAAAAAGTATGGCGCGATTGTTCCCGAGGGCGTTTATGCTCTTAATGTAAATGAGTTAATTGAAAAAGTAAAAAATCTTAAAGCTGATAAGTATGTATTAAAAGCTCAAATTCATGCAGGAGGCAGAGGAAAGGCTGGAGGAGTAAAAATTGTTGATAATATTACTCTTTTGGAAGAGGAAGCGAATAAATTGTTTGGAAAAACATTAGTTACTCATCAAACTGGACCATCAGGAAGAGAGGTAAAAAGATTGTATGTTGAAACTGTATCAGAAATAGAAAAAGAATTCTATTTGTCCTGTCTTATTGATAGAGCTTCTGCGAAAATTGCATTTATTTCAAGTGATCAGGGTGGAATGAATATAGAGGAAGTTGCCATAAAATCACCAGAGAAAATAATCACTACTAAAGTAGATTTTAATGAAAGTATTTCAGAGGGAGACTGTAGCAAAATCATTAAAATTTTTGATTTAGACAACAATGCGAGCAAACAAGCAATTAATCTAATAAAATCAATGTATAAAATGTTCATTGATACAGATGCAAACCTAGTAGAGATAAATCCTCTTATTTTAACAAAAAAAAACAAAATTGTATGTTTAGATGCAAAGATGACGTTTGATGAAAATGCATTATTTAAGCATCCAGAAATTCAAAAGCTTAGAGATTTTAATGAAGAAGAAGAAGCAGAAATTGAAGCAAGCAAACATGATCTAGCATACATTAAATTGGATGGAAATATAGGATGTATGGTAAATGGCGCTGGATTAGCAATGGCTACCATGGATATTATTAAATTGTACGGACAAGAACCTGCAAATTTTTTAGACGTAGGTGGTGGTGCATCCAAAGAAAAAGTTTCAGCTGCTTTTAAAATTATATTATCTGACAAAAATGTAAAAGGAATATTGATTAATATTTTTGGTGGAATTATGAGATGTGATGTTCTTGCACAAGGTGTTGTAGACGCAGCAAAAGAAATTCAAATTAATGTTCCATTAGTAGTTAGACTAGCAGGAACAAACTTTGAAGAAGGAAAAAAAATATTAGAGAATTCTGGTTTAGAAATAATTTCTGCAAATGATTTATCTGATGCAGCAAAAAAAATAGTTGAGGCAATAAAATTTAAATAATGTCAGTTTTAATTAACAAAGATACCAAAGTAATTTGTCAAGGTTTCACTGGTGCTCATGGAACTTTTCATTCTGAGCAATCTATTAAATATGGAACAAACTTAGTTGGAGGCGTAACACCTAAAA
The DNA here is from genome assembly GCA_902583075.1 of uncultured Pelagibacteraceae bacterium. Lineage (GTDB taxonomy): Bacteria > Pseudomonadota > Alphaproteobacteria > Pelagibacterales > Pelagibacteraceae > Pelagibacter. The sequence goes on along the minus strand of CACHUN010000004.1, from coordinate 67,702 downwards.
AAGGAGGTCAAATTCATTTGGAAAGACCGGTATTTAATACTGTCAAAGAGGCAAAAAATGCTACAGGTGCAGATGCTTCAATGATATATGTACCTGCAAAATTCGCTTCCTCAGCAATAATTGAAGCTATAGATGCATCTATTGAATTAATCGTGTGTATAAGCGAGGGAATACCAATTCTAGATATGCTAAAAGTAAAAAAAAAACTAGAAAACTCAAACTCCAGACTAATTGGTCCGAATTGTCCAGGTATCATTACACCTAACGAGTGTAAAATTGGAATAATGCCAGGCAATATTCATAAAAAAGGTTCAGTTGGAATTGTATCAAGATCAGGAACTCTAACCTACGAAGCAGTTGCTCAAACAACAGAAAACAACCTTGGTCAATCCACATGTATTGGCATTGGAGGCGATCCAATTAATGGAACTAATTTCATTGATTGTCTTGATCTTTTTCTAAATGACGATCAAACAGAGTCTATATTAATGATTGGAGAAATAGGTGGAACTGCTGAAGAGGAAGCTGCAGAATTTGTTAAAAATCATAAAATAAAAAAACCAATTGTCGGATTCATAGCTGGAGTTACTGCTCCACCAGGAAGAAGGATGGGACATGCTGGAGCAATTATTTCAGGTGGCAAAGGAAATGCAGAGGAAAAGATAAGAATCATGCAAGATTGTGGTATAACTGTTGCAAATTCTCCCTCTGATATTGGAAAAACTCTACTAAATAAATTGTCTAATTGATAACATTTTGTTTGTATAATATTTAAATAATAAATATGTCAGCTTCCAAAAATCTTGAGTTCAAAAAAACTTCATTTTTAAACAAGTCAAATAATGCTTTTATTGAGCAAATGTATGTGAAGTTTATAAATAAAGACCCAAACCTACCCAGTGGTTGGAAAGAATATTTTATTGATATTGGTGAAGAATTAGAGTCTGTAGTTAAAGAAATAAAAGGTCCTTCATGGAGTCCAAAAAAAGTAAAAATTAAAGAAAATATAGATTTAAATAAAGAACTCTCTAATCTTAATGTTAATCAAGTAGATGTTATAGCTGGTAATAGTAACTCAATAAGAGCTGTTTCACTTATTAGATCTTATAGACAAAGAGGTCATCTACTCTCTAAACTAGATCCACTTGAAATTAGAGAAAGTGAATATTTAGATGAATTGCACCCAGAAAATTATGGTTTTAATAAAGAAGATTATGATAAGCAAATATATTTAGATGGTGTTTTAAATAAAGAGTATTCAAACATAAAAGAAATTTTATCTATACTTAGAAAAACTTATTGTGGATCAGTTGGTTATGAATATATGCATATATCAAATCCAACAGAGAGAAAATGGTTTAGGGACAGAGTAGAAAAAGATGAAAATGCATTAAAATTTACAGAAAATGGTAAAAATGCAATTTTGAATAAATTAATTCAAGCTGAGGGATTTGAGAAATTTTTACATACAAAATATGTTGGTTCCAAAAGATTTGGTCTAGATGGAGGTGAAAGCTTAATTCCAGGTTTGGAGCAAATTATAAAAATTGGAGGCCAATCCAAGATTAAAGAGGTTAAAATTGGAATGTCTCACAGAGGAAGACTAAATGTTTTAGCTAACGTCTTACAAAAATCATACAAAAGAATATTTAATGAATTTGCAGGTGAAATAAACAATACAGACGAGGATAGTGCTGGGGATGTGAAATATCATTTGGGAGCTTCATCTGACAGAGAATTTGATGGAAATTCTGTACATGTGAGTTTAACAGATAATCCTTCGCACTTGGAAGCAGTTAATCCAGTTGTGCTAGGTCAGACTAGAGCAAAACAATTTTTTCATAAAGATACTGAAAGAAATAAAGTAATTCCAATTTTAATTCATGGAGATGCTGCTTTTGCTGGACAAGGTATTGTTGCCGAATGTTTTGCAATGTCGGGTTTACCAGGACACAATACAGGTGGAACTATTCATATAATAGTGAATAATCAAATTGGATTTACCACAAGCCCTAGGTTTGCAAGATCTTCCCCTCACCCATCAGATATTGCTAAAATGGTTGATGCACCTATCATCCATGTCAATGGAGATGACCCAGAAGCCGTTGTTTATGCCTCAAGAATTGCAACCGAATTTAGATTAAAGTTCAATCGAGATGTAGTAATTGACTTAGTTTGTTATAGACGATTTGGACACAATGAGGGAGATGAGCCATCATTCACTCAACCATTGATGTATAAAAAAATTAGATCGCATCAATCAACAGCGAATATATATGGATCTAAACTTATTAATGAAAATTTAATATCTAAAGAGGGTTTAAATGATCAAATTAAAAAATTTAAAGATCTTTTAGATGATCAATTTAAAACAGCTAAAGATTATAATCCTAAAATTGAATGGTTTGAAGGAGCATGGTCTAGCTATAAACCTAAAAAAGGGAAAGATAAAAGAGGAATTACTGGAGCAGATGAAAAAATACTAAAAAATATTTCAGATAAAATAAATGTTGTTCCATCTGAAATAAGTACTCACAAAACTATTAGCAAAATTTTGCAAAGTAGAAAAAAATCTGTAGACGATGGTTTTAATATTGACTGGTCTACTGCTGAATCATTAGCTTTTGGTTCATTATTAGATGAAGGTTTTCCAGTTCGATTTGTAGGACAAGATTCTGGCAGAGGAACATTCAGTCAGAGACATTCAGTTTTAAGAGACCAAACAAATAATTCTAGATATATTCCATTAAATAATATTTCAAAAAATCAAAAAAAATTTGAAATAGTTGATAGTTTTTTGTCAGAACTTGCAGTTTTAGGATTTGAATATGGATATAGTTTAGTAGAACCAAATACTCTTACTCTTTGGGAAGCTCAATTTGGTGATTTCGCAAATGGTGCACAAGTTATAATTGATCAATTTATTGCATCTGGTGAAAGAAAATGGCAAAGAGCATCAGGTTTAGTAATGTTATTACCTCATGGTTATGAAGGTCAAGGGCCAGAACATTCATCAGCTAGACTTGAACGATTTTTACAAATGTGTGCAAATGATAATCTTCAAGTTATGAATTGTACAACTCCAGCAAATTATTTTCACGCTTTACGTAGACAAATACATCGTGATTTTAGAAAACCACTTGTAATCATGACACCTAAATCTTTGTTAAGAAATAAGTTTTGTGTATCAACCATTGATGATTTTAGTAAGCAAACATCATTTCACCGAATAATGTGGGATCATGCATTAAGTGATCAATCTAAAAATTTTATTAAATTAAAAAAATCTAGTGAAATAAAAAAAGTTATAATTTGTTCAGGAAAAGTATACTTCGATCTTTTAAATGCCAGAGAAAAATTAAAAAGAGATGATGTGGTAATGTTTAGAATAGAGCAACTTTATCCTTTTCCAGCAAAGAGTTTGGTAAAAGAACTTAAACCATATGCTAAAAATGCTAATTTTTATTGGTGTCAGGAAGAGCCAAAAAATATGGGCGCATGGTTTTCAGTGAGAGATTATATACAATGGACATTGGATACCATTAAAGCTAAAAATAATGAAGTTTCTTATATTGGAAGAAGTCCTGATGCATCACCAGCCACTGGATATGCTAAAAGGCATCAACTTGAGCAACAAGAAATTATAAATGAAGTATTTAATCAATGAGTGAAAAAATTTTAGTGCCTACTTTAGGTGAAAGTATTACAGAAGCAACAGTTTCTAAATGGTTGAAAAAAGAAGGTGAAACAGTTGAGGCGGATGAAGCAATAGTTGAACTGGAAACTGATAAAGTAAATTTAGAAGTTCCGTCCCCTATTAGTGGGACATTATCAGAAATTAGTTTTAAAGATGGGGATACAGTTGAAGTTGGAGCTGTATTAGGCTCAATTTCTGAAGGGAATGTTGATATTAAAAATGTACCCGAAAGCAAAAAACAACTTGAGGATAATAAAGAGAAAGAATTTAAAGATCAGAAAAGCAATGTAATTAATTTAGATATAGAAAAAAAACCTCAAACTAAGTTAGAAGAACCATTAGTATTAACTGAAGATCGTTCAATGGAGCTATTAGAGGAAGAGCCTTTACTTTTAACTGAGGAAGTAGAAACAGAGGAAACCCCACAACAACCAATTATTCTTTCACCTGCAGTTAGAAAAATGGTTGCAGAAAAAAATATCAACCTAGATAATGTAAAGGGAACAGGCAAAGCAGGAAGAATTTTAAAAGGTGATCTAATTACAATGATGGGAGCCAACCCACAACCCAACCAAAGAAGAATTCAATACGGTGAAGAAGAAAGAATTAAAATGACTCGTTTAAGGCAAACGATTGCAAAAAGATTAAAACAAGCTCAAGACAATGCAGCAATGTTAACTACTTTTAACGAGGTAGATATGTCTGGGATTATGGCAATGAGAAAAGATAACCAAGAAGATTTCAAAAGCAGATACGGAATAAAACTGGGTCTAATGTCATTTTTTGTTAAAGCTTGTGTCGTTGGACTAAAATTATTTCCAGCAATTAACGCTGAGATTGAAGATCAAGACATAATTTATAAGAATTATTATAATATTAGTTTCGCTGTTGGAACTGAAAAAGGTTTAGTAGTTCCAGTGCTAAGAAATGCAGATGAGATGTCATTTGCTGATATAGAAAAAGAAATTAAAAAATTATCTGAAAAGGCAAACGAAGGTAGTCTAACAATTGAGGATTTACAGGGTGGTACCTTTACTATAAGTAATGGAGGTGTATATGGTTCTATGCTTTCAACACCAATATTAAATCCTCCTCAATCAGGCGTATTAGGCATGCACAATATTGTTGAAAGACCAGTAAATGACAATGGTGATATAAAAATTAAGCCTATAATGTATTTGGCTTTGTCATATGATCATAGAATTATTGATGGAAAGGAATCCGTGTCGTTCTTAAAAACTGTTAAAGAAAATTTAGAAGACCCTAGAAGATTATTTTTAAATATCTAATGGCTGAAAAATTTGATGTTACTGTAATTGGAGGAGGACCTGCAGGATATGTTTGTGCGATTAGATTATCACAATTAGGATTAAAAACTGCGTGTGTAGAGTCCAGAGGATCTTTGGGAGGTACATGTCTTAATATAGGATGTATTCCCTCTAAAAGCCTGTTAAATATGTCAGAAAGTTTTCATAGAGCTAAAAAGTTCTCTGATATTGGCATCGAAACTGGTGAAATTAAGCTTAATCTGGAAAAAATGATGAGCAATAAAGAAAGCTCAGTTTCAACACTTACAAAAGGAGTGGAGTTTTTATTTAAAAAAAACAAAGTTACTTACATTAAAGGGGTTGGATCTTTTAATGAAAAAAATGAAATATTAGTCAAAAATGATAAATCAGAAATAAAAATCAAAACTGATAAAACTATAATAAGTACAGGATCAGAGCCTTTATCTCTTCCAGGAATAGATTTTGATGAAAAAAAAATTCTTTCATCAACTGGGGCTCTTAACATCTCTAAGCTTCCAAAAAAAATGGTTGTTGTTGGGGGTGGGTATATTGGATTGGAGATGGGTTCTGTTTGGTCAAGATTAGGAAGTGAGGTTCACGTTATAGAATATTTAGATCACATCACACCAGGACTCGATAAAGAAATTTCAAATGAATTTATGAAAATTTTAAAAAAACAGAATATTAAATTTGAATTAAATACTAAAGTTGAAAAAATTACTAAAAATGACAAAGGAGTAATTATAGAAACGACAAACAAAGATTCAAAAAATAATATTGAAGCTGACGTAGTTTTGATTTCTGTTGGAAGAAAACCCTACACAGATAAATTAAATTTAGAAAAAATTGGAGTAAATCTGGATAAAAAAGGAAAAATAAAAGTTAATAAAAATTTTGAAACCAATGTAAAAAATGTTTATGCAATAGGAGATGTTATAGATGGACCTATGTTGGCTCACAAAGCTGAAGAAGAAGGAATAGCTGTGGCGGAGCTAATTGCTGGACAGTCAGGTCATGTGAATTATGATATCATACCAGGTGTAATTTATACTTCACCAGAGGTAGCCTATGTTGGTAAAACCGAGGAAGAATTAAAAGAAAAAAAAATAAACTTTAAAGTTGGCAAATTTCCTTTTATGGCAAACTCAAGGGCTAAAGCAATAAATGAGCCAGAGGGATTTGTTAAAATACTAGCTGAAAGTACAACAGATAGAGTTTTAGGTGTGCACATAATTGGTCCACATGCAGGTGAAATGATAGCTGAGATGTCTGTTGCTATGGAATTTGGAGCAAGTTCAGAGGATATAGCAAGAACTTGTCACGCACATCCTACTTTCTCAGAAGCAATTAAAGAAGCAGCTCTATCAGTTGATAAAAGAGAAATACACTCTTAGATTAATTTAAAATCATATCTTTCATTATATTAATTGTATAGAAGTGATATATTTCAGTATGAGTTTAGATTTAGGTAAAAAATTTCTTTCACAAAAAAATTTTAAAGATGCAGAAAAAATCTTTCTAGATTTGAATAAAAATAATAATAACTTCGAAATTAATTATAATCTCGCAATTATTAATTTTGAATTAAAAAATATTAAAAAGAGTCTAACATTTTTTGACAAATGTAAGAAAATCAATCCTAAATCTTTAAATACTTATTTAAAAGTTGCATATTTAGAACAGTCTACTGGTGATATAGAAAAATCATTATCAACTTATCTTAAAGTTTTAGATATAAATATAAGAGATATCAGAGCATATTATGGTATTTTCACATTAAAACCAAATTTTCTTAAAACAAGTCATTTTAAAATTATTAAACAAATTAACGATAATCCAAATGCAAATATTTTAGAAAAGTTTTTATCCGAATTCTTACTATCTAAAAAAGAAAAGAAAGATAGAAACTTTGAAAAAGAGTTAGCTTTTTTAAATAATTCTCACAGCCTCTGTTTTGACTTTAAAAAAAACTATAACCTTCAATCACAAAAGTATTATTCAAAAGTAATTTTAGATCATTACAATCAATCAAATTTTATAGAAAATGAAAAAAAAGATCATTTATTTAATGATATTTCACCAATATTTATTATAGGCTTACCAAGATCGGGATCAACACTAGTTGAAGCAATTATTACTTCTTCAGAAAATAACATTCCATCATTTGGAGAGTCTGCTTTCATTAATATGGGTGTAATAAATCAACTTTCCTCTAAAATATTATTAAATGATGAAAAGCAAGAAATATTTAATTTTAAAGTCAATGAGTTTAAAAATTTTGTTAATAAGAAATATTCTCAATTTTCTTTGATTGAAAAAGATGTAAATTATTTTGTAGACAAATCTTTAGAGAATTTCTTTAACATTGATTTTATACTGAGTATATTCCCGAAAGCTAAATTTTTACATTGTCATAGAAATCTTAAGGACTCCATTGTAGGAATTTATCAATCATTACTACCTGACCTATCTTGGACACATAGTATACAAAACATAATTACTTATATTGATAACTATAGAAAAATAATCAAATATTTTAAAAAAAAATATCCGAATATTATACATGATGTATCTCTTGAAAATCTTACACAAAATAAAGAAAAAATTTCTAAAGAAATATTTAATTTTTGTGGTTTAAAATGGGATACTAATGTTCTCGAATTTTATAAGAGAGATGATCTAGATATTAGAACGACAAGCAATATTCAAATTAGAAATAAGATTACTAGTTATAATACTGATAAGTATTCGAAATATTATAATCTATTTAAGGATTACCAATATAAATATCCTTGGTTGAAATAAATGCAAATTCCAGTTTTATTACCAAATATTTTCAATCATCCTTTTACATACGAATTTGATAAAAAATTAAGTCCAGGAACCTATGTAAAGGTACCATTTGGAAAAAAGGATTTAACAGGTGTTGTTTGGAACTTATTTGAAAAGAAAATTCAAAAAAAATTTAAACTTAAAAAAATTAAATCTACAATCGAAATAAATCCTTTGAAAATTGAAACAATAAATTTTTTGAATTGGTTCTCAAATTATAATTTGGTACCGATTGGAATGTGTTTAAAACTTCATTTACTTGGTGGTGATGCAATAACCAAATTTAATCATAAAGAATATCTAATCTTTAATAATAAAAAAACTAGGAAAATTTTTAAACTGTCTGAAGATCAAAATAAAGTCTTTAGAGAAATGTTAAAAAAAAATGAAGAATTTAGAGTACACTTGCTTCAAGGAACAACTGGATCTGGAAAAACAATTATATATTTCAAGCAAATAGAGGAAATTTTAAAAAAGGGTTATCAGGCAATAATTTTACTACCAGAAATAGGACTTACTTCAGAATTTGAGAAAAAATTTGAGGAATTTTTTGGTTTTAAAGCTGCAATTTGGCATTCGGGAATAACACCAAAAAGAAAAAAAATTATCTGGAGTGGCGTAGCATCAGGATTAATAAAGGTGGTTATAGGGGCAAGATCGTCTCTTTTTTTGCCATTTAAAAAAATAGGACTAATAGTAATTGATGAAGAACATGATCAATCATTTAAGCAAGAGGAGGGAGTAATTTACAATGCAAGGGATATGGCAATAGCTAGAGCTAACTTTGAAAATATTCCTATTAACCTTGTAACTGCAGTTCCTTCAATTGAAACATATGCTAATGTTAAAAAAAATAAGTATTCTATCTCAAGATTAATTAAAAGATATAAAGATGCAAATCTCCCTTCATTTGAAATAATTGATTTAAATAATAGTAAATTAAATAAACAATCATGGATAGCTACTGAAACTTTGAAAAAGGTTAGAGATCATTTAAAAAAAAATGATCAAGTTTTATTTTTTATGAATAGAAGAGGTTTTGCACCCTATGCCCTATGCAAAAATTGCGTAAAAGTATATGCCTGCCCTAACTGTTCAATAAATTTAGTATATCATAAAGGTAAAAATGTTTTACTTTGTCATTATTGTGGTTTCAAAAGTAAATTAAATAGAAATTGTAGTAAAGGAAATACCTGTGATTTTGTTTTTAGTGGCCCAGGCGTAGAAAGAATCGCAGAGGAAGTAAAGATATTATTTCCTGACAAAAAAATATCTATTTTTTCAAGCGACACCATGAACAAAAAATCATCCAAAGATAAACTTGAAAGTATAGTGAATGGTGAAGTTGATATTTTAATTGGGACACAATTAATTTCAAAAGGTTTTCATTTTCCAAATTTAAATTGCATTGTTGTTCTAGATATTGATTTAACATCTAATGGACACGATCTTAGAACAGCTGAAAAAAATCTTCAACTTTACCACCAGTTATCTGGAAGAGCAGGAAGGACTGGCAAACCTGCTAAAGTATATTTTCAAACTCTTGGTATTAATAAAAATATTATAAGTCAAATTACTCACCATGACCCATTTATTTTTTTAGAAAATGAATTAAAGTTAAGAGAAAAAAATAATCTTCCACCATTTGAAAGATTTATTTCATTAATACTCACTGCCTCGAACGAAAATAAATTAGAAGAAGAGTCTCAAAATTTAAAACAAGTGCTCTTAAATTCTCTCGATGATAAAGTTTTAGGGCCTGTGAATGCACCTATTTATAGAGTTAAAGGAAAATATAGACAAAGGCTTTTAATAAGGTCAAAAAAGGGGTCGAAAATACAAAATAAGTTGGCTGGAATATTAAATAAGCACAAATTATCCAGCGAAATAAAACTGACGGTTGATGTTGATCCAATATCCTTTAATTAAGAGACAAAATAGATATTAAATTGTTAATCTGATGCTTGAAGACATCTAACGCATATGCTACTTAATCCAAAAAATCTTCTAAAATAAAGAGTCAAAATTGAGCAAAAATAACAGTTTTTCAGTTACTACAGCAGGTAGATATTCTTTAGCACTATATGAATTAGCTAAAGAAAATAATTCAATAGATGAAGTTGAAGAACAATCAATATCTTTATTAAAATTAATAGATGATAGCAAAGATTTTAGTTTATTAATAAAAGATCCAACTAATTCTGTAAATGAACTTCATGATGTAATCAATAAGATTACTGATAATTATAAATTAAACTCTTTACTATCAAAATTTTTAGGTTTTCTTATATCTAAAAGAAGATTTTTTTATGTAAGAACAATTCTACAAGATTTTGTTGACACTTGTTCAAAAAAAAGAGGAGAAGTAAAAGCTGAACTAATTTCTTCTAAAGAATTATCAGGAGAACAAGTAAATAAAATAAAAGATGAATTGTCTCAAAATTTTAACGCGAAAATAAAATTAGACTATAAATATGATAAAAGTTTAATTGGAGGTCTAGTAATACAAGTTGGTAGTATTATGGTAGACACCTCTATTAAAAATAAATTACAACAAATCGAAAATACAATGATAGAGGCTTAAATGGAAATAAATCCTTCAGAAGTTACAAAAATATTAAAAGAACAAATTAAAAAGTTTGGAGATAAAGCTGAAGTTACAGAAGTTGGTCAAGTTTTATCAGTAGGAGATGGTATAGCAAGAATATATGGATTAGATAATGTTCAAGCTGGAGAAATGGTGGAATTCTCTGATGGTTCCAAAGGAATGGCATTAAACTTGGAAAGTGAAAATGTAGGTGTTGTAATTTTTGGTGATGATAAAGCTGTTAAAGAAGGTGATACTGTAAAAAGAACTGGTGCGATTGTTGATACACCAGTTGGAAAAGAATTGCTTGGTAGAGTAGTTGATGGTTTGGGAAATCCAATTGATGGAAAAGGTGCATTAGATAAAAACTTAAAAAGAAGTAGGGTTGAAGTCAAAGCTCCAGGTATAATTCCACGTAAATCTGTTAGTGAACCAATGCAGACTGGTCTCAAATCAATTGATAGTCTGGTTCCAATTGGAAGAGGACAAAGAGAATTAATTATTGGAGATAGACAAACTGGTAAAACAGCAGTGGCTATTGACGCTATTATAAACCAGAAAAAAATTAATGAGTCAGGTGATGAGAAGAAAAAATTATATTGTATTTATGTGGCCGTGGGTCAAAAAAGATCTACAGTTAGACAGATCGAAAAAACATTAGAAGAAGCTGGTGCAATGGAATACACAACAATAGTTGCAGCAACAGCATCAGATGCAGCACCACTTCAGTTTTTAGCTCCATACACTGGATGTACTATGGGTGAATATTTTAGAGATAATGGAATGCATGCTTTAATAATATATGATGATTTATCAAAACAAGCGGTAGCTTATAGACAAATGTCACTATTGTTAAGAAGACCCCCTGGAAGAGAGGCGTATCCTGGCGATGTATTTTATTTACATAGTAGATTACTTGAAAGAGCAGCAAAATTAGGTGATGAACATGGAGGTGGTTCTTTGACAGCTCTTCCAATCATTGAGACTCAAGGAGGTGACGTTTCTGCATTTATACCAACAAATGTGATCTCAATTACTGATGGACAAATTTTCCTTGAAACTGAACTTTTTAACCAAGGTATAAGACCAGCAATTAACGTTGGTTTATCTGTATCAAGAGTAGGATCCTCTGCCCAGACAAAGGCCATGAAAAAAGTTTCAGGGTCGATGAAATTAGAATTGGCTCAATATCGAGAAATGGCAGCATTTGCACAGTTTGGTTCAGACCTTGATGCATCTACTCAAAAATTACTCAACCGAGGTTCAAAATTAACTGAACTATTAAAGCAAAACCAATATTCTCCCATGACAGTTGCAGAACAAGTCATTTCTGTATTTTGTGGAGTTAGAGGACATCTTGATGATATTGAACAAAAGGATATTTCAAGTTTTGAGAATAAAATTATTGAAAAATGTAAAGCTGAAAAGCCAGATATCATTGAGTCAATCACAGCTTCAGGGAAACTTGAAGATGATAAAGAGAAAGAATTGAATGAGATTATTTTACAACTTAAGAAAGATTTTAACTCATAAAAAATAATGGCTAGTTTAGACGATCTAAAAAAAAGGATATCAAGTGTTAAGTCTACACAAAAGATTACCAAGGCAATGAAAATGGTTGCTGCTGCAAAACTTAGAAGAGCCCAGGAAAGTGCAGAAAAAGGCAGACCTTACTCAGATAAAATGAATAATATTATTTTAAACTTATCAAATGGTATCTCAGATATAGATAATGCTCCAAAACTTTTATCTGGCACCGGAGAAGATAAAGTACATTTATGTGTTGTAATGACATCTGATAGAGGTCTTTGTGGGGGTTTTAACACAAATATTATAAAAAAAGCTAAATTATATTTTCAAAAAATTTTAGATGAGGGAAAAACTCTAAAAATTATTACAGTCGGAACCAAAGGTTATGATCAACTTAAACGTCTTTATGGTGATAATATTATAGAGAGAATATCTTTTAAAGAATCAAAAAATGTAAATTATTTTGATGCTGACAAAGTTGGTAAGATAGTTATAGAAAAATTTGATAAAAATGAATTTGATGTATGTGCAATTTTTTATAACCAATTTAAGAATGTAATTACTCAAATTCCACAAGAACAACAAATCATTCCTTTAAAAACATCTGAAAAAGAGGAAAATTCATTAGAAGATAACTATGAATTTGAACCTGAAGAAGATGAAATATTGAGCAACTTGTTACCTAAAAACATTTCAACTCAGATTTTTAAAGCGATGTTAGAGAATTCAGCTAGCGAGCAAGGTTCAAGAATGAGTGCAATGGACAATGCAACCAGAAACGCAGGTGAAATGGTTGACAAACTTACTATTGAGTATAATAGAAGTCGTCAGGCAGCAATTACTAAAGAGTTAATAGAAATAATTTCAGGAGCAGAAAGTTTATAATTATGAGAAAAGGACAAATAACACAGATCATTGGGGCGGTAGTAGATGTAAAATTTGATGGAGAACTACCAGAAATTTTAACTGCACTAGAGTGCGACAACGGTGGAAATAGATTAGTTTTAGAAGTTGCACAACACTTAGGGGAGTCAAGTGTTAGAACAATTGCAATGGATGCAACAGAAGGTCTTAAAAGAGGAGACGAGGTAACAGACACAGCTGCTCCAATTAAAGTCCCCGTAGGACCAGAGACTCTTGGAAGAATTATAAATGTGATTGGTGAGCCTATTGATGAAAGAGGAGAAGTTAAAAGTTCAGATAATTGGCCAATTCACAGAGCTGCACCAGAATTTAATGATCAATCAACAGAAACTGAAATACTTGTCACAGGAATAAAGGTTATTGATCTTTTAGCACCCTATGCAAAAGGTGGTAAAATTGGTTTATTTGGTGGAGCTGGAGTTGGTAAAACTGTTTTAATTATGGAATTGATTAATAACGTTGCAAAAGCTCATGGTGGATTTTCAGTTTTTGCAGGAGTAGGAGAAAGAACTAGAGAGGGAAATGACCTTTACCATGAAATGATAGATTCAGGTGTTATTAAAACTGATGGGGAAGGTTCTAAAGCGGCATTAGTTTATGGACAAATGAACGAGCCTCCAGGTGCAAGAGCGAGAGTTGCTTTAACTGGATTAACTGTTGCTGAGTATTTTAGAGATCAAGAAGGTCAAGATGTGTTATTCTTCGTTGATAATATATTTAGGTTTACACAAGCAGGATCTGAGGTCTCTGCATTGCTTGGTAGAATACCTTCAGCTGTAGGATATCAACCAACATTAGCAACTGATATGGGTAACTTACAGGAAAGAATTACAACAACGAACAAAGGTTCAATTACATCTGTTCAGGCAATTTATGTACCTGCAGACGACTTAACTGACCCTGCACCTGCAACTTCATTTGCTCACTTAGATGCAACAACGGTACTTTCTAGACAGATTGCTGAAATTGGAATTTACCCAGCGGTAGATCCATTAGACTCAACGTCTAGAATTTTAGATCCTAGAATAGTTGGTGACGAACATTATAGAGTTGCTAGAGAAGTACAAAAAGTTCTGCAAACTTATAAATCTTTACAAGATATTATCGCAATTTTAGGTATGGATGAATTGTCAGAAGAGGATAAATTAGTTGTAGCTAGAGCTAGAAAAATACAAAGATTTCTTTCTCAACCTTTCTTTGTAGCTGAAGTATTTACTGGCTCGCCAGGTAAGCTTGTAGATTTAGAGTCAACTATCAAAGGCTTTGATGCTATTTGCAAAGGTGAATATGATCACTTACCAGAAGCTGCATTTTATATGGTTGGTACTATTGAAGAAGCTATTCAAAAAGCTGAGAGTTTAGCTAACGAAGCTGCTGCATAATGAGCGAAGAATATTCTGTAGAAATAGTAAACCCTGAAAAATCATTTTTATCAAAAAATGATGTCACCGAGGTAGTTGTTCCTGCATTTGAAGGTGAGATAGGGATTTTAAAAGACCATATTTCTATTATTTCTTTTTTAAAACCAGGAATAATTAAAATATTTTCAAAGTCTGGCGAGGAAAGTTTTTACGTAAATGATGGAATAATTGAATTTAAAGATAATAATCTTTCTATACTTACAAGTCTTATTTTAAATTTAAAAGACATTGATAAAGAAAAAATTTCAGAAATTCAGAAATCTGCTGAGGAAGAACTTAATAAGTCTGATATAAATGATCAGGAAAAATATTTACTTGATCAAAAACTTGAAGCATTAAAATCAATTAACTAAAATTTTTTTTACTTCTTCTAGAATTTTTTCGTATACATGTAGTTTAAATTCTACCACAAGTTCGGTAATTTTATCTGGATCTACCCATCTCCATTCAAGAAATTCTGGATGTTTTGTATTAATATTGATTTCTTTTTCATCACCATTAAATCTCATTATATACCATTGTTGTTTTTGACCTTTAAATTTACCTTTCCAAATAATTCCTAATAATTCATTTGGTAAGTGGTAGGCAAGTAAGCCATCAATTTTTTTAATTAAACTTACTGATTTAATACTAGTTTCTTCTTTTAATTCTCTAATTGCAGCCTCATAAAAGTCTTCACCCTTATCAACCCCACCTTGTGGCATTTGCCAAAAGTTTTTTTTATTATCTATTCTTTTTGCAACAAAAATTTTGTTTTCTTTATTTAAAACAACTATCCCAACACCACTTCTAAGTGGTAAATTTTTATATTTCTCTTTCATTTTAGCCGTTTAAAAGCTCTAGAGCAAATTGAAGTTGATTGTCTGTATCAGTATTAAACCTAAAGTCATCAGATCCTTCAGCTACCTCAATATCAGGCGAGACACCTATTTCTGATATAGATTTTCCTGATGGAAGATAATATTTAGATACAGTCAATCTTATTGCACCTTTATTTTTGAGAGGAATGATTGATTGTACAGAGCCTTTACCATAGCTATTTTCTCCAATTATTATTGCTCTTTTATGATCCTTTAGCGCCCCTGCTACAATTTCAGATGCAGATGCTGAACCATAATTTATTAGGACAACAATTGTATCTCCATCTAATATATCACCTTTTCTTGCAAAGAATTTTCTACTTTCATATTTTCTTTTACTTTTTGTTGAAACAATTTCTCCGCTATCTATAAAAAAATCTGTAATTTTAATTGCCTGAGAAAGTAGTCCACCAGGATTATTTCTTAAATCTAAAATATAATTTTTAACATTTTCATTTTTTTTAAACTCTTTAATTTTATCTCTAATTTGACCACTACTGTTTTCATTAAAAGAAGTAAGTCTTAAATAACCAGTTTGATTACCTAATATCTCAGATTTTACTGATGAAACTTTAATTTTTTCTCTAGTAATATTAAAAACTAATGCCTTTCGTTCACCCCTTCTTCTAACTGTTATTTCAATATCTGATCCAACAGGACCCCTCATTATGTCAACTGCTTCACTTAAAGATTTACCTTGAACCTGAATATCATTAATTCTTACAATATAATCACCAGCTTTAACTCCTGCTTCAGCCGCAGGTGAATCATCCATTGGTGTTATTACCTTTATTACCCCAGCTTCCATGCTCACTTCAATTCCTAGTCCTCCAAATTCTCCGCTCGTTTCTGTTTGCATACTTTGATAAGAGTCTGGTGACATATAAGCAGAATAAGGATCTAAGGATTGAAGAACACCGTTGATTGCAGCATCCATTGCATCACTTTGGTTTACCTCATCAACAAATTCTTTATTAATTTTATCTAAGACTTCTGAAAAAACATCTATTTTTTTATAAATATCATTCTCTTCTGATACGGCAACAATACTAGTTACAAAAAAATAAATAAATAATGATAAAAAATATGTTTTAGGTTTTTTCATCATATAATTACTTTTTCTTTAGGAATTAATTCAGACCATATTTTTTCTAATTCATAAAATTTTCTTTTTTCAGGATTGAAAATATGAATAATAAGATCAATTCCATCTACAAGTTTCCAATCACTACTTTCTCTTCCTTCAATTTTACAATTGCTTACACCATTTTTTTTTAAGTATTCATATACTTGCTCTGATAAAGCTTGGATATGTCTTGAAGACGTCCCGCTAGCGATTATCATTTGATCCGCTATTGATGATTTTCCATCTAAATCTATTGAAACAATATCTAGGGCTTTATTTGCATCTAAGAGATTGACCACATCTTTGTGAAGAGTAGAGATTTTGTCCATTAATTATTAAAAGAGTATCAAATTTTTCTTAATTTAGAAGATGAAATATTGACCTTATTAAATTTTATAAATTTTAAGCTTTTCTTGCTATACTTTTTAAAGCTTCTAGAACTTAATGATTTGGCCTTATATCTGTCTCTATCAAATACTAGAATGTTACAAATAGATGAAATTAAATCAGAGTTTTTCCATTTATGAAAATTAATTAAACTATCTGCTCCCATTATGAAATAAATATCGGTCTTTTTATTATTTTTTTTAATATGCTTTATCAGGTCAATTGTTCTATTTGATTTAATTTTATCCTCAAAATATTTTACTTTTATAAATGAATTTTTTTTAGAAATTTTTTTTGCAAAATTTATTCTTTTATCTAAACTTAAACTACTTTTCTCTTTAAATGGATTTTTTTTGGTAACTGCCCAAATAATCTTATCAATATTGTATCTTTTTTTTGCCTCTTTAGAGATACTTAAATGTCCTTTATGTGCTGGATCAAAGGTGCCTCCAAGAATACCAATTTTTTTTTTATTTTCTTGTTTGTCCAGACCCATATATCTCATATTTGTAACTAACTAGCTGGTTTAGTCCAACAGGACCTCTTGGTGGAAGTTTGTTTGTTGAAATTCCAACTTCACCTCCAAAACCAAATTCTCCTCCATCAGCATACTGAGTTGAAGAATTGTGAATAGCGATCGAACTTTTAATATTTTTTATAAAAAATTTTGCAGAAATTTTATTATTTGTAATTATCGCATCAGTATGCATTGTTCCATATTTATTAATATGTTTTACTGCATCATTAATATTATTTACTAGTTTTACAGAAATTTTTGCAGATAAATGTTCCTTCGACCATGTTTTATTATTTGCTAATTTTGAATTTCCGTTAAACAATTTAGAAATTTTTCTATCAGCATAAATAAAACAATCTCTCTTGGTAAGTTCATTTAATATCTCATTTACGTTTTTTGATTTATTTTTATGTATTAAAAGTGTCTCGGTAGCTCCACAAATACTAGTATTACGTAATTTAGCATTGATTAATATTTTTTTTGCCATTGAAAGATTTGCATCTTTATCAATATAAGTATGACACATACCTTCAAGGTGTCCAATTACAGGAACAGAGGATAAATCTTGAACTTTTTTTACAAGACTTTTCCCACCTCTTGGAATAATAACATCTATATATTTTGACATTTTTGACAGCATGTAGTCGACCAGTTTTCTATTTTTATTCTCTATAAACTGAACAAAATTCTTATTTATTTTGTATTTTTCTAATGATTTTCTAAAAAGATTAGCTAAAATTTTATTACTAAAGTAAGACTCTGATCCTCCTCTTAGGATTACGCAGTTCCCAGATTTAAAACAAAGTGTAGATACATCCGAAGTTACATTTGGTCTACTTTCATAAATTACACCAATAATACCAATCGGAATTGATACTTTCTTTATTTTTAAACCGTTTGGTCTTTTCCAGGTTTCTATATCAACATCTACTGGATCCTTAAATTTTGCAATAGTTTCGATTGATTTAATAATTGAGCTTATTTTGTCATTATTAAGAGCAAGTCTTTTAATTAAATTTTCTTTAAGTTTTTTAGATTTGGCTATTTTTATATCTTTTGTGTTTTCGACTAAAATTTTATTTTGGTTTTTTTTAATAAGTTGAATGTAATAATTTAATACTTTATTTTTTTTTTTATTACTTATTTTGTTTTGAAAAGCAATTTTCGCATTTGTACCGATTTTTTCTAAGTTTTTACTCATTTGATTAATACCATATCATCTTTATGAATAACTTCTGATTTTGAAATATAACCTAAAATATCATTTATTTTATTAGAGTGCTTCCCTTTAATTTTCAAGATTTCATCCGAGGAGAAACTGCTTAATCCTCTAGCAAATTCCGTCATATTATTGTTTAGAATTTTGATATGATCACCTTTGCTGAAACTGCCTTGAACATCCTTAATCCCCGCGGCTAGTAAACTTTTCCCATTATTCAAAGCTAATAATGCACCTTCATCAATAATTATTTTTCCCTTTGGAGAAACTGAGCTTATGATCCACTTTTTTCTCGCATCTAATTTTGAAATTTTAGGCAAAAACCAAGTACATATATTTTCAGTTAAAATTTTTTGAATTGGTCTACGTATTAAGCCATTAGCAATCGCCATATGGCATCCTGAGAATTGACAAATTTTAGCAGCATCAATCTTCGTTTTCATTCCACCAGATCCAAATTCTCCAGATTTATTTGTTGCTAACTTTTCTACATTTTGGTCAATATTTTTAATTTCACGAATTAATTTAGCTTTTTTGTCTAATTTTGGATCTTTAGAGTAAAGACCACTTACGTCAGATAATAAAATTAAACAATCTGCACTTGATATTTGTGCAACCCTAGAAGCTAGTCTGTCATTATCACCATACTTAATCTCAGAAGTGGCTATACTATCATTTTCATTTACTATTGGAATAAAACCAAGACTAAATAAATTCTCAAAAGTCCTTTTTGCATTGATAGCCCTTCTTCTTTTTTCTGTATCTTCAAGTGTTAACAAAATTTGAGAAAGATTGATTTTTGACTTATTAAAAGTTTTTTTAAAAAGATTCATTAACTCAATTTGGCCGATTGATGCTACTGCCTGACTTTTATCAAGTTTCAATTTTTTTTTACTTAATTTTAATTTTTTACATCCTAAAGCAATTGCTCCTGAACTAACCAAAATTATATTTTTTTTTAATTTTTGAAGATGTTGAATATCTTTTGCAAACTCTGACAACCATTTTTCTCTGATAATTTTTTTGTCATTAATCAATAAAGATGATCCAATTTTTATAACGACAGTCTTTGAATCTTTAAGATACATAATTAAGCAATGTTGATTTAATATCAGATACTGATTTTTTATCGAGTGTTGATGTTGTAAAAGCGGATTTCTTGATAATTTTTTCAAAATCTTTTATTTTTTCTTTTATTTCATTCTCATCAATTAGGTCTATTTTGTTAAACACTATTATTTCCTGCTTTTTTAATAACTCTGAACTATATTTACCCATTTCATCCCTCACTTGAAGATATGAGTTAATTAAATCATTTTCTGATACATCAATTAGATGCAAAAGTGCTTTGCATCTTTCAATATGTTTTAAAAATTTAATACCTAATCCTGTTCCTTGATGTGCTCCCTCAATTAATCCTGGAATATCTGCTAAAGTTATCTCTTTATCGTCATACATTGCAACACCTAGATTTGGATTCAAAGTTGTAAATTTATAATTTGCAATTTTAGGAGTGGCACTTGTTAATGATGCTAATAAGCTAGATTTTCCTGCATTGGGTAATCCAATGATACCAATATCAGCAATTGTCTTAAGTTGTAAATAAATCCAGAATTCTTCTCCAAATGTACCTTTTGTAAATTTCTTTGGTGCTCTATTAGTTGATGATTTAAACCTTGTGTTACCAAAACCTCCTTTACCGCCTATAGCTGCAACAAATTTTTCATTTTCCTCCTTGAAATCAAAAATCAGGGTTTTATTGTCTTCCTCAAATACCTGTGTTCCAACCGGTACTTTTAAATATAAATCTTCTCCTCCTCTTCCTGTTTTATTTTTACCACTTCCATCTCTACCCCTCTCAGCTTTAAAATGCTGTTGATATCTAAAATCAATTAGTGTGTTTAAATTTCTCTCTGATACAAGAATAATAGAACCACCTTTCCCTCCATCGCCTCCGTCAGGTCCTCCAAATTCTATAAATTTTTCTCTTCTAAAACTAGGAGAACCAGATCCACCGTCTCCAGCTTTTATAAAAATCTTAACTTGATCTAAAAATTTCATGATTTTACAGAATTAATTAGCTGTCTACTAATTAGGCTTTACTGATACGTAAGTTCTGTCTGATTTGCTTTTTTTAAAAACAACTTTTCCTTTAACAACAGAAAAAATTGAATGGTCTTTACCCACTCCAACATTTTCTCCAGGAAAAATTTTAGTGCCTCTTTGTCTTACAATAATATTTCCAGGTATTACTAATTCCCCACCATATTTTTTTACACCTAGTCTACGGCCTGCACTATCTCTTCCGTTTCTCGATGATCCACCAGCTTTTTTTGTTGCCATAAATTACCTATTTATTTTGAAGCCTCAATTTTTTCTTCTTTAGCTTCTTTAACTACAACTTCCTTTTTTTTCATCTTTTCAGCCTCTGATAAAACTTTACCATCTTTTGAAAAAATTTTGTTAATTCTTATTAGTGAATACTGTTGTCTGTGACCGTTTTTACGTCTTGAATTTTTTCTTCTTCTTTTTTTAAAAATAAGAACAGTTCTCTCTTTGCCATTTTTTAATAATTCAGCTTCAACTTTAGCACCATCCACAGTTGGTGTACCTAATTCAATACTTTTATCATCTCCATAAGCTAAAATTTCTTTAAATTCTACTTTAGAGGCTGGATTTGACTCAGCTAATTTTTCTACTTTTATTATTTCACCAGCTGAGACTTTGTACTGCTTTCCACCTGTTTGTATTACTGCGTATGACATTAATGATCCTAATTTTTAATTATCAGCAATATAGTCAGGGCCTTATTTTAGTCAAGCTGAATAAGTTAGAAATTATCCTTTAAATCTCTCAATTTTGAAAAGTTTTTAACGTTTTTTGATCTTAAAAAAATATTGGTTTGTAGTTCTTCTTCAAGAGTAGAGGGTATAGTTGGTATTCCTTTTGCTAACTTATTTTTTACTGTCTCAATTTTTGAAATTAGTCTCTTGTTATCTGAATCATACTTTAAACAAAAATCCGAATTTTTTAATGTATATTCATGTCCACAATAAATTTCTGTATCTAAAGGTAAACTCTTTATTAACTGTAAGGAATTAAACATTTCTTCATGAGTGCCCTCAAATACTCTTCCACAACCTAATGAAAACAATGTATCTCCAGAAAATAATGCATTCTCTTTGAAAAAATAAAAACATACATGACCTAAAGTATGTCCTGGAATATGAAAAACTTTTGCTTCAAATATACCAGCTTTCCAAATTTCATTATTTTTTACCAATATATCTATTTCAGGTATTCTGTGTTTGTCCTGATCAAAACCGATAACTTTGGCATTATATAATTTTTTAAGCTCTTTATTGCCTCCAACATGATCATAATGATGGTGAGTGTTCATTATAAATTTTAATTTTAAGTCGAGACTTTCAATTTTATTTATTACAGGCTCTGCTTCGCTTGGATCTATCACAACAGCAGATCTATTAATTTCATCAATTAATAAATATGAAAAATTATCCTCTAAACATTTTATTATTTCTATTTTCATATTATTTCTCTAGTAAAAAAATACCTAACTCAGATATTAGGTTTTTAAATTTCAAATTTGAAGATGTAATTTTTGAAGTTTTTTGTCCATTTAAAGAAATTGTTTTAAAAATATTGATCCTTTTATTATTACAAAAATTATAAAAGTCTTGAATTGTACACATATGTAAATTTGGAGTATTATACCATTCATAAGGCAAATTCTTAGTAATTGGCATTTCTCCTTTAAAAAGTAAATCTAGTCTAACTTTCCAATGTCCAAAATTTGGAATGGTTACAATAACTTTCTTACCAATTCTTAATAAATCTTTAATTACATTCTCTGGACTCATGAAAGCTTGTAAAGTTTGACTAAGAATCACATAATCAAAAGATAAATCTGGAAATTGTTTTAAGTCATACTCTGCATCACCTTCAACTACAGCTAGTCCATTTGATAAACATTTTTTGACTTTTTCTTTGGAAATTTCAAGTCCTCTTACATCTACCACTTTATTTTTTAATAAATATTCCATCAAAATTCCATCACCACATCCAACGTCTAGGACTCTTGATTTTTCATCAATTAATTCTGATATAACTTTAAATTCTTCTTTCATTTATATTTAAATAAGTAGTGTTTAAGTAGTTTTTAATAGTGCTTAAAAAATCTGGCACATCTAATAAAAAAGAGTCATGACCCTTATCAGTTTTAATTTCTACAAAACCAACATCAGCTCCTATAGCATTTAGTGCTATTACAATGTCTTTATTTTCAGAAGTTGGATATAACCAATCCGAAGTAAATGAAATAATGAAAAACTTTGTCTTACTATCTTTAAAAGCTTTAGAAAGATTCCCACCATGTTGTTTAGTCAAATCAAAGTAGTCCATTGCTCTTGTAATATATAAGTAACTATTTGCATCAAATCTATCCACAAACACAGAGCCTTGATATCTTAAATAACTCTCAATTTGAAAGTCAGCATCAAAACCAAATTTTAAATCAGATCTTTCTTGTAGATTTCGACCAAATTTTTCTTGTAATCCTTTTTTTGATAAATATGTAATATGTGCTGCCATTCTAGCTACAGCCAAACCTTTGTCTGGATTAAATGTCTTCCCGTCATATAGACCGTCTTTCCAATTAATATCTGACATAATTGCTTGTCTTCCAAGTTCATTGAAAGCAATATTTTGTGCTGAGTGACTAGCTGTACAAGCAATTGGCAAGGCAACCTTAGCCTTGTTCGGAAAATTTGATACAAATTGTAATACTTGCATTCCGCCCATTGAACCACCAGCAACTGCAAATAATTTTTCTATTTTAAAGTGATCCAAAAGTTTATATTGAGCATTAACCATATCGTTTATTGTAATAACTGGAAAATTTGTTGCTATAGGTTTGTTAGTCAATGGATCAATAGTTCCTGGTCCGTACGATCCCATACAACCACCAATGACATTTGCACAAATAACAAAAAATTTTCCAGTATCAAACGCTTTACCTGGGCCAACTGCATAATTCCACCAACCTTCTTTATTTGTCACAGGGTTTATGTCTGAAGCAAACTGATCTCCTGTTAGTGCATGAAAAATTAATATGGCATTGTCTTTTTTTTCATTAAGATTTCCATAAGTCTCATAAGCTAATGGAAAATTTGATATTTCTTTTCCACAATCAAGTTTAAGAGGTTCTTTAATTAATATACTTTTCATTTTACCAAAATTACTCATAATATTTTTGCTGAATGAATTGTGAGAAAAAAAACTTATTTAGCAGGTTTTTTATAGCGCTCGCAATTCAGTTAAATCAGCGCAAAAACGTTTTATAAGATAGCTTTTTGGATGTCAATTTTTTTAGAATTATTGATTGTATTATCTAATTATCTGACTATTTATTAATAAAAATTAACATCATGAATACCCCAATATTTAGAAAAATAACCTTACAAGCTTACAAACCAGGAAGATCTTTTTTAAGTAAAAAAAAAAAAATAATTAAATTATCAGCAAATGAGTCTGCCTTAGGTATGAGTAATGATGCTAAAAAAGTAATAAAAAAATTTAATGACAATATCTCCAAATACCCAGACGGGAAATTCAGAGATTTAACTTCTATAATTTCAAAAAAATATAATTGTAATCAAAACCAAGTGATTTGTGGATCTGGGTCCGATGAAATTATTCAAATGATATGCCAACTATTTTTAAATAAAGGGGATCAGGTGATTGTGCCAGAATTTAGTTTTTTAATGTACAGAATTTATGCGCAAATAGTGGGGGCGAAGGTTGTATTTTCTAAAGAAATAAATTTTAAAGTATCAAATAATGAAATTTTGAAAAAAGTATCAAACAAGACTAAAATTGTATTTTTAGCTAACCCTAATAATCCCACAGGCACATATATTTCGAAAAAACAGTTATTAGAATTAAGAAAGCGTTTAAATAAAAAAATTTTACTTGTTGTTGACGATGCTTATTTTGAATATATGCTAAATAAAGATTACAAATCAGGTTTAGAGCTTTTCAAAAATAAAAATAATGTATTTATATTGAGAACTTTCTCTAAAATTTATGGACTTGCTTCCTTAAGAGTTGGATGGGGATATGGAAGCAAAAAAATAGTAGACGCCCTGTATAAAATTAAACCACCGTTTAATGTTAATAAGATAGCACAGTCATGCGCTATTGAATCTTTAAAAGATCAAAGGTTTATAAACAAATCTGTAAAACACAATTTAGATTGGGCAAAAAAAATACAAAAGACATTGAATTCATATAATATTAAGACAAACGATATTGGACCAAATTTTTTTCTTTTAGATTTTAAAAATTGTAAACTTTCAGCTAGTTTTGTAGAAAAAAAACTTGAAGCTTCAGGAATAATTTTAAGAGAGATGAATTCATATGGAATTAAAAATTGTTTGAGACTTACTATAGGAAATAGTAGTGAAAATAAACTATTGCTAAATAAATTGAATAATATCTTTAAAAATGTTTAAAAAAATTTTAATTATTGGTTGCGGACTTATAGGGTCTTCAATATTACGAGGTTCGATAAGTAAGAAAATCTCTAAATATTATTTTGTTTACGAAAAATCACAAAAAAATATTCTAAAAATAAAAAAAATTAATAGCAAAATAAGAATTCTTAAAAAATTGGACGATAAATTATCTGATTTTGATTTTGTAGTATTATCAACGCCAATGAGCGAATATGAGAAAATTATTCCTAATTTAAACAAGTATTTGAATAAAAATTGCTTAATTACTGATGTAGGCTCAACTAAAGAAAATATATTAAAATTGAAAAATAAAAAATTATCTAAATCTCTTGATTGGATTACAAGTCACCCAATATCAGGCTCCGAAGTAAGTGGACCTGAATATGGTACTAAAAATCTTTTTTTGAACAAATGGTGTATTGTAGTAAGCGATAAAAATAAAATAAAACAAAACAAATTACTAAAATTTTGGAAAAAATTAGGTTCAAATGTAATTATTATGGATGCAAAAATTCATGATAAAGTTTTTTCAATTACAAGTCATTTGCCTCATCTAATTGCTTATAACTTGATTAAAACTGCACAAGATTTTCAAAAAAAACAAAAAAAAAATATCATAAAGTTTAGTGCGGGAGGATTAAGAGATTTTTCAAGGATAGCCGCATCTAATGAAATAATGTGGAGAGATATTTTTTTTAATAATAAAAGAAATATAGTTAGTGCAATAAACTTATTTATTAATAATTTAAATTCCTTTAAGAAAAATATAAAAAATTTAGATGATAAGACTTTAAGAAAGAAATTAATTAATTCAAAAAAAGTAAGACAGCAGATACTAAGTTTAAAACAAGATATAGCAAAACCAGATTTTGGAAGAGACCAAGATTAAATAGATACAACTTTTGCTACTTTTAAATTCGCAGTTTTCTCAATTATTTTAATAGTTTTATTAATTGGCATTATTAAAACTTTTTTTCTTGGTCCATATGCATGAATTAAATTTTTAGAATTCAAACAAATTGCTACATGTCCTTTCCAAAAAATAATATCCCCCTTTTTGAAATTTTTTTTTTGTACAGTTCCTTTTTTAATCTTAATCTGATCAATCGTATCTCTTGGAAAAAATTTATTATTAAATTTATAAAATATTTGTAATAAAGCTGAACAGTCAATACCTTCAAAACTTTTTCCACCCCATTTATATTTACAATTTAAAAA
Source organism: uncultured Pelagibacteraceae bacterium (assembly GCA_902583075.1). Classification (GTDB taxonomy): domain Bacteria; phylum Pseudomonadota; class Alphaproteobacteria; order Pelagibacterales; family Pelagibacteraceae; genus Pelagibacter. Next base: position 41,559 of record CACHUN010000004.1, on the reverse strand, counting down.
AATTTTTAATATTTTCGTAAAATCCATATTTCGTTTATTTATAATCTCTAGGTCATTAAACCTAATCCATTTATTTTTTTCAAACATTACAAAATTATTATTTTTATTTAAAATTTCAATTTCTGATGAAAAAGGAAGGTATTTTTTTGTACCAAATTTACTTTTAGGTTTTGAATAAATTTTAGACTTTAATACACTAACTTTATAAGTCTTATTTAATCTTTTGTTAAACTTTCCAACTTTTATAAAACCAACATAATCATCAAAGTCAGCTTTGATCTTTAAAAATTTTTTATTTCTTTTGATTACTTTAAATTTTTCACCGTATAATAATTGAGTGCTTATATTAGAGTTTTTTGATGCTAACTCATATACGTTCAAGTATGATTTACTGCAAAAAAAGCTATTTTGCACCGATTTTTACTTTATTCCTTATAAACCAAAGACAAATTAGTGATGGTATCACCATAACAGTTGTTATTACAAAAAAAGTACCCCAGTCTCCATTCAACCAATCTACCAACGCTCCTGAAGATGAGGCAAGCGTTGTTCTTCCAGCTGTACCAATTGATGCTAATAATGCATATTGAGTGGCTGTATAGGTTCTATCCACTAACAATGATATAAAAGCAACAAATGCAACAGTAGCAAATGCTGCAGTTATGTCATCTGCAATTACAGCTATTGCAAATAAAAGTTCAGATTTACCTGTCCAAGCTAAAACTGCAAAAGTAAGATTTGTTATAGCCATTAAACCACCCGCAAAAAACATTGTTTTAATAGTTCCAGCCCGCATTGCCATTATTCCACCAAGTAAAGTAAATACTACAGTAGTAATCCATCCTAATCCCTTAGAATAGATAGCTATTTGACCTTTAGAAAAACCAATTTCTTTATAAAAAACAATCGACATCCGACCTAAAAATGCTTCTCCGATCTTGAATAAAAATACAAAACCTAAAATTCCTAGTGCAATTGCTAATCCATTTTTTTTGAAAAAGCTTATAATTGGTCCGCCAATTGTTCCTGTAATATAAGCAATAAAATTTGTTATAATATTATTGGATCCAAGTTTGTCTTTAATAATTTGATCTGTTGCTTTTTGATTATTTACTCTATTAAAATCAATTGCTTCATGAACAAACATCAAACCTATATTCATAATAATAATTAAAATCCCTAATACTAAAAACGTAGTCTGCCAATAATTAGCTACACCCATGTTTTCAAAAAATTCTGCAGTGAACAATGCTATAACACCTCCTAATTTATAACCTGTCCACCATCCAACAACTGCCATAGCAGCTCCGGCAGCCATAGATTTTCCCTCATCTGAATTAATCTGTTCTATTCTTAGTGCATCAACAGTAATATCTTGAGTAGCAGAAGCAATAGCAATTACCAATCCAACACTGATTAAGAGTGCAAGGTTTTGAGTAGGATTTATAAAACTCCAAACTACCAAGCTTAATAAAATAATTATTTGCATTAATACAATCCATCCACGTCTATGCCCTAATTTTTTTGTTAAAAGTGGAATTTGTACTCTGTCAATTATTGGAGCCCATAAATAATTAAATGCATACACTCCAAATATTAGTCCTGCCCAACCAATTGTTGATCTGCTTAATCCCTCTTCCTTTAGCCAAAGACTTAAGCTACTTGCAATTAATACCCAAGGAAAACCACTGATTGCCCCTAGAAGCAATATTCTTAACATCCTAATATCTTTATAAACTAATAATGAACCTACCCAGCTTTGTTTAGTTTCAGACATTAATATTTTCTCCAAAATGAAGGAATAAATAATACTAATACAGCAAATAATTCTAATCTACCTAAAATCATTGCTAAACTTAAAACCCACTTTGAAAAATCAGATAAATTTGAAAAATTACCGTTTGGACCAATAATATCACCTAAACCAGGCCCTACATTTGATATCGATGTTGCAGCAGCAGATATTGACGTAGTCAAATCTAAACCACTTGTTGATAAAAGAGCAGTTATAAGAAAAAAAATTACAATATATAAAAATATAAAAGATATAATTGATGCTAGAAATTTTTCATCAATATTATTATTTTCATATTTTATTTTAAATATACCCCTCGGATAAATTATTTTCTTAAGTTGAACAGAAATAAACTGGAATAAAATTTGGACTCTAAATATTTTAATTCCACAAGCTGTAGAGCCTGCACACCCACCAATAAACATTAGAATCAGAAAATAAATTAATGGGAATTGTCCCCAATCACTAAAGTTTTGAGTTACATAACCGGTACCAGTTAAAATCGATATTACATTAAATGCTACCGACCTTATGCTGGTATCAAAAAAACTCTGATTTTTGATAAATAAATATAAATACATTAAGACAATTGAAAAAATTACAATTTTTATAAAAGTTTTAATTTGTGTATCTTTAAAAAATATTTTTTTGTCTCCATTTAAGTATTTAACATAGGCAATAAATGGAATACTTCCTAAAATAATAAATATTATTGATGTTAATTCTATTAAAGAATTATCAAAGTAACCTATAGACTCATTATAATTTGAGAATCCCCCTGTTGCTATTGTTGTCATTGAGTGAACTATGCTATCAAAAAAATTCATCCCAAATATTTTATAAAATAGTGCACATATAAAAGTTAATCCTGAGTATACTAAGATCAATCTCAATGCTATTTCTTTTGATCTAGGTAAAAATTTTTCTGGAGTGTCACTTGTGGATATAATAAACAGCTGCATTCCACCAATATTCATAAGTGGCATCAAAGTAATTGCCATAACGATAATACCAATTCCACCTAGCCATTGAAGCATTCCTCTCCACAATAGAATACTTTTGGGGGCTTCATTTAAATTTATGATTATAGTTGATCCAGTTGTAGTAATACCTGACATGCTTTCAAAAAATGCATCAGTTGTGCTCAATTCAATCTCAGAAAATATGAAAGGAAGTGAGCCAAATATAGCAATACTCAACCATGATAAAGCTGTTAAAAGGAATGCTTGTGGTAAACTAATTTCCTTATCATGATCTAAATTCGTCAGTAAAAAAAGAACTCCAAAAATAATAGTTACAATCCCAGAACTTATGAAACCAGAGTCGAGTTCATTATAAAAAAACTGCGCTAAAATTGGCGCAATCATCGACAACCCTAAAATAATTTGCAAAACTCCCAGCGTAAAGAAAACTGTTTTATAATTGGACATTTTGATTGGACATTATTTTATGGTAAATAAATTTCAACTCTATAAGAATTATTAAAAACGTTATTTTATAAGCTATTTGATTAAAAGTGATCGATAAAACCAACATAGATAAAACAAACGCTTGGCCTTTTGTTGAAGCTAAAAAGCTTCTAAGAGAAAGAAAAAAAAATATTGAAAATAAAGGAAAAATAATTCTGCAAACAGGATATGGCCCAAGTGGCTTACCTCATATTGGTACTTTTGGTGAAGTAGCAAGAACATCAATGATTGTTAATGCCTTAAATCATATAACAGATCTTCCTAAAGAAATAATTACATTTTCTGATGATATGGATGGACTAAGAAAAGTGCCAGACAATATTCCTAATTCTAAAAAACTAGAGCAAAATCTTCACAAACCTTTAACCCAAGTTCCAGATCCTTTTGGGAAATTTAATAGTTTTGGAGAGCATAATAATGAAATGTTAAAAAACTTTTTAAATAAATTTGATTTTAAATATAATTTTAAAAGCTCAACATTCTTATATAAATCTGGTTTTTTTAACGACTCATTAAAATTAATTTTAGAAAATTATGAAGGAATAATGAATATAATTATTCCCACACTTGGTAAAGAAAGGCAAAAAACTTATTCTCCATTTTTACCGATATGTCCAGATACAGGTGTTGTATTAGAGATACCGGTTTCAGAACTAGATACCAAAAACTCAAAAATAATTTTCGATAATAATGGTAAAAAATTAGAACAAAGTATTTTAGATGGAAATTGTAAGTTACAGTGGAAAGTAGATTGGGCTATGAGATGGTATGCACTAGATGTTGATTTTGAAATGTATGGAAAAGATTTGATCGAGAGTGCAATTTTATCAACAAAAATTATAAAATTATTAGGAAAAACAAATCCGTCTGGGTTTGCATATGAGCTATTTTTAGATGAAAAAGGTGAAAAAATATCTAAGTCAAAAGGAAATGGCATCACTATTGATCAATGGCTAGAATATGCTTCGCCCGAAAGTCTCTCATTATATATGTACCAAAATCCAAAAAGAGCAAAAAAACTTTATAGAGAAGTAGTACCAAAAGCTGTTGATGAATATCTTGATTTTGTTGAAAAAAGTAAAACTCAAAACGAACTTCAAAAACTTATGAATCCTGTTTGGCATGTTCACAATTCAGAGATTCCAGATGAAAATTCAATTATGTCCTTCTCTATGTTATTAAATTTAGTAGAGACTAGCAATGCTGAAAATAAAGAATTACTTTGGAAATTTGTTAAGAAATATAAGAAAGATATTAATGAAGATATGCATCCAATTTTTGACAACTTAATATCTTATGCAATTAAATATTTTAATGACGCTATAAAATCTAAAAAGATTTATAAAAAACCAAATGAAAGTGAAAAGAATGCTTTAGTTGCTTTGGTAAACTCTTTAGATAGCTGCGATGACACAATGAAACCTGAAGATATTCAGACCACAATTTATACAGTCGGCAAAGAAAATGGCTATAAAGAAAATTTGCGTGATTGGTTTAAGTTAATATATGAGGTAGTTTTTGGGGTAGAAAATGGACCACGATTTGGTTTTTTTATAAGCTTTTTTGGGGTTCAAGAAACCAAAGAATTAATAAAAAGTAAATTAGAAAATGTTTAATATTTTAAGACCATTAATTTTTAAATTTAGCCCTGAAGTAGCTCACTCTTTAGCAATAAAAGCGCTAAAGTTAAATAATATTCCTTACTCAAAACCTAAAGATAATCATATTTTAGAAACAACTTTTTGTGAAAAAAAATTATCTTCACCAATTGGTGTTGCTGCTGGTTTTGATAAAAATGCTGAAGTATATAATCCACTGTTTAATCTTGGATTTGGTTTTGTTGAAGTAGGTACAATTACTCCAAAGCCTCAATTTGGTAACCCTAAACCAAGAGTTTTTAGACTTGAGGAAGATGAAGCTCTTATAAATAGATTAGGTTTTAACAATTCTGGTTCAGAACAAATTAGTCAGACAATTAAGGAAAATAATAAAAAGGGTTTTTTAGGAATAAATATTGGACCAAATAAAGACTCTACTAATAGAATTGATGATTATTTAATTTGTTTTCGTAAATTTTATAATTTAGCTGATTATATAACTATAAATATTTCCTCACCCAATACAGAAAATTTAAGAGACTTTCATAACCAAGATGAACTCAATTTACTGATTGACAAACTAAAAAATGAAAAAAAAAAATTGAATTCAAACATTCCATTAGCAATAAAAGTTTCACCTGATCTTAATGATGATCAAATTAATGAAGTATCCAGGATCATTATGGAACAAGAGATAGAAATTATTATTGTTTCGAATACCACAGATAAGAATAGAGAAAATTTAAAAAATATAAATAAATTAGAAAAGGGTGGACTTTCAGGCAAACCAATTGAAAAGATTTCAAACGAGGCAATTTCTAAATTTTATAAAATTCTAAAAGATAAAACAAAAATAATAGGAGTGGGGGGTGTTAGTAATGGACAAGATGCTTTTCAAAAAATCATTTCTGGTGCAACACTCGTTCAATTGTATACTGGAATGGTTTATAGAGGTCCTCGTATAGCTTCAAAAATAAGTACAGAATTAATTGATTTATTAAAAGATAAGGGGTTTAAAAATGTTTCAGAGGCCGTTGGAACTAAAAATTAATCTTGACGCGATAAGATTCAGATCCTATACAAGTTCATAATTTATGTCTAAAAAATGTGAACTTACTGGAAAAATCCCACTTAAGGGTCATAACGTTAGTCATGCTAACAATAAGACTAAAAGAAGATTTCTTCCAAATTTAAAAAAAGTTAAATTTAAAAGTGAACTACTAAAGAGAAGTTTAAGATTAACCGTATCAAATGCCGGGGTTAGATCAGTAGATAAAAAAGGTAGTTTTGATCAATTTCTTATTTCAGCCAAGTCTAGAGATTTATCATTAAGACTAAAAAAATTAAAAAAATCCTTAGTAAGTAAATCTGCATAATGAATAAAGTATTTTTAACACTCTCATTTTTAATGGGATTGGTTGTTTTAGCGTCTAATTATTTAGTCCAATTTCCAATTCAATATTATGGTCTTCAAGAAATTCTTACATATGGAGCATTTAGTTATCCAATAGCTTTTTTAATAACTGATCTAGCAAATAGATCTTTTGGTAAATTAGTTGCTAGAAAAATTGTATATATAGGATTTACAATAGGTATTTTGTTTACACTAATTTTCTCAACAAATTTTGCTGATCTAATCTCAGTAAGAATAGCAATTGGTTCAGGAACAGCATTTATTATTGCTCAATTATTGGATGTACAAATATTTGATCAATTGAGACAAAAAAAATGGTTTATTGCGCCACTTGCCTCTTCATTAATTGGTTCTACTGTTGATACATTTTTATTCTTTTCGATTTCATTTTATGGAACAGGAATACCTTGGGTAACACTGTCTTTAGGAGATTTAGCAGTAAAGATTTTTGTAGCTTTAGTAATGTTGATACCTTTTAGATTATTATTAGGTACCTTAAAAGCTGCTTAACTCAAATTTTTGGCTCTTGTTGCGTTATGCAATGAATAGCTCCAAAACCCCAAATCAAATCACTACAATCAATACCAATAACTTCTCTATTTGTAAAAAATTTTTTAAAAATTTTTAAAACCTTTTTGTCTTCTTTCACTTTAAATACTGGAACCAAGACTGTTTTATTACTTATGAAAAAATTTAAATAACTTGCTGGCACACGAGTTTTGTCTATGACAACTGGGCTTGGCATAGGAATCTTTATAATTTTTAATTTTTTTCCATTTTCGTCGTAACTTTTACTCAATATTTTTAAATTTTCTTTAAGAGCTTTATAATTTTTATCTGATTTATTGTTTTCTATAGCTATCATAATTGTACTTTTAGAAACAAATCTTGCAATATCATCAATATGACCGTGAGTGTCATCTCCAACAATTCCTTTATTAAGCCAAATAAAATTTTTTGCATTTAAATATTTTGAAAATAGATTTTCGTAATCAATTTTTTTGAATCCTTTATTTCTCTCTTGTTTAGTACTTAATAAGCACTCCTTTGTAAGCAATATAGAGCCTGATCCATTGTTATCAAATGCACCTCCTTCCATCACTACTCTTACAAATTTTTTTGAATTTACTTTTTTAGGTAAAATACTTTTAATATTCAAATATTTACTAATAAGGCTATTGATTTTGTTATCATTTTTGAAATTTTTATATTTTGACCAGGCATTGAATTTAAAATCAAGTATTGTCTTTTTTCTTTTTTTTTTGTTGACTAAAAATATTGGCCCAGAATCTCTTAACCAAAGTCTGTCTGTTTTAAGTTTATGAAATTTAATGTTGGATATATTACAACCTATTTTTTTTAAATATATTCTTGTGACACCAATACTTTTGGTATTATTGACTAATAAATCTACCTTTTGATGTTTTGTTAGATATTTTATTATTTTTCCAACTACATTTGGAATTTTTTCAAATAATCCAGGCCAATCATTTTTATTATGAGGCCACGACATCCAAACTGATTTTTGAGGCTCCCATTCTGCTGGCATTCTAAATTCATCAATTTTTTTACTCATCTTTAGGATTTTTGAGAATATCTCTATAAAATTCAGTTCTTCGGTCTCTTAAAAAAGGCCAGTGCTGTCTAGCAGTATCTATTTTTTTATAATCTACTTCACAAACTAAAATATCTTCTTTTTTATTTCCTGCTTTTGCAATTATTTTACCACTAGGATCTATCATCATTGAATTACCCCAAAATTCAATTTTTTTTTTTCCTTTTTTTTCAACACCAACTCTATTTATAGCAGCCACATAAGTTCCATTAGCAATAGCATGAGATTTTTGCATTGTTATCCAAGATTCTAATTGAGATTTTCCAAATTTCTTTTTTTCTTTTGGGTGCCAACCAATAGCAGTAGGATAAAAAATAATTTGAGCCCCTTTTAAAGCTGTTAATCTTGCTGCTTCGGGGAACCATTGATCCCAACATATAAGAGGACCTATCTTGCCAAATTTAGTTTTCACACTTTTGAAACCTAGGTCTCCAGGACTGAAATAAAATTTTTCATAATAGCCCGGGTCATCAGGTATATGCATCTTACGATATTTAGATAGAATATTACCATTTTCATTAATAATGATACTAGTGTTATGATAAAATCCAGATGTTTTTTTTTCGAACATAGTAATATTCAATACAACACCAAGCTCCTTTGCTAAATCACAAAATATTCCAGAGATTTTTCCTGGAATTTTTTCTGCTAATTTAAAATTTGAATGACTTTCTGTTTGGCAAAAATAATTTGTTAAAAATAGCTCAGGAAGACAAATTATCTTTGCCTTTTTCCTTGCAGCTTTTTTAATATTTTTTATAGCTAAATCAATATTAGATTGGATTGAACCTAAAGATTTACTTTGTATTAAACCGATTTTGATTTTTTTGATCATTAATCAAAATATCTTGGAAAAATTTTTTCTTTCTCTATTTTTCCATTCACCTTTGTGATAAGCGTCACTTGCTATTAAGGGTAGCACACTTGTTGCTTCTGCAAAAACCATTTGCTCCTTTGTAATATCTACTTTGCCCCATGAGCTTGCCTCTTTTAATGTTGAGCTACTGCAGGCTCCATCTCTGGAATCAGCGACTGTTATTTGAATAGCATATTTGTGCATATCTACATCTTTACCTAAAAGTTCAGCACATATAACAGTATCTTGAATAAAATTTTTCGGCACACCTCCTCCAATCATAAAAAGGCCGGATCCTTTAGATTTAATTTTAATTTCTGTTAATTCTCTAAATTCTCGGATTGAGTCAATTGTGATATGATTTTTTGGATTTCTTTCTTGATGCATTACAAGTCCAAATCCCGCGCTTGAGTCAGTAAACGCTGGACAGAAAATTGGAACATCGTTGTCATAGGCAACCTCTATCAATGAATCTTTTTTCTTCGCATTTGTTTTAAGATATTTGCCAATCTCTTTTATAAATTCTCTTGATGTATAACTTTTGGGTTCTAATTGATCTGCAATTTCTCCAATAGTTTTATCGCACATTTGGAGCTCTTCTTCATCAATGTAAGTATCATATATTCTATCAACGTAGTTATTTCTTAACTCTGTATCATCTTGATACTGTGATCCCTGATAATGCTTAAAACCAAGTGCCTCAAAGAAATCCATATCAATAATTGAAGCCCCAGTTGCTACTATTGCATCAACCATATTATATTTAACTAAATCTCTATAAATATGCATACATCCAGCAGCAGAAGTTGATCCTGCGAGTGTTAAAAATATTGTACAATCTTTATCTTTTATCATCTCATTATAAATATTTGCAGCATTTGCAGTCTCTCTTGAAACGAAAGACATTTTTTCCATTGAAGAGACGATTTTTCTGGCGTCAAAAGAAGTTATATCAATATGCTCTACCTCTTTACTTAGTAAATCACTTTTTCTATTACTTGATTGGTTTTTATTATCTGACATTAAGCAACAAGAAAATCTTTATTTGCTTCTTTGTCATACATCGTCATGATTGGATTATCCTCAACTTCATAAATGTCATCTGAGTAAAATCCATTAAAATTAGTTCTAAAAGTTAATCCATACGCTCCAAGCTGTCCTAATTCTATATAATCATTTTCTTTTATATTATTTGGTAAAACAAAAGGACCTTTCATATAATCCATGCTATCACAAGTTGGGCCGTAGAAATCGAAAGATGTTAATTTCTTGGAGATTACTCTTCCATTAGTTATCATTTTTGATGGGTAAACAATGTTAGGAACACCTGCGTCAAACAAAGTTCCATAAGTTCCATCATTTATATAAAGTTTCTGTTTTTTTCTTAAATCAACTCTTACAATCGTTGAGCCACTTTCTGCAACAATCGCTCTTCCAGGCTCACAAATAATTTCTGGAAGCTTATCCAATTTTAAATTATTCAAAGCTTTTTTAATTTCATTAAAATAAGCATCTAAAGATTGAGGAATAAGATCAGGGTAAATAGTTGGAAAGCCACCTCCAACATTAATTACATCTGGAATAATTTTTGTTTTTTTAATTATATTACTGATTTCAAATATTCCTTTTGAATAAGATATTGGGTGCATACATTGTGAACCAACATGAAAACTAAGTCCAATTTTTTTAGAATATTGTTTTGTTAATCTAAGTAATCCAGTTGCCTCAGAATTAATGGCCCCAAATTTTTTTGATAAATCAATCTCTGCATGTTCATTAGACACAGAAACTCTAACAAATAACTCTAAGTCTTTCGCATAATTTGTACTTTCTAAAATTTTTATTAATTCATCTTTAGTATCCAAAGAAAAGGCCTTAACATTATATCTAAAATATGCCTCTTTAATGCTTTCTCTACTTTTGACCGTATGCATATAAGAACAATTCGCATTTGGACTTATTTTTCTTATGGCCTCTATTTCTTTTATAGATGCTACGTCAAAACGATTAATACCACTTTCAACTATAGTTTTTAGAACTACTGGATGAGGGTTAGTTTTTAACGCATAAAGTATTTTTCCAGGAAAATTTTTTTGAAAGTAATTAGAAGCCAATTTAATTGACTGTTTTCTAATACAATAAACAGGTCCTGTAGGTCTCAGTTGATTAATTAATTCCTCAACTGACTTAAATTTTTGCATATCTGCACCTCTAAAAAAAATTTACAAAAAAAACCTGCATATCACTTATGCAAGTTTCATAAATGCAGCATTTATGGGAAATAATTAATAATGTAAAGTAAATAATGCTATTGAAATATTAAAATTTACTTCCATATAAGGGCTATGATTAACCAACCAACACTCCAAAAATTAAGTGATTTTGAGGATAAATCGCTTTTGATCGTAGACGATGACAATCCATTTAGACAAAGATTGGCTAGAGCTATGGAAAAAAAAGGTTTTACAGTTACACAAGCTGAGAGTGTAAAAATTGGTATTGAGACTGTAAAATCACAAAGTCCAGCATTTGCTGTAGTGGATCTTAGATTAAATGATGGTAATGGACTAGAGGTAGTAAAAGAAATTCAAAAGGGTAACATTAAAAGTAGAATTATTATGTTAACGGGATATGGTAATATCCCAACAGCAGTTGCTGCAATTAAAGAGGGAGCAATTGACTATATTGCTAAGCCAGCGGATGCAGATGATGTTGAAAAGGCACTTTTAGCTGATCCAAATCAAAAACCAGCCCCACCTGAAAACCCAATGTCAGCAGATAGAGTAAAATGGGAGCACATACACAGAGTTTTTGAGTTATGTAACAGAAATGTATCTGAAACTGCAAGAAGACTAAAAATGCATAGAAGAACTCTTCAAAGGATACTGTCTAAAAGATCTCCTAGATAATTTAATTTTTTGTAAGTCTTAAAAATACATCTTCAAGATCGCCATCATCAGTTGAAATATCTTCTATTCTTATATCTTGTTTTTTTATTTCTGAAATTATTGAATCTATGCTCAGTTTACTCTTCTCATATGATAAAACTAACTTGTTTTCGTCATTTGATATAACTTTTAGTGATTCAAAAGTGTTATCTTGAATATTAGTTTTTTTATCTGTGGTGACATACACAATTTTTGTTTGAATTTTTTTTAAGAGATTTTTAGTTGTATCTAAAGCAACTAATTTTCCTCCACTTAGAATACCAATCCTATCACACATTTTTTCCGCCTCCTCAAGGTAATGAGTTGTTAGTATTGTTGTTACCCCTTGTTTGTTCAAAGATTTCACATTTTCCCATAATGTATTTCTAAGCTCCACATCAACTCCTGCGGTAGGCTCGTCCAAAATTATAATTGGAGGTTGATGCACCATCGCTTTTGCTACAAGTAATCTCCTCTTCATACCACCAGATAAGGCTCTAGCATAACTGTCAGCTTGTTCTTCTAATGATACTAACTTCAATATTGTATCTGTAATTCTATCTTTTTCTCTAATTCCATATAGCCCTGCTTGAAGCTCTAAAAGTTTTCTAGGACTAAAAAATGGATCAAAGTTTACCTCTTGTGGAACAATTCCAATAGAGGCTCTAACTTGTCTAGGATTTTTATCTAAGTTAAACCCCCAAACATTTACTTCACCACCAGTTTTTACAACTGATCCACCTAATATGTTAATAAATGTGCTCTTTCCGGCTCCATTTGGCCCTAATAGACCAAAAATTTCACCTTCTTTCACTTCTAAGTTTAAATTATTAAGCGCATGCGTTTGTTCAGAACCGTTTTTTGAATAGACTTTATTCAAGTTTTTAACAGTTAATACGTTTTTTTTATTCATATGAGGGCATACATTTATTACATTTATAAAAATTAAGATATCATTACATTATGGACAAAATTAAAAAAAGTGACCATTTTTACTTAATAGATGGTTCGGGATACATTTTTAGGGCATATTATGCTCTTCCTCCTTTAACAAGAAAAAGTGATGGATTACCAGTAGGTGCCGTCAGTGGTTTTTGCAATATGCTTTTTAAGTTATTAGAGGATTCTAAATCAGATGATAATTCAGAAAAACCTACACACTTTGCTGTAATATTTGATTCAGCAAGAAAAAATTTTAGAAATGAAATATATTCAGAGTATAAAGGAAATAGATCTGATGCACCTGACGATCTAATTCCTCAATTTGAATACATCAGGCAATCTGTAAAAGCCTTTAATTTACCTTCAATTGAGTTAATCAATTATGAGGCAGATGATTTAATTGCAACTTATGTAGAAAAAATTTTAGACTTAGGTGCAAAGGTAACAATTGTTTCCTCTGACAAAGATTTAATGCAGCTTTATAAAAAAGGAGTGAGAATTTATGATCCAATGAAGAACAAATTTATAAATCAAGAAGATGTCCACAATAAATTTGGAGTTACTCCAGAAAAAGTAGTAGATGTCCAATCTTTAGCTGGTGATAGCACAGATAATGTCCCTGGTGTACCAGGTATAGGAATTAAAACTGCTGCTGAATTGATAAATCAATATGGAACTTTAGAAAATTTATTAAAAAATGCATCAAAAATAAAACAAAATAAAAGAAGAGAAACTTTAATAGATAACAAGGATGATGCAATTATAAGTAAAAAACTAGTTACATTAAAAAAAGATGTGCCTGTAAAAAATAAAATTGAAGAATTCATATTGAAAAGTGTTGATCAAGACAAGCTTTATTCTTTTCTAAGAGAAATGGAATTTAATAGGCTATTGAGTGCTGCCATCTCAAAATATGGGGGTACAAATAATCCTGTAACCAAAGATATTGAGAAAAATTCAGAACAAATATCAGATATTAAGAAAAAAAATTATCAATTAATTGAAAATGAGAAAGAAATTGAAGATTGGATGAAACAATCTGAGGAAATAGGTGAATTTGCAATAGATACTGAGACAACCTCATTAGATCCTCACACAGCAAATTTAGTAGGTATTTCAATTTCTAACAGAATAGGAAATGCATGTTATATTCCATTAAATCATGTTCGTGGAAATAATCTTAACGAAAAAAAAGTCTTAAGCGTTCTTAAGAATTATTTAGAGGATGAGAGTATTAAAAAAGTAGGACAAAATATTAAGTTTGATTTCATTGTCTTTTATCACCGTGGAATAACTTTAAATTCCATAGAAGATACTATGCTTATGTCTTACACACTAGATGCTGGTAAAAATAGGCATAATATGGATACTCTTTCAGAGATACATCTAGGTCATAAAACTATTAAATTTAAAGATTTAGTTGGGACGGGAAAAAAACAACTTAATTTTTCTGAAGTAAATATATCTGAAGCCAAAGATTATGCGGCTGAAGATGCAGATATTACTTTTAGATTGTACAAAATTTTTTTAAAATCATTAAAAGCAGAAAAACTATTGAATATTTATGAGTTATTTGAAAAACCACTAATTAAAATACTAGCAGAGATGGAGATCAAAGGTATTAAACTTGATAAATCTTCACTCAACAAACTGTCTTCAAAATTTTCAACTAAAATAGAAAAATTAGAAAAATCTATTTTTAAAATTTCAAAGAAAACATTTAACATTGGATCAACCAAGCAACTTGGTGAAATAATGTATAACGATTTAAAAATAGCAGCTTTAAAAAAAACAAAAAAAGGAAGTTTTGCGACTAGTGCTTCAGTTTTAGAGGACCTAGCTTTCAAAGGTTATGAATTTCCAAAACTCATCTTGGAATGGAGGCAAATTAGTAAACTTAAAAATACTTACTCAGATGCATTGCCAGAACATATAAATCAAAATACTAAAAGAGTTCATACATCTTTTTTGTTAGCAGCTACTACAACAGGTAGACTTGCATCTAGTGATCCAAATTTACAAAATATTCCAATAAAATCAGAAGATGGGAAGGATATAAGAAAAGCGTTTGTTTCTGAAAAAAATAATAAATTGATTTCAGCAGACTACAATCAAGTTGAAATGAGAATTTTGGCAGATTTAGCAGATGTAAAACAGTTGAAAAAAGCGTTTTTAAATAATGAGGATATTCATACTTTGACAGCTAGTCAGGTATTTGGAAAAGAAATTAATAAAATTGATTCAGAAACAAGAAGAAAAGCAAAAGCAATCAATTTTGGGATTATTTATGGTATATCACAATATGGTTTAGCCAAACAAATCAATGTTTCAAACAATGAAGCAGAAGAATTTTTAAATTCTTATTTTAAAAAATTTCCAGAAATTAAAGATTATATGAAAACAACTGTGAATTTTTGTAGAAAAAGTGGCTATGTAAGTAATATATTTGGAAGAAAAACACATCTCACTGGAATTAACGATAAGAATTTTAATATAAGAAATTTTCAAGAGAGGGCAGCGATAAATGCTCCAATTCAAGGGTCAGCATCAGAGATAATGAGATTAGCAATGATCAGGATAAATAAAGAAACCTCCAATAATAAAAATAATAGTTTAAAAATGTTGTTACAGATACACGATGAGTTAATTTTTGAGGAAAACTCAAAAGAAATAAAAAAAAGTACTAAATTAATTAAGGATTTGATGTTGAGTGTAAAAGATAGTGAACTTCATTCATTTTCAATACCTCTTTTAGTCGATGTGAATACTGGAGAAAATTGGGGTGAACTTCATTGAAAACAAACAATTGCCCTAATATGAACAATTTAGTATTTTTATTTTAATTTATGTCACAAACAATTGCGTTAGTAGATGATGATAGAAATTTATTAACATCTGTCCAGATGGCTTTAGAAAAGGAAGGTTTTAAAGTCCAAACTTATATTGATGGTGAAAATGCTCTTGTTGGATTATCAAGAACACCACCTGATCTTGCTGTGATTGATATCAAAATGCCAAGAATGGATGGTGAAGAACTTCTAAGAAAACTTAGAAAAAAAACTTCTATGCCAGTTATTTTTTTGACTTCTAAAGATGAAGTTACCGACGAGGTTAGTGGTTTGAAACTTGGTGCAGATGATTTTGTTGGTAAAACTGGAGGGTTCTCAACTAAGGTTTTAGTTGAAAGAATTAAGGTTCAGTTAAGAAAAAAAGATAAGGATATCAACATAGAAGAAAATAAAAATGTAATTTCTCATGGTAAGTTAAAGTTAGATCCATCCCAACTTGAATGTGAGTGGGATGGCAAACAATTGCCAGATAAACTTACTACAACAGAATTTAAAATTGTTGAGGAGCTGGCAAAAAGACCAGGAATGATTAAAGAAAGAGCCTTACTTATGGATGTAGCCTATAGAGAAGATACAGATATAGAAGATAGGACTATTGATAGTCATGTTAAAAGAATAAGAAAAAAATTTAAAAAGATAGATAGTGATTTTTCAGCAATTGAAACAAGATATGGAAGTGGATATAGATGGAATGTTAAATAATAATTATGAGAAAAATACTAAAAAATCTCTCTATATTACAGAAATTCTTATTTATTAATCTAGTAGTTTTCATATTTATAATAATTATCACATTCTTTTACTTAGGTGCTATTCAAAAAAATTTGATTAATGAAAAACAAAACAATCATACAGATATAATAACTCAAACAATATTAAACCTTGAAAAATCAAATATAAAATTAAATGAGTATGGAATAAGCGAATTTTTATTTTCGAAAAAATCCCGATTTCCTTATTTTGAAAAACTAGATAGAGTAATATTTTTTGACAATAAATTAAATTGGATTGGAGATACAAGATCTATTCCATCATCATTATTACTAATTGAAGAATTAACTGAACAATCAATTGAGAATAATTTTAATAATCAAGAAAACAAAAATGAAACAATTTTTGATGAAGATCTTAAAAAATATTATTTATCAGGGTCTGAAAAATCTTTAACCAATTTAAAACAAATGCAAGAACAGTTTTTTGTTTTTAGTATTAAGAGTATTAATTATTTGAATAATAATGGCTATATTCTTATATCTGAAAATGCTGATAATATAATTGCACAAATTGAAGAGAGAGAGAAATTTATTATTAGAACAGCTCTTGTGGTACTTTTGGTTATCATTATTTTTTCATATGTCTTAAATAGATATTTTTTAAAACCTATCAAAAATTTAGTTAGTTATACAAAAATAATAAAAGACAAAAGTAATGAAAAAACAGATATAGAAAGGGTTAAGACAAGAAATGATGAATTAGGAATATTATCAAAATCACTTGATGAAATGACAAGTGAATTAAATAAAAGAATTACAACTGCTGAAAATTATTCAACAGACTTACTTCATGAAATCAGAAATCCCCTTGCTTCATTGAAAAGTGCATCTGAGATAATTTCAGAAACAGAAGATAAAACTAAAAGAGAAAAATTAATTAACATTGTATCACATGATGTTGAGAGAATAGAAAGATTAATTACTGATTATTCTCAAATGCTGAAAGATGAGGCAGTAATTTCCACAGAAACAATGCAAAAAATTGACATAAAGGATATTGCAAAATCTGTAGTTGATGATTTTAACAATATTTATAATTCAAAGAGAAAAATACAAATAAGATTAAAGTCTAATGGATCTGAGAATTATTTTATACTTGGTATCAACAATAGGATAGAACAAATTATTGCAAATTTACTTGAGAATTCAATTTCTTTTAGCCATGAGAATCAAGAAATTATAGTAGAAGTCAGTAAAGACAAAGAAGGCAGGCCAAGACTTATCGTAATTGATGAGGGGACCGGTTTTAGTGAGAAGGATACCAATAAAATTTTCAATAGATTTTACAGTAATAGACCTGAAAATTTTGGAGAACACTCTGGCTTGGGCCTAAATATAGTGAAAAACTTAGTTGAATTGCATAATGGACAAATTAAAGCTGAAAATAATAAAGAGAAAGGTGCAAAAGTTGAAATAACTTTTCCGGCGACCCAATGAAAAGTTGATTAATTTAAATAAAGTTGCTACAAGCCCTACCTTATGACAGATTATAAAGTAAAAGATATTAACGAAGCAGAATTTGGAAGAAAAGAAATCTCTCTAGCAGAGACTGAAATGCCAGGATTAATGGCAGTAAGAGCCGAATATAAAGGTAAAAATCCACTTAAAGGCGCAAGAATTTTAGGCTGTCTTCATATGACAATTCAAACAGCAGTTTTGATTGAAACCCTGGTTGATTTAGGTGCAGAATGTAGATGGTCTTCATGCAATATATTTTCAACACAAGATCATGCAGCAGCAGCAATTGCAAAAGCTGGTATCCCTGTATTTGCTTGGAAGGGTGAGACAGAGGAAGAATACTGGTGGTGCGTAAAACAAACAATTGAGGGTAAAAAAGATTGGATACCTAACATGATTTTAGATGATGGTGGAGATCTTACTGCTCTTATGCATAAAGATTACAAAGATTTATTAAAAGGTGTAAAAGGTTTAAGTGAAGAAACAACAACAGGTGTTTTAGCACTTAAAAAAATGGAAGAACAAGGTCAATTGTTAGTCCCAGCAATTAATGTAAACGACTCAGTCACAAAATCAAAATTTGATAATTTATATGGATGTAGGGAAAGTTTAGTTGATGGAATTAAAAGAGCTACTGATGTAATGATGTCAGGAAAAGTTGCAATTGTTGCAGGTTTTGGTGATGTTGGAAAAGGTAGTGCAGCATCTTTAAGACAAAGTGGAGCAAGAGTCTTAGTAACCGAAACTGATCCTATTTGCGCATTGCAAGCTGCTATGGAAGGTTACGAAGTAGTTTTAATGGATGAAATGATTGGTCAAGCAGATATTGTTGTAACTGCAACTGGAAATAAAGATGTGGTGACGGCAGATCATATGAGAGCTATGAAAGATAGATCTATTTTATGTAATATTGGACACTTTGATAACGAAATTCAAGTTGATGCTTTGAAAAATTATAAATGGGATGAGGTAAAACCTCAAGTTCACGAAATAACATTCCCAGATGACAAAAGATTAATTTTGTTAGCTGAGGGAAGACTTGTAAATTTAGGTTGTGGAACTGGTCACCCAAGCTTTGTAATGAGTGCCTCATTTACCAACCAGGTTATTGCGCAAATTGAGCTTTGGAACAATTCACACAACTATGAAAATAAAGTTTATGTGCTTCCTAAACACCTAGATGAAAAAGTGGCAAGACTACACCTAGATAAAGTTGGTGCAAAATTAACACCATTATCAAAGGAGCAAGCTGACTATATTAGCGTAACACCAGAGGGACCATACAAGCCTCATGCTTATCGCTACTAGAAGCGGCAAAATAAATATTTCTAAAGAAAAAGATACAAAACTTGTAGCTGAAAAACTTAGTAAACTTATCAATATAGGGGATTTCATACTTTTAATTGGCAATTTAGGTGTAGGAAAAACTACATTCATTAAATACATTATAAATTCTCTTCAAAGAATAAATAGACAGAAAATATCAGAGGTTCCTAGTCCTACTTTTAATATTACAAATGAATATCAGATAAAAAAAATTTCAATAAAGCACTATGATTTATATAGAATTAAAAATCAAAAAGAGCTTAATAACTTAGGTATCCAAGAAAATTTAAAAAAACAAATAACCTTAGTTGAATGGCCAGAAATTATAAAAAAACTAAAAATTAAAAATAGTATTAGCTTAATATTTAAATATAATAAAAGCTATACTGAGCGTTATCTTACAATAATTTCAAAAAACAAAAAAATAATTAATGAATTTAAATAAATTGAAAAAAATAACTGGAGATGCATCATTTAGAAATTTTTATAGAGGAAATAAAAATATTATTGTTCATTGTAAAAAAAATAAAAAAAGTAATTTGTTAGAATATGATGCTATTAACAAAATATTAATAAAAAAAAATATTATAGCCCCTAAATTAATATCTCAGAATTACAAAAATAATTATATTGAGATTGAAGATTTTGGGGATTTAACAGTTTTTAAAAAATTTCAAAAAAAATCAATAAATAAAAAAATTTACTATAAAAAAATTTTAGATTTATTGATCAAAATTAAAAACATAAAAGCTAAGTATCAAAAAACGTTTTTAAAAACTAATTATAAAGTTCCAGACTATTCATTAAAAAAATTATTAGATGAGAGTAATTTATTCTTAGACTGGTATTTGCCAAAATATGTTAAAAGAGAAAATAATAGAATTTTAAATGTCAAATTTAATAAGATATTTAAAAAATTACTAAATAATATTTATTATAAAAATAAAGTTTTTGTACATCGAGATTTTCATATATCTAATATAATGATAACTAAAAAAGGTTTAGGATTGATAGACAGTCAAGATGCTGTCTATGGTAATATTGCATATGATTTAGCTTCTCTTATCGATGATGTTAGGTTTAAAACAGATAAAAAGATTAAAAATTTTATTTTTAACGAGTTTATAAAAAAGAATAAACACTTAGACCCTAAGAAGTTTAAAAATGACTTTGAAATTCTGTCCGTATTGAGGAATTTAAAAATAATTGGCATATTTACTAGATTATCTGTAAGAGATAAAAAAAACAAATACCTCAAACTTATACCTCACGCATGGGAGTTGATAGAATACAGAACTTTGAATAATCCAATATTCAAAGACTTAAATTACATTTTAACTAAAAACTTTGATAGGAAAATTAGAAAATTTTATGAAAATTAAAACTGCTCTTATACTCTGCGCTGGATTTGGTAAGAGAGTACAACCGATAACAGATAGTTTGCCAAAGCCATTGATAGTTTATAAAGATGAAACTTTATTAGAAAATACAATTAATTTTCTTATAAAAATAAAAATTAAAAAAATCAAAATTAATGTTTTTTATTTAAAAGAAAAGATTATTGATTTCATTAATAGTAAAAATTTTCCAATAAATATTGAAATTGTAGATGATGGTGAAACAATTTTAGGAACAGGGGGTGGTACTTTAAGTCTAATTAAAAAATCTAATGAGGATGATGTCCTAGTAATCAATCCAGATACAATTTGGGATGACAGTTATGTCAAATCAATTTTAGAAATGGAGAAAATTTACTTTGAAAAAAAAATAAAAAATATCTTGTTAATTGTAAATAACTTGACATGCTTCGATAAAAGATTTAATGGAGATTTCGAGATTAATAATAATATCCTCCTGAAAGAAAAAATAAACAATTTTAAATATACTGGATGTCAAATATTTAATAAGGAATTAATATTACACAAACAATTAAATTATTTTCCTATATCTGAAATATGGGATGAACTTTTAAGAGAAAGTAAACTTTATGGTTATGAGTATAAAGGTGAATTTAAGCATTTAACTGATTTTGAAATATATGAAAAATTATTTATTTAGAAAACTAAAAGATCTTTTGCTCTATCCTCATCTAAATACTTTGCATTCTTAATATTTCCTTTTTCAAATACAATCAATAGAGGATTGCCAGTTGGTATTTCCAAACTCGAAATATTTTCATTATCTAAATTAAATATATATTTACATAATGACCTAATTGAATTTCCATGAGCCGATACAATAATATTTTTATCTAGTTTAGGTTCAATATTTTTTTTATAAAAAGGTATTACTCTTTCATATGTATTTTTTAATGACTCTGTATCTGGAATTTTATCTTTTGGAACATTTTTATATATATCAATATTCACTGGATGATATGGACTAGTTTTTTTTAGTGGTTCAGGTGGGTTATCCCAAGATCTTCTAAAAGTATGAATTTTTTCTTCTCCATAAAGTTTTTTCATTTCATCTTTATTTAAACCTGTTAACGCTCCGTAGTGTCTCTCATTTAGTTCCCAGGCATTAACAATATTTTGATCTTTAATTCTCATAGTATTGAGGATTAAATTAAGTGTTTCGATCGATCTAGTCTGTAATGATGTATAAAAATAAGATAATTCAAGGTTTAATTCTCTAATTAATTCTCCTGCCTTACATGCTTCAAGCTTGCCTTTGGCAGCTAAACCTACATCTACCCAGCCAGTAAAACGGTTTTCTAGGTTCCAATCGCTTTGTCCGTGTCTAACAAGTATTAAATTATTCATAAATTTAACACAAATATAAATTAAATTAGATTGACATAAAGCTAAATCTTTTTATTTTATTAAAATGAGTTCATTTGAAGATAGAAAAAAAAGTTTTGAAAAGAAATTTGCTCATGATCAAGAGCTTCAATTCAAAGTAAGTGCTAGAAGAAATAAATATTTAGGTGAATGGGTATCTCAAATATTAAGTTATAATCCAGATCAAGAAAAAGATTACATTCAATCAGTAATAAAAGCAGATTTTGCTGAAGCAGGAGATCAAGACGTTTTTCGAAAAATTAAAGAGGATTTGAAAGAAAAAAACGTGTCAGATGAAGATCTACGAAAAAAAATGGACGAATTAAATGAAAAAGCAAAAACTGATTTTAATTAGTTTTTTTTTCCTCTTTTTTAATATTAATCCCTTATTATCTTCAGAACAAAATTATTTATTAATTTCAGGTAAACCAAAAATTACAGATGGTGACACAATTAAGATTAATAATAAAAAAATTCGCTTTGGTGGAATTGACGCTCCTGAAAATTTTTTTTTTGGAAAGAAACAATCATGTGTTTTGAATAATGTTGAAATTCTATGTGGGAAGTTATCTAAAGATAAGCTCATTAAAAAAATTGGAAATCAGATTGTTAATTGTAAAATAGAAAAAAATAAAGATCAATATAGCAGATTAATAGGCGAATGTTTTTTAAAAAATGAAAGCCTATCAGTTTTTATGGTCAAGAATGGTTATGCATTTGATTATCCTAAATACTCAAACGGTAAATTTAAAAAATATCAAGTTTTTGCAAAAAAATTTTCTTTGGGTTTATGGAAAATGCAATTTGAATACCCTTGGATATGGAGAAAAAAAAATAGATAATAATGAAAATGATTCGAAATAAAAATATATATTTATTTTTAATTTTAATTTTATTTTCTAGTTGCTCCTCAATTCCTAAAAATACTGCAGATAGCTGTTCAATATTTTCTGAAAGATATCTCTGGTACAAACATGCAAAAAAAACTGAACAAAAATGGGGCACACCTATTAATCTGCAACTTGCTATAATTAAAATGGAGTCAGATTTCGATTGGTTGGCAAAACCACCTAGACAAAAATTATTTAAGGTTATTCCTTATAAAAGACCATCAAGTTCTTTTGGTTATTCTCAAGCAATTAGAGGTACCTGGAAACAATACAAAGACGAAACAGGGAATAAGTATGCTACTAGGACAAGATTTAAAGATAGTGTAGATTTTATTGGGTGGTATACAAACAAAACAGAAAAGATCCTAAAAATCCCAAAAAATGATGCTTTTAAGCAGTATGTTGCTTATCATGAAGGCTGGGGAAATTACAAAAATTATAAAAAGAACCAAAAAATTATTCTTTTAGCAAAAAAAGTTGAGAATCAATCTAAGAAATATAAGGAACAGCTTAATAATTGTCGAAAGTCACTTACTACTAAAAAATATATTATATTTTAGTTTAATTGTTTTTTAAGCTCTATATCAACTGCATCAATTCTCTTCGTATTTTTTGCTAGAGTTAAATACATTGTTGGAGTTACATATAATGTGAAAAAGGTAGAAATTATCATTCCACCAAGTATAGTTGCACCTACTGCAAGTCTTGAACCTTCTCCAGCACCTGGACCAATATTTCCAATTACTAAAGGCAACATCGCAATCATTGTGCTCAGCGATGTCATTATAATTGGTCTAAATCTTAAACTGCATGCTTCTTTTACGGCTTTTTCAATTTCTTTACCTTTAGTTCTTAATTGATTTGCATAATCAACTATAAGAATACTATTTTTTGTTGAAATACCAATTAGTATTACTAAGGCGATTTGTGAAAATATATTTATTGATGAATTTAAAAATAGAATAAATATTAAACCTCCAAATACTGCGAGTGGGACAGTCAAAATAATTATAAACGGGTGTATAAATGAATTAAAAGTAGCTGACATAACAAGATAAGCTGTTAACAATGCTAGAGCAAATATAATATAAAGTTCATTACTTGTTTCTTTTAATTCTTCAGATTTTCCTTTCCAGGTAATTTGTTTATCTGGAGCAACATTAGTCATTGTTTCCTCTAAATACTTTATCGCCTCAGCTAAAGTATAACCTTCACTTATGTTAGCTGATATTGTTACAGCACGTTGTCTGTTATATCTTGACAACTTACTTGCTGTTCCCTTTTCATTAAATTCAACAAGATTAGATAGAGAAACTAAATTACCTGTTTTTTCTGATCTAACAAATATTTTACTTAAACTTTCTTTATTTTTTCTATCCTCTAAATATTGTTGTAAAATAATAGGGTATTCTTTTCCAAGTTTATTAAATTTTGTAACCGTCTTACCCCCATACAAAGTTTCTAGTGTTTGACCAATTGCTTCAGTTGATATTCCTAAGTCTTTTGCTTTATTTTTGTTAATTTTTATATTTACTTCAGGTTTATTTCTTGTGTAATCAGATTCAAGTCTTGATAAATTTCTGTTCTTTCTTAACATTCTAATAACTTGAGATTGTATTTGCTCTAGCTCTTCATATGTATTTCCATAAATAACCATTTGAACAGGTTTATTGTAACTAGAAACTCTTATGGACTGTGGAGAAATAGGGAAAGCTAGTGTTTGGGGCACTGTAACTATTTTTCCAATTGCTTGTCTCATTATTGTTTGAGAATTCTGTTTTCTATTTTTCCAATTGTCTAAAAGTGAAATTATTAAGAAGCTATTTTCAGAGCCAAAACCTGGAACTATAATTAAAAATCTGTTGTAAGGACTATTGTCTCCATCTAGCAATGGAATAAGTCTTTGTTCAACGTCTTCAGCCCTTTTTTGAGTATATTGGAATGAGCTTCCCTCATCGGTAAATCCTATAACTAAGTAAACACCTCGATCTTCTAATGGCAATAACTCTTTTTTTGTATAATTGTACAAAGCTCCAGATGCAACTACGATAAAAATTATAAATGTTATTATTGTTTTCTTCTTATTCATCCAAAATCCCAACGTCTCAGTGTAAAATTTTGAAAAACCTTGAAAAAATTTATCAAATCCTCTTGTCAAGAAATTAGACTTTTTCTTTTTATCAAGAAATTTACTACCTAGCATTGGCGAAAGTGTTAGAGCAACAAATGATGAGACTACAATTGCAAATGATAGCGCTATTGCAGTTTCTTTAAATAATGTTCCAGCAATACCTTCAATAAAAATTAAAGGTAAAAATACTGCAACTAAAATAAGAGTCGTTGCAATAATTGCAAATGTAATTTGTTTAGAGCCTTTATAAGCTGCTACAAGCGGTGTTTCACCATTTTCAATTCTTCTATATATCGCATCAGTCATAATGACAGAGTCATCAGTAATAATTCCAATTGCTAATATAAAACTTAATAAGACAAATATATTAATTGATAAATCAAATATATATAAACCTAAGAAAGTTGCAATCAGACTTACTGGTAAAGCTATTGCAGGAACAATAACTGCTTTTAAGTTTCCTAAAAATAAATAAATTATTATCACTACAAGTATAAAAGCTATAACTAAAGTTTTATAAACTTCATTTATTGCTTCACCAATATAAGTGGCTCTGTTAAAAGCTATTTCTAAATTTAAATCAGCTGGTAAAGTTTTTCTTATTTCTATAATTTTTTTTTCAACTTCTTTTGATAATTCAACCGTTGAGGCTCCACTTCTTGCATAAATACCTATTCCCATAGTTTTTAAATTTAGAGCTCCTTTGCTCTGAGCTCTAAATAAAACTTTCTCTGTGACAGGGCCTAATTCTAAATTTGCAATATCCGATAGTCTTACTATATTGTCTTTAGCCTTCTTAATTGGTAGATCCTTAAGTTTTTCTAAGTCATTGTATGATTTATCAATATTGATCGTTAAATCTATATTTTCAGCTTCAAGTGTACCTGCTGGTAATCTAACATTTTCATTTCTTAATGATCTCTCTACTTCTTGTATAGTTAAATTATTTGCAGCTAATTTGATTGGATCAATCCACACTCTTATACTCTGTTCCCTAAGGCCACCTGTTCTTATTCGGCCAACATTTTTAATACTGGAAAACTGATCAACTAAATATCTTTCTGCATAATCTCCCAACTCAAGATCACTCCAAGTTTCTGAGGACAAAGCTAGCCACATAGTAGTCGTAAAACCAGCTGATTGCTTAAGTATTCTTGGTGCCTCAGACTCTGTGGGAAGTCTTCCAACAACTCGAGCAACTCTTTCCCTTACATCGTTAGCTGCATTGTCGAGGTTAATATCAGTGTCAAATTCAATATTTATTGTGCTTTTCCCATTTTCTGATTTGGCGTCTATATTTTTTATTCCCTCTGCTCCACCTATGACTTCTTCAATTACTTGTGTTACCTCTTCATCAACAATTGGAGCTGAAGCTGAAGCATATTTTACCTGAACCTGAACCACAGGTGGTTGTAGACCTGATGGAAGTTCCCTTACTGGTAATTTTGAAAAAACAAAAGTCCCAAATACAACAAGTATTAATGATAATACCCATGAAAGTGCTGGTCTTCTAATACTAACATCAGTTAAATACATTTAATTATTTACTTTTATTTTCTTTTTTACCCCAGCTAGACTCATTTTTTTTTTCACCATCTTTAATGGGTTTAATTTTTCCATTTGGTCTTACTTTTTTTAATCCTTCAGCAACAACTATGTCACCCTCTTTTAAACCAGATTCCACTTCTAGATATCCTTTGTTTCTGTTGCCAACTTTAACTTCAACTCTGTTAGTTACATTCTCTTTATCTACTTTATAAATATAAACTTTATTACCTTCCAAGATTACACTTGTATCTGGTATACCTAACGAGATTCTTTCATTATATTTAATTGTTACCTCCATTAAAGCACCAGGCAAAATCTCAGAATTCGTATTTTGCATTTTAATTCTAAGTCTTAAAGATCTATTGCTAACATCAATTTTGCTGGCCAAAGAATCTACTATACCTTTATATATTTTATCCTTATTTCCAGAAAATTTTATATCAACACCTAGTCCTTTTTCTACAAATGGTGCAAATACTTCTGGAACATCAACATCAATAAATAAAAAAGATGCATCTTCAATATCTATTATAACAGAACTTTCGGAAACATTAATATCGTCAGAAAAGTTTCTTTTACCAATTACTCCATCGAATGGTGCTGTTATAGTTCTATTTTTTAATTTAGCGACTACATCACCAGATTTAACGCTCGTATTATATTTTATATTCTCTAGAATTTCATATTTTTCAATATTGTATGACTGTGTTTTAATTGGAACTGCTGTTCCAAAAGTTTCAATGATATTTTGAAATTTTCTTTCCTCAACTGTTTTAACTATAATACCTGGTGGGGGTCTTTTACTAAATTTTTTTTTAAAATGGTTTCCAATCATTGTTCGAGCAATAATTACACCTGCAATGACTAGAAAAAAAATTACTATTATTGATGTTATTTTAGTTGATCTTTTCATTTTTATAATCTTCCATATTCAGCCCATGAACCATCATAGATTGTAGGAGAATATGTATTATTTACAAGGGAATATGCAAGACTTAAAACGCATGCTGTTATACCAGATCCACATGAAAAAACTCTTTTGTCATCATTTAAATCAATGATTTCCCTGAATTTTTCTGAGATCTCATTAACATTTTTAAAAGTATTGTTTGAGCTATTTATAATTTCTTTAAATGGAAGACATACAGAGTTTGGTATAGATCCACTTCTAACATTCTTCCTAGGATCAGGAACACTTCCATCAAATCTTTCCTTACTTCTTGCATCTATAACTGTGAAATTTTTTTGTTCAATGTTTTCATTTATTTCAAGAATACTTTTTACCAGATTTTTATTTTCTGTTGCTCTGTATATTGAGTTATTTAAAATTGTCTTTTCACTTGTTATTTTTCTATTTTCAATTAGCCATTTTTTTAAACCACCATCTAAAACACTTACTAGTTGTTTATCATGACCGAAATAAATAAAATTGTACCAGCCTCTACATGAACTTAAAACATCTGAGTTATCATAAATTACAATTCTATCAGTATTCGATATGCCCATTGCTGATACTATTTCTTCCCATTTTTCTTCTGAAGGAAGCATGTGAGGTAAATCTGTATCTTGATCTGAATTTTTATCTAAGTCAAAAAAAATTGCACCAGGAATATGATTTTTAGAATATTCCGCTTCAGGATTTCTATCAATTCCTGGCATATGCCATGAGCAGTCAATTATTTTGACGCTATTTAAATTATTTTCTAACCATTCTGATGTGACAAGTGACATTCTATCTTTTTTCTAGATACTTCTGATGATACTCTTCAGCAGTGCAGTAATTTTTCAACTCAGATAGCTTAGTTACAACTTTTCCAGATAACCTTAAATTTTCTTCATTTATTATTTTTTGGGCAATATTTTTTTGTTCATCATTAAGATAGAATATCTCACTTCTGTATTGTGTTCCAAAATCAGGACCTTGAGAGTTTAGTGTAGTTGGATCATGAAATTCAAAAAATTTCTTAATTATTTGCTCGTATGTAATAACTTTTGGATCAAATTCTAATTTTACAGCTTCCGCATGATTAGTTGTCCCTGTACAAACTTCTCTATAATTTGTATTTTGACTGTTTCCTCCACAATATCCAACTTCTGTTCTGTAGATGCCATCTAATTGTCCATATTTTTTTTCTGGACCCCAGAAACACCCCAAAGCTAAGACTGCTATTTCCATAGATTAATGTTATAATAATATAAATTAACCCATGTTATCTAGAAATCAATTAGGCTTTTTGTACATGTTTCTGTCTGTGTGTGCATTTTCAATGATGGATGTGCTTGTGAAGTGGTCTGAAGATTATCCTGTTGGTGAAGTTCTTTTTTTTAGAGGAATTTGCGGATTAATACCAATTTTTTTTTTAATACCAAAAGGAAACTACGCAAATTTTTATAAAACAAATCGACCTAAATTACATTTCTTTAGATGTGCTGCAGGATTAATGGCAATAGTATCAGTATTTATTGCACTAAGAAATTTACCTTTGGCAACTGTGGTGGGTATCTCATTTGCTGCGCCAATTTTTGCAACAATTTTATCTATTTTTTTTTTATCAGAAAAAATTGGTAAATATCGTTGGCTAGCAGTTTTGATGGGTTTCATAGGTGTAATAATTATTACACAACCAGGTATTTCGAATTTAAATTTTTACTATATTTACCCGATAATTTTTTGTTTAGGAATGTCATATGTTGCAATTGCAATCAGGCAGTTATCTACATCCGAACCAGTTTGGCTTATTTCTTTTTATTTTTCAGTAGCGATATCTATTTTAGGTTTGTTTACAATTCCATTTGGATGGGTAATGCCTACATTAATAGATTTTATTCTTTTGTGTATGATTGGTTTGCTAGGAGGTATTGCTAATTTATTACTTGGACAATCTTACAAACTTTCAGAAGTTTCTTTAGTTACTCCACTTAAATATTTAAGCTTAGTATTTGCAATTGTATTTGGTTATTTTATTTGGAATGAAATACCATCTTTTAAAACTTTATTGGGTTCATTACTTGTAGTGTTATCCTCATTAATTATATTTAGAAGAGAAATTTATTTAAAAAAACCAAACTTAATTTTTAAAAATGAGTAAACCCCCGATTTATTGGTCAAAGGCAGTAAAGTTTCTTTCTAAGGACAAGATAATGAAAAAACTTATTTCTAAATACAAAGATAAAACCTTAACAACAAGAAAAGATATTTTTCTATCTCTGTGTAAAAGTATAATAGGACAACAGATAAGTGTTGCTGCAGCAAATTCTGTATTTTTAAAGTTTAAAAAAGAATGTAGAGGAAAGATTAATCCAAAAGTAGTTAATACTATTAACTCTAATCGGTTGAAAAAATGTGGATTAAGTAGGCAAAAAGTTAGAGGAATTAAAGAGTTGGCAAAAAAATTTGTAAATAAAACTTTTAATCCGAGAATTATAAAAAAAATGGGAGACGAGGAGGCAATTCTTTATTTATCTGAGTTAAGACAAATAGGTAGATGGTCAGCAGAGATGATATTATTATTTACTTACAATAGATCTAATATATGGCCCGTTCAAGATATTGGTTTATTAAGAGCTATTTCAAACAATTATAAAAAAAGCTATTTACCACCCATGAGCTATGTAAATCGATTGAAAAAGAGGTTTTCTCCATATTGTTCTGTGGCTACTTGGTATTTATGGCGCTCCATAGACGATGAGCCTATACAATATTAAGTACCTTCAACTATCTGATGATGTCTTACTGCATGCCCTTTAATAACGTCAAGCGCTTCTTGATATTCAGGGGAATCATAAAATTTTATTGCTGTGTTGTAATCTGGAAATTCAACTACTGTCGTTCTTGGAGAGTTTATTCCCTCATTTGTTCTATTTTTTCCACCTCTAATTATAAATATCCCTGAGTATTTATCTGCAGCAATCTTGGCTTTTAGTGCATATTCCTTTAATTTTTCCTCGCTGTTAATTTTTTCCCACACACAAACTATGTAACCTTTCATAACTTTCCTTTGTTTATCATTATATAATCAATTTTTACTTTATCAAATTTGTTCTTGTTCAACTCCTTCAACAATAAACATTATTCTCTTAGTTGTAACTTCAGCATGAGTCCAAGCAGACTTATATTCAATTGACTCATGGCATGATATAGCATCATTGTAAGTCGGAAACTCCCATATTACAGTACGCACAACGTTTGGGCCGCTAAATGACTTTAATTTTCCACCTCTTACCACTGGTTTCCCTCCAAAACTTTTTATTATAGGAACAGCCTTTTCTCCATATTTTTTTAAGTTATCCTGGTTTGAGATTTGTAAGTAGAGACTTATCCAATAAGTTTTCATATTTATCCTTTTTTAATATTTTTATTTATGATACCAAATTTTTATGGCTGATAAATTAATAATTACTTATGAAGAATATAAAAAGGTAGTCGAAAAACTTGCTTTAGAAATTGAAAAAAAATACAAGCCAACAGTATTAGTTGGTATCATGAGAGGTGCAGCTCCAATTATAGATATTTTATCTAGAATTTTTAAATTACCTACTGCTTATGTTGTAATTCAAAGTTACTCCGGTGATACTGTACAAGATAAACAAGGGGAGCTAATATTTGCAAGAGATATAAGTGCAATTGCAACTAACGAAGATTTTAAAAATGTATTGTTAGTAGATGATCTATCAGACACAGGACTAACTTTAAATAAAAGTATAGAGTGGCTTAAAGAATATGAACCTGTTAAGGAACACATAAGTGAAATTAAAACAGCATGTCTTTGGAAAAAAAAATCTTCCACTTTTACACCTGACTTCTGTCCAATTTTATTAGATAATGATCCATGGATTGTTCAACCATCAGAGTATTATGATGAAATCGATATTGATGGTTTGAAAAAAAAATATTCTAAGAAAAAAAGGCCAGACTAAGCTGGCCTTTAATTTTAATTTTTAATAGAATTTTATTGAGGAATATCTCCTTCTACTCCCTTAACGTAAACATTCATTCCAGCTAGCATTCCATCGTCTGCTACTGCACCTTCTGCTACAAGAATATTTCCTTTTTGATCATAAATTGGACCAGTAAATGAGTGAGCTTTTCCTGAGGCTAAGTCTTTTTGAAGTTGCTCTACTTCTTTTACTAAATCATCGCCCATTACAGAATTATATGGAGCCATTGCTACCATTCCTTCTTTTAACCCATGCCAAGTATCTTGTTGTTTCCAAGTACCATCTCTTGCTGCGATTGATCTTTCCACATAATAAGGCGCCCAATCATCAATAATTGACGTTAATATAGATTTTGGAGCAAATCTTTGCATGTCACTTGCTTGACCAAAAGACCAAACTCCTGCTTTTTCAGCAACTTGTACCGGAGCAGTACTGTCAGTATGTTGCATAATTATATCTGCACCTTGATCAATCAAAGCTTGAGCTGCTTCAGACTCTTTTCCTGGATCATACCAAGTAAAAACCCAAACAATTTTTGTCTTAATATTGGGATTTACTTTTTGCGCAGCTAATGTCATTGCATTAATACCTCTTATAACTTCTGGAATTGGAAAAGAAGCTATGTATCCAATAGTGTTTGTTTTTGTCATTTTGCCAGCCATGTGTCCTAACAAAGTTCTTCCTTCATAAAATCTTGCAGAATAAGTTGCAACATTTGAATGCTCTCTTTTGTAACCAGTTGCATGTTCAAATTTTACATTTGGAAAATCTTTTGCAACCTTGTTTGTTGGATCCATATATCCAAAACTAGTAGTGAATATAAGATCATGACCAGATTGAGCCAATTGTCTTATCACTCTTTCAGCATCCGCACCCTCAGGTACGCTTTCTACATAAGTTGTTTTTATTCCAGCTGCTTCTACTGCTTTTCTTCCTTCGTCATGTTGGTATGTCCAACCATGGTCCCCAGTTGGACCAACATAAACAAAACCAACTTTAAATTCTGCATTTGCATTTAAGCTAAAGCCAAGCAAAAATATTACAGAAATTAAACTTCTTAAAAATAGTTTATACATTTGATTTCCCCTTTAAATTAAATTTTGTGATACTATAAATTAGTCAATATTCTAATAAAAAAAAATATTTATTTTGGAATAGCTCACATCACTTTTCCTTATAGAAGATTTGTCCCAATGAAGTTGGTGTATTGAGTTTTATTTTTCTACTATCACGAGAAATTACGACTAAAACTATTATTGTCATGATGTAAGGTAATGCACTTAATAATTGAACTGGAATTCTTAAACCTACTGCCTGCATATGCAATTGTAAAATTGTAATTCCACCAAATATTAATGCACCTATAAGAACTTTAATCGGACTCCATGTTGCAAAAACTACTAAAGCTAGTGCAATCCATCCTCTACCCCCTGTCATATTCTCAATCCATTGGGGAGTGTATATTAATGACAGGTATGCACCTGCCAATCCACACATTGCACCTCCATAAAGAATACAACTATATCTTACTAATGTAACATTAATTCCTTGATTAGACGCTGAAGTTGGCGAATCCCCAACGGCTCTGATAATTAAACCAGTTTTAGTCTTCTTTAAAAAATAATTTGTTAAAAAAGGTAATCCAAATGCAAAATATAATATAATTGAATGACCAAAAAATATGGGACCCAAAAAAGGAATACTTTCTTTTAAATTAAGGAATAATAACGGAAATTCTTTTCCTGGAATTCCAACAAAATTCTTTCCTATCATTGCTGACATTCCAATACCAAAGATAGTTAGTGCAAGACCTGTAGCCACGTGATTTGTGAGGAGTGATTGGGTAAGTAATCCAAAAATAAGAGATAAAATTAAACCTGACACCATAGAGCCTATTACTGCAAAAAATAAATTATCAGTCACTACCATTAAAGCAAATCCAGAAATTGCTCCAATGATCATCATTCCTTCTACCCCAAGATTTAAAACACCAGATCTCTCCGTTATTAATTCCCCAGATGCAGCAAGTATTAAAGGAACTGATGATGCCATTATGGCACCAATCAAAATACCTATAAAGTTTAAATCAAAACTCATTTTTTTTTAAACCTAAAAATTTTATTTTAAAAAATAACAAGTAATCAGACCCAAGAAGAAAAAATAAAATCATTCCTTGAAAAACTTGACCTGTATACTTTGGTACTTGCAAAAATATCTGAGCTGTTTCAGCTCCTAAATAAGTCAGCGCTACAATTAAAGATGCAAATATAATTCCAACTGGATTTAGTCTTCCTAAAAAAGCAACAATAATTGCTGTAAAGCCATAATCAGGAGAAATGTTCCTATGTAGTTGTCCTATTGGTCCTGTTATCTCGCCTACACCCGCAAGACCAGCACATGCTCCACTGATCATAAAAACAATAATAATCATTGTCTTACCTTTGTACCCTGCATATTTTGCAGTTTTTAAACTTAAGCCTGAAACTTTTATTTGAAAACCTAAATAAGTTTTGTACAATATAAGCCAGCTTAAGAATACAGTGATGAGAGTAATAAATATTCCAGCATGAATTCTTAAACCACCAAATAAAATTGGCATTCTTGCAGACTCACTAAATTGTCTTGTTTCTGGAAAATTAAAACCTTCAGGATTGCTCCAAGGACCAACCACCAAATAATCTAATAATAATTTTGCAACATAAACCAGCATTAAGCTAACCAAAATTTCATTAGTGTTAAAATAGGTTTTTAAGATTGCTGGTATCATTGCAAATAACATTCCACCAATTGCTCCAGATAATATAATTATTGGCAAAACATAAAATCCATCATGATTATAAAATAACAAAGCAACTCCACCGCCGACTATTCCACCAAAAATAAGTTGACCTTCTGCACCAATATTCCAATTATTACTTTTAAAACAAAAAGATAAACCTATCGCTATTAAACAAAGTGGTGTAGCTTTTACCAAAAGTTCACTTAATCCGTATAAATCTGAAATGGGGGTAATAAAAAAAAATTTTAAAGCCTCAATAGGATTAAACCCCAAAATATAAAAAATAATTCCACCACCGAATAATGTGAGAAAAATGGCTAGAACTGGTGTTAAAAAGTAAATTGATCGAGATAAATCGTTACGCTTTTCAATTTTAATCAATTGAACCTCCACCCATCAAAATTCCTAATTTTTCGGCAGTAACAGTATCTGCATTCATTATTTTTGATAGTTTACCTTTATAAATTACACAAATACGGTCACTTAATTTTAAAAGTTCATCGTTATCAGTTGAAATTAATATTGATGATTTTCCTTCTTCATTAATTTGAATTAATGTTTCATGAATGTAGTTGATAGCACCAACATCAAGACCCCATGTTGGGTTAAAACAAACCAATAATTCAGGTGAAGTAATTAATTCTCTTCCAATAATCAATTTTTGAAGATTTCCACCAGATAAAAATTGACTTTTTAATTCAACATTGTCTGTATTAACAGAAAAATTAGAAAGTATCTTCTTGGAGTGTTCTTTTATTTTCTTTTCATTCACTAAACCTTTTTCAAAAAAGTTTGATGACTTAAAATTGTTTAATGCAACATTTTCATATATCTTTAACTCAGGAACTGCAGCTTGAGAGATACGATCTTCAGGTGAAAAAGCCATAAGGTATTCTCTTCTTTCTCTTGGATTCAACTTTCCAATTTCTTTATTTCTAAACATTATAGAAGTACCTTCGGTAATTATTTCTCCACTCAGTATTTGAAACAATTCATTTTGTCCATTTCCTGAAATTCCAGCTATACCTAAACACTCTCCTTTTTTTAAAGAAAAGTTTAAATTATTTAAATTTGTTTCATATGGGTCGTCACTTTTAAAATTTAAATTTGAGATTTTTAAAATTTCCTCACTATTTTTAAAATTATTAATTTTTTTTTTAATAGTATTTAAATTTTCACCTACCATTTTATTAGCTAAACTCTCAATTTTTTCATTATTCGTATTACTAACCGAAACTACTTTGCCTTTTCTCATTACGGCTACCTCATCACAAAGTGACAAAACTTCTTTTAATTTGTGAGTAATATAAATAATTAAAATTCCATCTTTAGAAAATTGTTTTAAAGAAATAAATAAATCATCAGTTTCTTGTTCAGTTAAAACTGATGTAGGTTCATCCATAATCAATACTTTTGGATTTCTAATTAAACACCTTATAATTTCTACCTTTTGTTTTTGACCTGCTGATAAATTTAGTACTGGAATATCTAGCTCAATTTTAAACTTGTACTTTTTTAATATATCGTTGACTAAAACTCTTAGATCTTCATTTTTTTTGTCACTATCGATGCTTAAATTTTCAAATACTGATAAAGTCTCGAAGAGGTTGAAATGTTGAAAAACCATTCCAATATTATTTTTTTTGGCATCTAGCGGAGAGTTAAGTTTAATGCTTTCATTATTTAAAAAAACTTGGCCCTCGTCAGGTTTTACTACTCCAGACAAGATTTTAACTAGTGTAGACTTGCCAGCTCCATTTTCTCCCAATAATGCATATATTTTCCCACTTCCAAATTCTAATGATACTTTATCGTTTGCAACACACCCTGGATAAATTTTTGAAATTTCTGATACTTTAAGTTTTGTGTTCATTAGAATCGGTTTGATAGTAATAAAAATAAAGAATTAAGTAATATAAATACATTATATTTGTCTAATTTTGATGGAAAACTTATTTTTTTTTCAACTTTTAAGTTAATCTTTTGTCACATTTCAGTAATATAAATTAATTATGAAAATTAGATTCGTTATTACATTAATATCAATACTTTTTTTAACTGCAGGCTGTCAAACTATTCAGAATAAAACTGACGCGGTTGTAGAAAAGGAAAATAAAAAATATGGTTTATTTGTCGGTGGAGATGTTAATAAAATGAAGTTAGAATTAGGGGCTCCCAACGAAGATATGGTCAATGATACTGGCAATGAAGTTTTAATTTATAAAACAAAAAAATACGGTGTACCCTGTGAACGAAGATTTGAAGTCAACGCTAACGGAACTATTATCGCTTTCAGTTCTAGTGGATGTTTTTAAACTTGTGGGGCGAACCCCACAAGCAAGGTTTAAATTATTTATTTAATATCAATAAGCCTTTTTTTCTTATGATCTGGTAAAATTCTTTCGCATGCAACCGTCAAAAGACCATCCTTAAGCTCAGCACCATTTACTTTCACATCATCAGCAATAGTAAAAGATCTTGCGAATTGTCCAAAATAGTATCTTTGTGTCTAGTAATTGTTAAAGGAACCATTCTTCCATCATGAGATGGGCACTCAAGACGCTCCACAATATAATTATCTGGATCGTGACCAGATGGAATTTCTTGTTCTTTAACAAGTTTCTTATCTTTTGATTTTAAATTATATAAAAAAGTTCTCCCTGGTGTTTTAGGTGAAGAATAAGATAAATATACATTGTCTGTATTTTTATCTTTTTGAGTTAATGATATACTTGGAACAATTACTTTTTCATCGCTGAAAATAATCTCTTCCTCTTGATTTGTCTTTGGATCACGTAAAATTATTTTTCCAAGTGCATTAGATGTTTCAGATCGAATTATCCAATTATTTAAAAATACTAAACCTCCTATCAATACCTCATCTTTTGCATTAACAAATGGCTCCCATTTTTGTTCAACTAAGTTATTACATCTATCAATCTTAAAATCTTCAGCATTTTCATTAGTAT
This sequence comes from uncultured Pelagibacteraceae bacterium, assembly GCA_902583075.1. Taxonomy (GTDB): domain Bacteria; phylum Pseudomonadota; class Alphaproteobacteria; order Pelagibacterales; family Pelagibacteraceae; genus Pelagibacter. The sequence goes on along the minus strand of CACHUN010000004.1, from coordinate 4,499 downwards.
GTTTATAAAAATATTCATCCCAAGAATTAATCGAATATATTATTCCTCTTTTCCTCTTTTGGATTAATTTAGGATTTGGATTTTTTTCGTAAACTTCAAAGTAATATTGTTCTGAAGTATTATGGTCAGAACTTGTAATTATGAAATATTTCTCATCTGAACTAAGGCCAATCCCAACAGTAAATGCTTCGCTTTTTTCTTCAAAAATCAATAAATCATCTTTTGTTGCCGATCCAATTTCATGTCTATAAATAGTTCTAGGCCTATGATGTTTATCTAATTTAGAATAAAATATGTATTTATCATCCAAGCTAAATTCGATGCTACCACTCGTTTCCTTAATTTTTTCAGTGACTAAATTTCCAGATTTTATGTTTCTTATATAAATTGTATAATATTCAGATCCTTTTAAATCTAAAGAATATCCAAGATACTCATCATTAAAGCTTACCTCTAAGTCACCTAAACCAAAATATTCTGTTTTAAGTTTCTCCTTCTCTTTATCGCCGTTCCAAATTTCTTCAATTTGTTCTTCACCAATTCTTTTTCTCAATTTAATCGAGTAATTTCCTTTTGCAGTAGTTTTAGTCCAATACTCATAGTTTTTGTCTTTGTAAGGGAGTGACTCATCATCCAGTTTGATTCTTGCTTTTATTTCATCAAAAAGTTTTTTTTGGATTTTTTTAGTATCTTTCATTTGGTCAGAAAAATATTCATTTTCATCTTCCAAATATTTTCTTACTTCAGGCAAAAGCTTTGAGCTATCCCTTAAAACCTCGAGAATATTTGGTTGATGAATCCAACTATAATCGTCTGTCCAAGACTTATTGTGACAAGATTTTATTTCAGGTTTCTTTTCAAGCTGTGGTAATTTCATTTTGAATTAAATTAATATATGAATATTTTTTTTATAACACTGATTATTTTTGTCGTTGTATATGTTCTTCTAACTTGGTTTGCTAGAACTTCTGCTAAAAAAATTTCAAGATTTATACGAATATTAATAATTATTTCTGCGATAGTATTGGCTGTTATTATGGCTTATGCGGGAAGATATATATTTTCATTACCTTTTGTGCTTGCAATCTTACCTCTGATAAAAACAAAAGCTGGAATATCCTTATTTCAACTTCTTAGATTATGGGGACTTTTCAAAGTCTTAAGAAATTCAGGTAGATTTAATTTTAATAATTTTAACCAATCTGTAAACAAACAAAGCATATCCTTAGATGAAGCATATAAGATACTAAATTTAAAATCTGACATTAAATATACCAAAGAACAAGTTATGAAATCTTATAAGTCTATTATGAAAAAAATTCATCCAGATGTAAGCCCAGAATTAACTAGACTAGCTTCGATAGTAAATGAGGCAAAAGATATTGTAATAAAAAATATTAGTTAATAATTGATTTAAATTTTGTAAAAATCTTCACTGGATCAATTTTTTCTTTACCTCTTGAATTATGTGAAACAAAATTCATACCATCAGGAATTATAGGATACATATTTGGACTATAACTGCCATACAATAAAGGTGTATCACTCATTAAAACTATTGTAGGAACATTTAAAGCAGCTGATAGGTGACTGAAACTTGAGTCGTTACATATTGCTATTTTACAATTCTTTATAATTGGTAATATTTCTGAAATTGAATTATTATCCAAAGGAACACAAATTTCTTTATATGATGATAGTATACTATTAAGTATTAATTGTTCTTCCCTATTTTTACCTGTTGCTAAATAAAAAATACAGTCATATTTTTCAATAGCTAGTTCTATGAATTTTTTAAATTTATTAGCTGGAATTCTTTTAGATGGACCAGAGCCACCTATTCCAAGTAAAATATTAATTTTATTTTTTGAAATCGAAAAGCTCTGAGCAGCTAATTTTACTGAACTCTCATTAATTTTTATTTGAGGATTGCTTTCTACTTTTAAATTTATCTTATTTAACAGTTTATTTGCAGCTTCGATAATGTGTTGTTCTTTTTTCTCAAATAACGGGTACTGATATATATTTTTTATCCCCGCACTTTTACAAATAAGCCTATATCTAAGCGATGAATTAAAAATAAAAGCCTTATCAAATAAATTATTTTTAATTTCATTTTTTAATTTAAAAAAACCTGATATACCGCTATGTTCAGCGTTTTTATTATCCCTTTTTAAGTAAATTATATTTTTTAAAAAACTTAAATTTTTTGTATATTCCTTAGCTTTTGTGCTCTCTTTTATTAATAGAGTAATTGGTGAATTATATTTTTTTGAGATTGCTTCTATAAAAGGTAAGAAAATTACCATATCTCCAATACCCATACGGTTTTGTATAACAAGTATATTCATATGTTTTTATAACCTTTACTAATTTGAATTTTTATATAAATTTTGGTAATGGAACAAATTAAAGGTGTATATGCAGCTAGTTTATCAGTTTTAGATAAAAATTTAGCATTAGACATTAAAAATACCATTAAACACGCTGAAAATGTCATTAATTTAGGATGTCACGGCGTTGTTTTTTTTGGGAGCACTGGCCAGTCCCAACTGATATCCTTAAGTGAAAAAATTCAATTAATAAATGAGTTACCTAAAAGTAGACATAAAAGTAAATTTATAATTGGAACTGGTCTCAATTCTTTAATCGATACAATAAATTTAATGAAAATTTCTAAATCTATGGGTTTTAATAATTTTTTAATAATGCCACCAGCTTATTATAAGTATGGAGATGAAGATGTGATCAATTTCTATTCTAGAATTATCAAAGAGATTAATGATTGTAAAATTATTCTATATAATTTTGAAAAACTTTGTGGATATAAATTTAGTGTTCAATGTGTGGAAAATTTGGTTCAAAAATTCCCTGATCAAATTATTGGTGTAAAGGATAGCAGTTATAATTTATTTGAAACTTTGAAAATTAAAAATTTTTCAATTTTCCCAGGTTCTGAAGCAAAATTATTAAAAGGTCTAGAATTGGGATGCCATGGTATAATTACTGCAACAACAAATGTTACAGGTCACTTAGCTAGAAAAATTTATGATAATTTCCACAATAATCTAGATCTATCATCTAATCAAAATTTGTGTGATGTAAGAAAATCTTTCGACAAATATAACTTAATTTCAAGTCTCCACACTCTTATGGCAGAAAAAAATTCAATATACGAGTATCTTTTGCCTCCATTAAAATTATTAAATCAAGCAGAAAAAAATGATTTATTATCAAATCTTGAAAAACTAAACTTTAATATGGAGATATTAAAGGCGGCATAAAAATGAGTTTAATAAGTTTTTTAAATAATTTATTTAAGCAGGATGGTTTTGAACTTATTGACTCAAATTCAAAAAAATACGTTATAGGTAATCCAACAAAAGATAAACCTATCGTAATAAGATTTCTTGACCAAAAACTAATGCAAAAGTTACTTATAAATCCCGACTTGTATTTTGGGGAAGCTTATATGAATGGATCTCTAGTAATTGAAAACGGTACACTTACAGACTTTTTAGATTTAGCTTTTAAAAATATCGGTAGAGGGAATATAAATTCTTATGGAGCGGTAATAAAAAAAATAAAAGGTACGTTTGGATATCTTACGAATTTAAATAAAATAATAAAATCAAAAGAAAATGTTGCACATCATTATGATATATCTGAAAAACTTTACGATTTATTTTTAGATAAAAATAGACAATATTCTTGTGCTTATTTTAAAAATGATAGTGATACTCTTGAACAAGCTCAAAGCAACAAAATTCATCATATTATAAAAAAACTAAACATCCAGCCAAACCAAAAAGTTTTAGATGTTGGTTCAGGATGGGGAACATTAGCATTGGCAATAGCAAAGGAGACAAATGCAAGTGTTACAGGAATAACATTGTCTGAAAATCAATTTGAATATAGTCAGAATAAAGTGAAAGAAATGAATTTATCAAATCAAGTAGACTTTAAGCTCATTGATTACAGACAATTAAATGAGAAGTTTGATAGAATTGTGAGTGTAGGAATGTTTGAGCATGTTGGTAGAAATTTTTATAGAACATATTTTAATAAAGTTTTTCAGCTTTTGAATGAAAAAGGAATAGCACTAATTCATACAATTGGTTCCTCTATGCCTCCGAGAGATCCACAACCATGGATACAAAAATATATTTTTCCTGGTGGTTACACGCCTAGCTTAAGTGAGATATCAAAACCAATTGAAAAGTCTGGTCTTATAGTTTCTGATATCGAGGTACTTAGAATGCATTATGCTCATACTCTAAGAAATTGGAAAGAGAGATTTTTATCAAAAAAAGATATAGTTTTGGATATGTTTGACGAAAAATTTTTTAGAATGTGGGAATTTTACTTAGCTAGTTGCGAAATGGCATTCAAATGGGGAGATCAGGTTGTATTTCAATTACAATTAGCTAAAGATAATAGCTCTGTTCCTAATACACGGGACTATATTTATTAAAATATTACTGATAAATTAATAACAG
>CACHUN010000003.1 GCA_902583075.1 uncultured Pelagibacteraceae bacterium | reverse complement strand
GTTTGTATTTTAAATAAACTTCCTGAAAATTTAAATTTTTTAATTTCACTGTTTTTCATGCCTTTTAAAGCAGATGTGACAAATAAATCTGAATTTTTTGGACCACCAAAAGCACAATTAGTAACATTTTTAGCGGGTAAATTGATCTTATGTATCTGTTTGGCAAATTTATTTAAAACACTTACGCAAGCTCCATGATACTGGCATACCCATAAATTTCCAGCTTTATCTAAGGTCATGCCATCTGGCACTCCTTCCTTATTTGAAAATCTTTTAAATATTTTTTTACTTATTATATCTTGATTTTTATCTATCTTAATTTTGTAGATTATTCTTTTTCTACTATCTGTATGATAAAAGTTTTTTTTATCAATAAAAGCAGGTCCATTAGTAATCATGTAATCGTCATCTACTTTTTTAAGATTAAATTTTTTATCTAGGCAATAAAGAGCTCCATTTGGGATATTTCTTTCGGGGTTATCCATGGTTCCAAACCATAGTTTTCCATTTAGATCTGTTTTGCCATCATTAATCCTGTTCATTTTTAATGGCTTTTCAATGGCTATTGATTTAATTTTTTTTTTACTTTTTAGATTTACTATTCTTAATTCACCTTGGAGACCTAATATAAATATATTATTTTTTATATGAGCTAAAAATCCTATTTCTTTATTTACTTTAATAGTTTCTTTTTTTTTATTTTTTATATTTAAAATATGAATTCTTTTTTTTTTGATGTCTGTAATATAAATTGAGTTATGCTCTTTGACCCACAAAGTACCTTCACCTAATGTACATTTTAAATTCCACAAAACTTCAGGTTTTGAAGTTATAATCTTAGCCATTATACTCGTATTCTTTTATAAAATCTTTTTTTGGATTAATTCCAATTCCTATATTTTCTAATGGTGAAGCAAATCCATCTTTATCTTTAACCTGATCTAAAATTGAAAATTTTTCTTCAGCAAGATCTGTAATAAAAATATTTTTTTCAGTAGTATCGAATTCTAACATTGATTTTGTTGGAAATAGTCCACCTGGCATATCTGGTAAAGAAGTAAGTAAATGCAAATTTACTGCTACACTTAAAGCTGAACCCCATACATGATTAACAATTGGGATGAAATTCGACTGAGCTAATGCTGATACTTTTAAATATTCTGTTATTCCACCTAAACCGCAAACTTCTGGTTGGGCTATATCAATGCAATTATTTTTAATTAATTGGTTCCAACCATATTTTGTGAACTCTGCTTCACCACCGGCAATATTTGTTTTTAATTTTTCTTTTAATTCTTTGTATCCATCGTAATCTTCTGGTGCCACAGGTTCTTCAAACCAATAGATTTCCATTTCATCCAATCCTTTACCAACATACAAAGCATCATTTCTGTTATAAGCATGATTGGCATCGACCATTAGTTTAAAATTGTTGCCAATTGCTTCTCTTACTGCGCTTACTAACATTAAATCTTCTTTTGGACCTAAACCAACTTTCATCTTCATCGCCTTGAATTTTTTTTCTTTTATTTGATTTGCCTCTTTTTTGAATAATTCACATAATTCTTCGACAGGTTTTTTTTGCAGCATCATTCCATAACCATAAACTGGAATTTTGTTATTAGTTTTACCCCCTAATAATTGATGAAGAGGCAATTTTGCTTTTTTCGCTAGTATATCCCATAATGCTATATCAATTCCTGATAATGCCTGAATAGGCATTCCTTTCTGACCGCTATCTCTAAGTAAATTATAAACTTTATGCCAAATATATTCTTTATTAATTGGATCTTCTCCTATTATCAAAGGCTGTATTACTTTTTCTACAATATATTTGTTAGCGAGAGCTATATTTCCAGGGCCAAAACATTCTCCCCAACCTGTAATACCCTCATCAGTTTCTATCTCTACTAGGTGAGCGGTTCTGTGTTTGTAATATTGTTGAGAATATCCTAGTTCTTTATCCAACTCATATCTAAGTACATGACTTTTGATTGAGCTGATCTTCACAATTATTAAACAGCAACTACTTTAGAGTTCTGTTCTCCTAAATTTTCTATGGATAATTTCATTTCATCACCAGCTTTTAAAAATACTTGAGGCTTTCTTCCCATGCCTACTCCTGGTGGGGTGCCTGTAGTTATAATATCTCCAGGTTGTAATGACATAAATTTACTCACATAAGATACAATGATATCTACATTAAAAATCATAGTACTTGTATTTCCTGTTTGCATTCTTTCACCATTTACATCCAACATCATCTTTAAATTATTAATATCTTTAATTTCATCCTTAGTTACCAAGTAAGGCCCAGTAGGTCCATAAGTGTCATGAGACTTTCCTTTAACCCATTGTCCCATTTTTTCAATTTGCCATTCTCGTTCACTGACATCGTTTACTAAACAATACCCTAAAATATGATCTTGTGATTGACTTTCTGAAATATGTTTTGCTTCTTTTCCAATTACAATTCCAAGTTCAACTTCCCAATCTAGTTTTTTTGATCCAGAGACTATTTCTACATCATCATTAGGACCGCACATTGAGCTAGTTGCTTTCATAAACATTATTGGTTCTTTAGGAATATCAGCACCGACTTCAGCTGCATGATCTGAGTAATTAAGTCCTATTGCTACAAATTTTCCAGGACTGGTAATACATGAACCTACTCTTTGACCTGGTGAAATTTCAGGAAGACTTGATGTATCAACGCTTTGAATTTTTGAAATTGTTTCAAAATTTAAATTATGTGGGTTTAAATCACTTACATGTGAACTAATATCTCTTATTTTTCCATCACCATCTAATATTGCTGGTTTTTCTTTTCCCTTTTCACCGACTCTTAATAGTTTCATTATGTCTCCTTTATATTTAAATTGTCATTCCACCATCCACAGAAAAAGTATTTCCTGTTGTAAATGTTGATTCATCACTAGCTAAATAAATAGCAAAATCAGCTATTTCTTGTGCAGTTCCTAGTCTTTCCATGGGTTGTCTTGCTATGAAATCTTTTTTTGCCTTAACTGGATCCGGGCTTTGTTTTACTCTATCTTCCCAAGAAGGTGTGAATACGGTTCCAGGTGCAATTGCATTACATCTAATTTTTTGCTTAACAAAATCAGATGCGATTGATTTTGTTAGTCCAATAATCGCTGCTTTACTTGCTCCATATACAAATCTATTTGGAAGTCCTTTAATACTAGACGCTACAGAAGCAACATTAATAATACTACCTCCATCATTATTTATCATCGTTGGTAATGTAGCTTTACACATAAAGTACATAGATTTAATATTAGTATCAAAAGAAAAATCCCAATCTTTTTCTTCGCAATCTAAAATTGTTCCATGATGAACAAATCCTACTGCATTAAATAATACATCTATATTATTAAATGTATTAATGAATTCTTTAATATCCTCGTTTCTTGTTGAATCTAGTTTTTTTACTTTAATTTTTGGGTATTCTTTATTTAATTCACTTAAAGTATTTTCATTAATATCAGTAGCAGTAACATTTGCGCCTTCGTTATGAAAAGTTATAGCTGTTGCTTTTCCTATCCCTTGTCCAGCTGCAGTAATGATTATTTCTTTTCCTTCAAGTCTTCCCATTATTTATCCTTTCAATTTCTTTATATAATGAACTATGATCTGTTTCGCCATGTCCATTTTCAACTAATGATTTATACATTTCTTTAACTAAATTCGAAATAGGTAATTGAGTATTATAATTATTTGCACATTCTAATATATTATTCATATCTTTTAATTGACTTGAAGTTTTGCCTTTCGGACTAAAGTCTTTGTCTATCATTCTTTTTCCATGTGTTCTAAGAACTTTGCTATCAGCCCATCCTCCAGATAAAGCTTTAATCATTTTCTTTGGATCAGCGCCAGCCTTTTCACAAAGAGTAACCGCTTCAGCAACAGCTCCAATCGCTAAGCCAACAATAATTTGATTTGCTAATTTAGAAACCTGACCACATCCTACTGGACCTACAAGAGTTGGATTTCCCATTGATTTTAAAATATCTTTAACTGAGTCAAAAACTACTTGTTCTCCACCAATCATTATTGCAAGAGATGCTTCTTCGGCTCCAATCGTTCCACCTGAAACTGGTGCATCTAAGAAATTAATTTTTTGAGATTTTAAATTTTTCCCGTGATTAACTGCTGTAGTTTGTTTTACAGAGCTCATATCAATTACAATTGAATTAGGTTTTAAATTATTTAAAAATTCATCACTACCTATAACTTCATTCACAGCATCATCATTCGTTAACATTGTAATTACTACATCGCTTGCTTTAACAAGTTCTCCTATTGAATTTGAAATTTCGGCACCAAAGTCTTTTAGTGGTTCAGCTTTATTTATAGATCTATTAAATGCTTTAACTTTGTATCCAGCTTTAAGTATATTTTTTGCCATTGGAAAGCCCATAAGGCCAGTACCAATAAAACCTATATTTTGCATTATTTTCTAGGGACAAAATCGTGAAAGTTTTGTGTCATTGCTTCTGGAAAGAACATAACACAAGCTAAAACAATCAATTGAATTACTATAAATGGTGCAAAACCTCTAAAAATATCAGTTAGTGAAATGTGTGGTGGAGCAACTGATTTTAAATAGAATGCTGCAGGACCAAATGGTGGGCTTAAAAATGAAACTTGCATGTTTACACAGAACAATATTCCGAACCAAATAGGATCAAAACCAAGAGCTAGAACTATTGGTAAAAAAACTGGCATTGCTAATAGAACTATTCCAACCCAATCCATAAATGCACCCATTATTAAAAACATTATTTGCATCATAAAAATTAGATACATTGGTTTTAAATCGTAAGCTAAAATTGTTTCAGCGACATAAGTAGGTCCACCTGCAAGAGAATATGCTCCTGCTAAAACTGTAGCACCAAAAGTAATTGTTAATATAGTTCCTGAAGCTTTAAAAGTTCTAACAAGTGCATCTTTAAATAAAAACCATGTAAGCTCTTTTCTTGCACCTATTATAATTAATGTTGCAACTACACCCATTCCAGCTGCTTCAGTGATGCCTGTTATTCCAGAATAAATTGAACCTAAAACAATTATTACAATACCAATAGGTGGTAAAAGCCCTGGAAGGTAAGACATTTTTTCATTTAAAGTTAAAGCTGGCTCATCACTTAATGGTGCAAGATGCGGTTGTAATCTTGTTCGTATTAGAATGTAAGTAATTATTAAACCTGAAATCATTAAACCTGGAACAATAGCTTCTTGGAATAACATTGTAATTGATGTTTCTGTCGTTAATCCATATATAATTAAAACAATAGATGGAGGTATCATTGTACCTAGAGAACCTGATGCACAAATAATACCAATCGACATATCTTGATCATATTTCAATCTCAACATCTGAGGTAGCGCAATCAGCCCTAATAAAACTATTTCTCCTCCAATAATTCCACTCATGGCAGCCATAATTGTTGCCATGATTGCAGTTACAACACCTACCCCTCCTCTAGTTTTTCTTAACCAAGCATTTAATGCATCATATAAATCTCTCGCGATGTTAGAGCGTTCAAGTAAGGAGGCCATGAATATAAATAAGGGTACTGATAAGAAAGAATACGTTACAACAAGAGAATAATATCTTGAAAGTAAAATTCCTAATGCATGCTCACCTATATATAAAAATACGAGTACAGCACCCATAAAACCTGAGGCAAAACCCATTGGAACACCAATAGCTATAAGAGCTAGCAATCCAACAATAAGTATTATCGAGAGTGTTCCTATTTCAAATTCCATATTATTCCAAATCTTTAGCAGGATCGTATTGTCTTTCTTTAGGATTTCTCCAATCAATTATTAAATTGTTAATAGACTGAAGTGCAATAAGGAATACACATATTAGTGTAAGTGGTTTCATAGTAGCTGGTATCGGTGGGTCCCAATATGTTGCAAATCTCTCCCAGTTTACAAATGATCTGTAAGCATCCTCCATACCACCATAAATTACAGCCCCTGCAAAAAGAACAATAACTATAGTACTAATTAAATCAAAAATTCGCTGTGTTGGTCTACTAACATAATCGTATAATAATACTATTCTAATATGGCTTCTTAATCTTGTTGCATATATGCCTCCGACCAAATAACAAACACCAGCCAACCATAGGCATAATTCATTGGCCCATAGGGTAGGTTTAAACAAAACATATCTCATAAAAATTTCGTACATCATTACAAGTACTATTACCGGAATTAAATATTTTATTGTATGGCTTAAAAATAGAGAAATTCTATCTATCCAAAATATTGGAAAATCGTCTTTACTTGCAACTTTTTCACTTTGCTCTTTTAATTGTTTATCTTGAAGCTCTTTATCGTCCATTGGCAAAAAAATTGTTTAATAAGAAGGGCCCTTTCAGGCCCTTCAATATTTTTTTATGTTGCTAATAATTATAGGATACCGTTAGCTTTCATGTAAGCTTTGTGTATCTCAATAAGAGCAGCAGCTTCAGGAGATTTTTTCTTCCATTCTTCCCAAGCACCGAGTGCAGCATTTCTGAACTTAAGTCTATCTTCTCTAGACCAGTCATGAAGAGTAACACCCATAGCAGTTAAAGCTTTAACTGCTTCAGCATTTTTTCTCTCAACTAAACTAGTGATTGTTCTACCGCAGATTTCGATTGCTGCTAGCATTGCACCTTTTTCATGAGGCTTTAACTTATTCCAAACTTTTGTATTACAAGCTAAATGGTCAGCAGGCATAGAGTGGAAACCTGGATATGTAGCATATTTATTTTGCTCATAGTGTCCACCTGCATAGTTTGTAGCTAAAGATGAATAGTCGGCGCCGTCAATTAGACCAGTTTGTAAAGCAGTTGGAACTTCACCAAAATCCATCACGATCGGCTTAGCACCTAATGCTGTAAAGATCATACTTTCCATTCCTGGAGGTGATCTAAATTTAAAGTCTTTAATAGATGCAACATCTGGAATTGGTTTGCTAGATATTAAAGACTCATGTCCTGGTATCCACCAACCGATTAAAGTCATTCCATATTTGTTGTATAGTGCATCAACAGCTTCTTGAGCTCCTGGGAACTTTAAGAAATCATATTGTTGATACGGGTTATCATATCCACCCATAACGTCACCTGCGAATTGAAAAGCTGCATTTTTACCAGTTTGGTATCCAGCACCTGTCATATCACAGTCAATAATTCCAGTTTGTGCAGAGTTAAATACCTCAGCAGACTTTCCTGTAACTGATGATGAGTAGAACATTTGTACTTTTAAGCTTCCGCCAGAAAACTTTTCAACGTTTTTAGCGAATTGAGCTGCAACTTCACCATTTGGTGAGCTAGCTGTAAAGTGAGTTTCTATTTTTAAAGTTTTTGCATGTGCAGAACCAAATAAAGCAATAGAGACGACAGCTATAGCAGCAGTTATTTTTGTTATTAATTTTAACATTTTTTTCCCTCTCGGTTATGTTTTTCTAAATTTAAACATAAAGAGAAAAAAAATTCAAACAAAAGACAGTAATAAATTTCTTAGGGTAATTAATTTATATAATTACAACTTAAAGTTGTATCATTTAAACAACTTCTGATAAAAGAGGTTTTTGAGAAAAAAAACATTTTAGATTATCAACAGCTAACATGCTCATAGCTAATCGGGTTTCATGTGTCGCACTACCTACATGAGGAAGAACAAAACAATTTTCTAACTCTAGATATCTCTTATCAAGGTTAGGTTCATTATTGAAAACGTCTAATCCAGCTCCATAGATTTTTTTACTTTGTAAAGCTTCAATTAAAGCATCATCATCTACTGTTGATCCTCTGGAAGTATTTATAAATACTGAATGTTTTGGAAACTGCTTTAAAATTTCTGAATTAATTATATTTTTAGTTTCTGAAGTAGCAGGAGTATGTAAACTTATATAATCACAATTTGGAAGCATTGATTTTAAATCGGGATAATAAGTTGCATCTTTTTCTAAATCATTAGATAACTTATTTCTATTGTAATAAACTATTTTCATTTTAAACGCTCTAGCCCTATCTGCAACTATTTGTCCAATCCTTCCCATACCTATTATACCTAAAGTTTTTCCAGTAATTTCATTACCAACCATTAATTTAGTTATATCTGGTCTATGATCTTTCCAAGTATTTGACTTAACTAAATTATAAGCCTCGCCAATTCTTCTTGACGATGCTAAAATTAAAAGGATTGTTATTTCCGCTACAGCATCGTTTAATACATTTGGCGTATTTGAAACTTTGATATTTTTTTCTTTGGCTGATTGTGTATGAATATTGTCGTATCCAACTCCAACATGACCAATAATTTTTAATTTTCCATTTAAACTATCAAAAAAATTTTTATCTAATTTATCAAAACTTGTAGATATTAAACCATCATATTCATTAGAAAGTTTTATTAATTCCTCATATGTGTAAGGTTTGTCATCTAAATTAAGAGTTACATCAAATTCTTTTTTTAATATTTCTTCAGCACCATCAGAAATTTTTCGAGAAACTAAAATTTTTGGTTTCATCTAATGAGAGTTTCTTAGAACACCTTTTGTTTTAGTGATATCTAAATATTGATCTCTTGACATAATACATGCACCGTCTTCAAGTTGACCAACATTTGATCTAGATATTTCTTGCCACGGTGTTTGGTTTGTAAGTTTTTTTATCCTTTTCTTTTTTCTTCTTTTAATAAATTCAGACTTTGTTATTTGAAGATCAACTCTTCTATTATTAAGATCTATTGTCATTTTATCTCCTGTCTTAACAATTGCTAAATCACCACCAACGGCAGATTCTGGCGATACATGAAGAATAGATGGGCTTTCAGAGGTGCCACTCTGTCTTCCATCTCCAAGGGTTGGAAGTGCATTAATGCCTTTTTTTAGAAGTCTATCTGGTGGTTGCATATTAACTACCTCTGCTGAACCAGGGTATCCAACAGGCCCACAACCTCTTATAATTAAAATAGAATTTTCATCTATTTTTAGTTTCTTGCTATTGATCCTGTCATGATAATCCTCTGGACCTTCAAAAACTACTGCTTTTCCTTTAAAAACATTTGGATGTTTAGGGTTTGATAAATATCTATCTCTAAATTCTTTACTAATTACTGAAGTTTTCATAATTGCTGATGAAAAGAAATTTCCTTTCATAACTAAAAACCCGGCCTTATCAGTCAAATTATCTTTAAATGTTTTAATCACATCTCTATCTACGTCGATTTTTTTTCTTAAATTTTGCGCAACTGTTTTGCCAGTTACAGTAATTAAGTTTTGGTGAATTTTATTATTCTTCATTAATTCTTTCATGATTGCTGGTATTCCTCCAGCTCTGTAAAAACCTTCCATTAAATGTTCACCTGCAGGTTGGCAGTTTGCTAATAAAGGTATTTTGTGCCCAAGCTTTTGCCAATTAGATAAATCAAATTTAACACCCATATGTTTTGCAATAGCAATTAAATGTGTAGTACAATTACTTGAAGCTCCTATTGCACTTGCAACTATAACTGCATTTTCAAATGCTTTCTTTGTCATAATTTTTGAAGGAGTTAAATCTTCATGAACCATTTTTACAATTCTCGATCCAGTCTCAAAAGAAATTTGTTCTCTTTCTCTGTAGGGAGCTGGTATTACTGCACATCCTGGTAAAGACATTCCCAATGCCTCAGCAACAGAATTCATTGATGAAGCAGTTCCCATTGTATTACAATGACCAGGGCTTGGTGAAGATGCTGCTGCCATATCCATAAATTCTTCGTAATCTATTTCTCCCTTAGCATGTAATCTTCTTGCTTCCCAAATAATAGTTCCTGCACCAGCTTTCTTACCTTTATAATTTCCATCAAGCATTGGACCACCAGATAAAACAATTGCAGGAATATTAACTGTTGCAGCTGCCATTAACGCTGCTGGGGTAGTTTTATCACATCCAGTTGTAAGTATAACTCCATCAAGTGGGTACCCATAAAGTATCTCAACCAAAGACAAATATGATAAGTTTCTGTCCAACATTGCAGTAGGCTTTTTTCCAGTTTCTTGAATTGGGTGAGTAGGAAATTCCATCGGAATACCACCTGCTCTTCTAATTCCATCTTTAATTCTTTTACTTAAATCCAAAAAATGTCTGTTACACGGAGATAAATCACTCCCAGATTGAGCTATTCCAATTATTGGATTTCCTGATTGAAGTTCTTTTCTTGTAAGACCATAATTTAGATATCTTTCTAAATACATGGCTGTCATACCTGGATCTTTTGGGTCGTCAAACCATTGTTTACTTCTTAAATTCTTCTTTTTCATAAAATAATAAAATATATTATAATGATATATAAAACCTAAATTAAAAAATGAATAGTCTAATTGTACTCAATAAAAATGATAATGTAGGCGTAAGTCAATTTATTATACCAGAAAAAACGAAAATTAATGGTCAAGAGATAAGTACTATTGATCCTATACCGTTTGGACACAAAGTTTGTTTAAAACCCATAAACAAAGGTGATCCTATAATTAAGTATGATCAGATAATTGGATTTGCGTCAAAAAATATTACCGCTGGTGAGCATGTTCATTCTCATAATTTAGAATTCAAAGAATTTGATAGAGAATTTCAAGTAAAAAATAAAAAAACAATTGTTGATGAAAAAGTTGATACCTTTTTCAATGGAATATTAAGAGATAACGATCAAGTAGCTACCAGAAATTATATAGGTATAGTTAGTACAGTCAATTGTTCAGCAACTGTTACTAAAATGATTGTTGAAAAAATAAAATATTCTAACATTTTAAATGATTATCCTAATATTGATGGCATAGTTCCGATTACTCACTCAACTGGATGTGGCATGAATACTGTAAGCGAAGGAATGCAAATGTTTCAAAGAACAATTGATGGTTTTAAAAACCATCCAAATTTTTCCCATGTATTTGTTATTGGCTTAGGTTGTGAATGTGCTCAAGTGAGTTTGTTTGATGAGTCTATAAAAAAACATAATAGAATTCATTTTTTAACAATTCAGGACGAAGGTGGAACAAAAAAAATTGTCGAAAAAGTTCTATCGCAAATAAAAAATTTATTACCTGAAGCTAACAAAATTAAAAGAACTCCCCAGTCTGTAAGTCATTTAACATTAGCTCTTCAGTGTGGAGGATCAGATGGATACTCAGGTATTACTGCAAATCCAGCTTTAGGTGTTGCAGCTGATTTATTAGTTAAAAAAGGTGGAAGTTCAATATTATCTGAAACACCTGAAATTTATGGGGCTGAGCATCTTCTAATTAATAGAGCGAACAGCCAAGAAACAGCTGACAAATTAATAGAAAGATTAAAATGGTGGAAAAACTATACATCAATTAATAACAGTACAATGGATAACAATCCTGCTCCTGGAAATAAACGAGGTGGTTTAACTACTATACTTGAAAAATCACTGGGTGCAGTTGCAAAAGGTGGTAAATCAATTTTAGAAGATGTGCTTGAATATGCAGAACCATTAAAAAATAAAGGTTTTAACTTTATGGATTCTCCAGGGTATGACCCAGTGTCTGTTACAGGTCAAGTTGCTTCAGGTGCAAATGTAATTTGTTTTACAACAGGTAGAGGTTCATGTTTTGGATGCAAACCTGTTCCAAGTTTAAAATTATCTACAAATACTGCGATGTATGAAAAAATGGAAGAAGATATGGATATAAATTGTGGGACTATTGCAGAAGGCAAAGAAGATATTGAAAAGGTTGGAAACAGAATATTTGATCTAGTTGTAAACACTGCTTCAGGAAATAAATCGAAAAGTGAAATTAATGGCTACGGTGACGAGGAGTTCAATCCTTGGCAAGTAGGCGTAGTAATGTAACTTTTTGATAAATTTTTCATAAATTATCATGTCAAAAAATCAAAAAGCCTCTTTAATTAAGGTTATTTTTCTATCTGCTTCAGGGTTTTTTTTATTTGTTTGTATGGACTCAACTGCAAAATATTTAGGAAATGTTATGCCAGTTACTCAAGCTGTATGGGGAAGGTTTTTTTTTCACTTTGTTGCTCTTTGTGTCTATTTCTTAATCTTTAAGCCTAAGCTAAATTTAACTAGAAATTTTAAAATTCAAATTATTAGATCATTATTAATGGTTACTGCAACTTTCTTTATGTTTAACTCATTACAAAGATTTGATTTGGTTGACATATACGTAGTTTTTTTTAGCGCTCCATTAATTGTTTCACTTTTATCAGCATATTTTTTAAAAGATATATTGTCTCCCAAAGGTATAATTTTGATGTTGCTAAGTTTTGGATCAATTATTTATGCTCTAGGACCCAGTATGAAAGTATTATCGCCAGAGTTAATCTTTCCTATTGTTCCACCACTATGTTGGGCACTTTATCAATTTTTTACAAAACTTATTTCAGGAAACAATGAACCTTTCTCAGCAGTTTTTTATACAGCAGTTACTGGAGCTTTGATATTTACAATTTATATTTCATTTAATTGGGTGCCAATTGAAAATAATATTTATTGGATTGGTTTAGTTGCTATGGGAATTTTTGGTTTTATAAGTCATTTTATAATTATTTATGCAATTCAATTATCTAATTTGTCATTTGTAACTAATTTTCAGTATTCTCAGTTACTTTGGTCAACAATAATTAATTTTTTAATTTTTGGGGTTCCGGCAGATATAAGCAAAATAATTGGTCTTATTGGAATTATAATTTTTGGAGTTTTGTTTATTAGGGTTGAGGGAACAAAGAAGGTTAAAAAAATTAATTAATTCTTATTTTTTTACCTGATTTAGAGCTTTTGTTTATTGCATCAAAAATTATTAAAGAATTTAACCCATCCTTACCAGTAACTTTTGGTTTTTCTTTTTTCAAAACTACCTTAGAAAAGTGATCGATCTGATTTATAAGAGTTTCGTTACTTTTTTGAACTTCAATTTTATTATTAAAAATATTATTCCACCAACTTCTATCTTTTTTATAGTACCATAGCTTTAAATTGGGAAATTGAACAGAACCTCTAGTCCCTCCAATAAAATAAGAAGATTGATCAGTTATTGGATAAGCAGGATTTTCACCAGCAGTTAATTCATAGCTCCATGGTGAAGTTATGGTATCGGATACATTAAGAGTACATAAAGTTCCAGATTTAAAAAATAAATTTACTGAAGCTGTATCCTCAACCTTATATTTTCTAATATTATTTGATTTAAACGCCTGAACATATTTAATAGGTCCAAGTAAATAACAAATCATATCAATATCATGAACTAAATTAATACTTAATGGTCCACCACCCTTTCTTACTCTCCATTTTTCATTAAAATATTTTTTATGTTTATATAGCCAGCATAAAATATTTGCAGATACAATTTTTCCAAGTTTTTTATTTTCTATTATTTTTTTAACATTATTAACAATTGAATTATGGCGTCTGTGATATCCTATCAGTAATGAAGTTTTATTTAAGCGTGCACTATTAATAATTTTTTTTGCAGATTTAATATTAACTGAAATTGGCTTCTCTAATAAGACAGGAATTTTAGATTTCAAAAATCGAACAGTATCAGTTTCGTGTAGTACATTAGGTGTTGCGATTATCGCTGCATCGGGTTTATCTTTTGCTAATAAAATTTTGATATTTTTATAAAGTGGTACATTGAATTTTTTAGATAATTCTGTCCCGTTTTTTTTTATTTCAACAATTGAGTGAAGAGATGCAAATTTTGATTTTTGTATAGCTTTAATATGTTGCAGTCCCATTAAACCTATTCCAACAACAGATATTTTAATTTTCTTAGACACTTATATAATTTTTAAGTGATGCCAGCATCTATAATAAAGTTTTGTTTCGTACATCCTGACGATACATCGGATGAAAGATGAACAACTAAACTTGCTACATCATCGGGTTTAAGTTGTCTCTTCAAGCACTGTTTATCAAGAATAAATTTTTTATACTTTGGAGTTAGCCAATGCTTTATTTGTCTCTCAGTAGCAATTGATCCAGGAGTAACTGAGTTGCATCTAATATTATATTTACCAAATTCTCTCGCAAAAGATCTAGTCAGACCAATAACAGCAGACTTTGCTGTCTCGTAAGCAACTTTATCACCCTCACCCAACATCCATGAAACTGAACTTAAATTTACGATAGCTCCACCTTTATTTTTAATCATTCCTTTTAAAACTGCTTTAATTGTAAAGAAAAAATGTTTTAAATTCACATCCATTCTGTTATTCCAATATTTTTCATCTACTTGATCTGTGGAGTGTCTGTCATCATTAGCTGCATTATTTATTAAAATATCGATAGGACCTTTTGATTTAATTATTTTTTGAATGATAGTTTGTAATTTTTTAATTTTAATAAGATTACATTCAATAAAATGAGGTACTTTAAGACCTTTTTTTTTAAGATCTTTAATTAATTTATTTGAGTCTTTCTTATTAATATCAACAAAATAAACATCACATTCTTGTTCACAAAAATGTTCAACTATTGAAGCTCCAATTCCTGATCCACCTCCAGTAATAAAAACTTTTTTATTTTTTAAGTCAAAATATTTTACTTTCATTTAAATTCTCTCCTCTGTTTTAGCATCAAACAACGAAATTTGAGTTAAATCAAAGAATAATTTTGTATTTTTTGATAGATGTATTTTTACTGTTGATGGAAACTTAGCTAACACCTCTTGATTTTCAAAATTAAAGGTCATTATCTGTTCATGTCCAATATATTCACTTAAATCTGCTCTTAAATTAATCTCAAAATCTTCTTCATTAGATTTTTTAAAAAATATATGTTCTGGTCTTATTCCAAAAAAAACCTCTTTATTATCTAAATTAGATTTTTCTTTGAAATCATATCTATTTATCGGTATTTCAATATTTGATCCATGGGTAACGAATGAAACTTTATTTGAACTCTCTTTTAGACTTCCTTTTATTAAATTCATTGATGGAGAGCCTATGAAGTCTGCCACAAAAGTATTACTAGGCTTATTATAAATATTTTCAGGTGTATCATTTTGCTGAATTACACCATGATTCATAATTGCAATATTTGTACCTAAACTCATAGCTTCTGTTTGATCGTGCGTTACATAAACTACTGTTGTTTTAAGTTGCTGATGAAGTTTTTTAATTTCCCGTCTCATCTCAACTCTTAATTTTGCATCTAAATTTGATAAAGGTTCGTCGAATAAAAATATTCTTGGTTCTCTAACTAGTGCTCTACCTATTGCAACGCGCTGTCTTTGTCCGCCTGATAATTGTGATGGCTTTCTCTCTAACAAAGCATCTACTTGTAAAAATTTTGATACTTTTTCCAATTGCTCTTCGATTTTCTCCTTTGAAACTTTAGCTTGTTTAAGACCAAAGATCATATTTTCACGCACATTCATTGATGGGTACAAAGCATAAGATTGAAATACCATTGCAATATTTCTGTCTTTTGGCTCTACTTTACTTACATTATAATTATCTATGTGAACATTTCCCTCATTAATAGTTTCTAATCCTGCAATAATATTTAATAGTGTAGATTTTCCACATCCAGAAGGACCTAAAAGAACTAAGAAATTACCTTCATCTATCTCTAAATTAATTTTCCTTAAAACCTCAGTTGATCCAAAGTTCTTTGATAATTCTTCAATTTTTAATGTTTTCATTTTTAACCTTTTACTGCTCCTGAAGTTAATCCTCTAATAAAATATTTTCCTGCTAAGACATATACTATAAGTGTTGGAATTCCTGCAATAATAGCAGATGCCATATCAACATTATATTCTTTAACACTAGTACTTGATAAAACCATATTGTTTAGAGCAACTTGTATTGGCGCTGCTTCTCCGAATGAAAATGTTGAGCCAAACAAAAAGTCGTTCCAAATTTGTGTGAATTGCCAGATTATTGTTACTACGATAATTGGTGTTGATACTGGAAGTAAAATTTTAAAAAATATTTTAAAAAATCCTGCTCCATCTATTCTCGCAGCTTTTACTAATTCGGATGGAATAGAAACATAAAAATTTCTAAAAAATAAAGTTGTAAATGGAATACCGTAAACTGTATGGACCAAAACAAGTCCAATTACAGAATTCGAAATTCCAAGAACTCCAAGGGTTCTAGCCATGGGTAATAAGATTGCTTGATAAGGAATAAAACATCCAAATAATAAAAAAAGGAAAACCCATTTGTCTCCTTTAAATCTCCATTTTGTTAAAACATATCCAGCCATCGCACCAATGAAGGTAGAAAAAAATACTGCTGGAACAACCATTTTAATTGAATTCCAAAAATATGGTTTTAAGAAAGTATCACCTGCACCATATCCTCTACCTCCCCATGCAACTAACCATGAGTCAAAATTTAATCCACTTGGCCAAGTTAAAAGTGTACCTTGACGGATTTCTTCCATTGTTTTTAATGAAGTAACAACCATCACATATAATGGAAAAATAAAATAAAATGCAAAAACTACTAAGACAAAATATAAAAACCATCTAAGGAACATATTTGTATACTTTGATTTTTGTTCAAGCTGTTTGTATGAAGAGTGTATTTTATCTTGCATTTTCTCTCCTAAGTTCAGAGTATAAATAAGGTATAATCACAGCTGCTACTGCCATAAACATCATCATCGCACTTGCTGCTGACAAACCAACTTGACTTTTGTGGAATGCAGTTTGTGTCATATATAATGCAGGCATAGTTGTAGATATGCCTGGACCACCCTGGGTTAACGCAACTATAAGATCATAACTTTTAATTGAAATATGAACCAAAATTACAAAACTTGTAAAAAAAACTGGTCTCATCATTGGAAGTAGAATTTTCCAATAAACTGTAAATAAATTTGCACCATCTATTTTAGCTGCTTTAACTATTTCATCTTCGACTGATCTCAATCCAGCTAGAAATAACGCCATTACAAATCCAGCAGATTGCCAGACACCTGCAATGACAATGGTGTAGATGGCCATTTCTCGATTGACCAACCAATCGAATGTAAAGTTTTCAAATCCCCAATCGATAAACATTTTTTGGATACCAAGGGTTGGGTTTAAAATCCATTTCCATGCTGTTCCAGTGACTATAAAAGACAAAGCCATTGGATATAAGTAAATAGTTCTAAGGACACCTTCTGCCCTAATTTTTTGATCTAGAAATATTGCAAGAATAATTCCAATCACAACACAAAAAATTAAAAATAAAGCTGTGAAAATAAGAAGATTATCAACTGCAATAAGCCATTTTCTAGAACCCCAAAGTTTAACATATTGACCCACTCCCCAAAGTTCATACTTGGGCAAGATTTTAGAATTTGTAAAAGATATATATAGGGTCCAAAGCACAAAACCATAGACAAACCAACCAATTAATCCAACAGCTGGAGCCATTACGATTTTTGGTAGGTTTTTTTCTAACCACTTGAGCATTATAAATATTTTCTAATTTTGATTAAAAAAAAAGGCCACCTAAACTTTAGGTGGCCTTAATTTTTGTATTTTACATGTTATCTAAAACTGAATCAGCCAAAGCGTTTGCTGCATCAACAGAGGACATGTCAGAATTAAAGTGTTCTGTAATCACATCTTGTAAAGCAGCCTTCATAGTATTACCTTGAGCCATTCCATGAGCAAAACTCGGAACTAATCCACCACCTGCACCTGCAGTTTTGATGTCAGAATTCGAAGTTTTTGCACATTTATCAAATTCGTCCATAGAAACATCTAAACGTGCTGGAATTGATCCCTTGTATAGGTTGAAAACTTTTTGGAAGTTTTTACCCATCATTAATTTCGCTAATAACTTTTGACCTTCTTGTTTATCAGGATCATTTGTTTTATAGAATATAAAGCTATCAACATTGTACAAGTAACCATTATTTGAAGGTGTTGGAGAACAATAATAATCGACTCCTGGAACTTTTCCAGCAGCTGTAAATTCACCTTTTGCCCAGTCACCCATAATTTGGAAACCGGCTTTTCCCTCAATAACCATTCCAGTAGCAACGTTCCAGTCTCTTCCTGGGCTACCTTCGTCAGTAAAACTTTGAAGTTTTCTCATTTGATCAAAAACTTTTACTGTCGTCTCACTTCTTAGGCATGTTTCTTTAAGATCTACATAGCAATTTTTGTAATAGTTATTTCCACCAATACCCATAGCAACTGCTTCAAAGACTGTTGCATCTTGCCAAGCTTGACCACCATGTGCGAAAGGAATTATTCCTGCTGCTTGAAGTTTCTCTGCTGCTGCATTTACTTCATCCCAAGTTGTTGGAACTGAAATTCCATTAGCATCAAATACTGCTTTGTTAGCCCACATCCAATCAATTCTATGGATGTTTACTGGTGCAGCACAGTATGGCCCACTATTGTTTTGACATTTGTGAACTGCGGCAATCATTGGATCTAAAAGTCCATCCCAACCTTCTGATTGAGCTATAGGATCAATGTTGTATGGAGCTACTACTCCCTCTTGATCATATTCTTGGATTGTTGGACCTTTAATTTGAGAAGCTGAAGGAGGATCTCCTGCAACTATTCTTGCTTTAAGTGCAACGTTAGCAGCGTCTCCACCACCACCAGTTACAGGCATGTCTAACCATTCACCACCGTTTGCAGCGAAATCATCTTTTAATACTTTAAGTGCTGCTGCTTCACCACCTGATGTCCACCAGTGCAAAACCTCAATTTTTGGTCCTGCAAAAGAAGATGTAGAAGTGAATGCAAAAGCGATTAAAGCTATTAACATTTTTTTCATATTTTCCCTCTTATTTGTTAAATTAAGTTAACTTAAAAAAAACAATTATAGATTGATTTATTAAAAGACTACAAGAAAAAAAAAAATACAACTATTAATTGATTTGTAATATTAATAGATTGATTTTCTTCCTAATCTTGCTGCACCTCTAACGCCGCTAGCATCTCCGTACTTTGGTTTAAGAAACACACCTTCATACTCTCTGCCAGTTACAAATTTTCTTACGATAGTTTCAATTTCACTTAAAAAATCAATTTCATTTGAAACACCCCCGCCAAAAACAAAACAATCAGGATCAAGAATATTAATTATATTCGCTAAGGACATTGCTAAATTTACTTTAAAATTATCTATTAAATCTTCAGCATCTAAATCATGCTTTCTATATGAATCAAAAATTTCATTTGTCTTTAAATTCTTTTTGAATTTTTTATTGAATTTTTTTGCTAAACTTAAACCTGACATAAAACTCTCAATCTCACCCTCCCTTAAATTGGTAGACTCGAAGTTTTCTTTTTTTGCAATTAAATGAGTAATTTGATTATGCCCCCACTCTCCTGCTACTCCATTAGGTCCACTAACTATTTTTTTATCTATTACCAAACCACCACCAACACCTGAACCAATTATTATTCCATAAACAATTTTATAATGTTTTCCCGCACCATCTAATGCTTCTGATAAAGCGAAACAATTTGCATCATTTTCGCAAAATACCTCTTTACCCAATTCTTTTCTTAAATCATTTTGAAATGGTTTTTTTTCCAACCAATAACAATTTGGCGCATTTTTAACTAATCCAGTTTGAGGTGAATGAATGCCAGGATGACATACACCGATTGGTAATGCTTTATTTAATTCTTTCTCTAATTTTTTGTCAATATCTTTAATCGTTTTAACAATTTGGAAATAATCTTTTGGACAATCAATTCTTTCACGATTACTTTCATTACCTTTTTCATCTAAAATTACACTTTCTATTTTTGTAGCACCTACATCAATTCCTATTTGCATAACTAATAAGTTGCTCTTCCACCACTTAAATCAAATACTGCAGCTGTTGAAAAAGAATTTTCTTCACTAGATAACCAAGTTACAAGAGATGCTAATTCATCTACTTTGGCAAATTTATTTCTAGGAATTTTAGATAACATGTAATTTATATGTTCCTCAGTCATTTGATCAAATATTCTTGTTTTTGCAGCAGCAGGGGTTACACAATTAACAGCTATATTTTTTAATGCTAACTCTTTTCCAAGCGATTTAGTTAAACCTATAACTCCAGCTTTAGATGTGCTATATGCACTGGCATTAGGATTGCCCTCTTTTCCAGCAATAGAGGCAATATTAACTATTCTTCCATAGTTATTTTTGATCATGTAAGGTGTTACGGCTTTACAGCAATAAAATACTGCATTTAAATTTAGATCTATAACTTTTTTCCATTCATCAAGTGGGTAATCAACTACCGTGGTATTTTTACCTGCAACACCTGCATTATTAATGAAAATATCAATTTTTTTGTGAGTTTTTTCAACATCAACTAAATTTTTCTCTATACTTTCATAATTTCCAACATCTACAATTTGGTATGAAACCTTGTCTGAATTAATTTTTTTTATTCCAGTTTTAATTGCCTCTTCATCGATATCCCAAATTACAACGCTTGCTCCTGAAGCAATAAATCTCTCGGTAATTGCTAGTCCAAAACCTTGTGCGCCTCCTGTCACTATTGCAACTCTATCTTTTAAATCAAAATTAATCATATTATTTTTTTTGTTTTTTTGACCTTAATAAAGGAAAAGCCAATGCAATAAAAGATAAAATAAAAAAGGTTAAAGCTATAGGTCTTGTTAAAAACATCAGCCAATTTCCATCAAAAATTACTAAAGATTGTCTCAAGGTTCCTTCTACTAATTCTCCTAAAATTAATCCTATAATTACTGGAACAACTGAAAAACCAAATCTTCTCATAAAAAATCCAAGTACACCAAAGAATAACATTATCCAGACATCAATTATAGACTGACTTAAAGAATAAGTTCCACATACAGATACAGCAAAAATCATAGGCCATAAAATTTTGTTAGGAACAAGAGTTATTCTTGCAAATAATTTTGCACCAAAGAATCCAAATATAAAAAATAAAACATTTGCAATTAACATTGCTCCAAAAATTCCATATAAAAAGTCTGGCTGTTCTCTAAATAAATCTGGACCTGGTCTGACACCATGAATAATTAAACCAGTTAATATTACTGCTGTTGTAGCACTCCCAGGAATTCCAAGCGCTAAAGTTGGAACCATTGCGCCACCAGTAGCAGCATTATTGGCAGCCTCTGCTCCAGCAATTCCTTCTATTGATCCTCTGCCAAATTCTTCTGGCTCTTTAGAAAATCTTTTAGCCTCTGAGTAACCAATTAAAGATGCAACAGTTCCACCCTCTGCTGGCAAAACACCAATGAAAGAACCTATGCCGCTTGATCTTAGAATTGTTTTCCATGTTTTCTTATAATCATCTAGAGATGGAAGTTTTACTGCTTTTAATGCAACTCTTTTGAACACTTGATCAAGAAGTGTTGACTGAGTTAACATTTCACTTATAGCAAATAAGCCTACTACTACTGGGATAAATCCAATACCAACCGAAAGTTCATTAATTCCATAAGTAAATCTATCAATTGAAGTCATAAAATCTTTTCCAATAGTAGAAATTAAAATTCCAAATGCACCAGCTATTAAATTTTTAATTGGACTTCCCTCACCAATTGATGCGAGCATAGTTAAACCAAAAATAGCTAATGCAAAATATTCTGGTTGGCCAAATTCATAGGCAAGTTTAGCTAATACAGGTGCAAAAAATACCAAAACGATCACACTAAATATTCCACCCACTGTACTTGAAACTGTTGCCATACCTAAAGCTCTTCCTGCTTCTCCCTTTTGAGCTAAAGGATAACCATCTAGACAAGTGGCTGCTGCTGCTGGAGTTCCAGGAGTATTTATTAAAACTGCAGTGATTGCACCACCATATGTTCCGGCGCAATAAATTGATGTTAAAAGAACTATTGCAGAAAGAGGGTCCAAAGTCATAGTAAATGGTAAAATTAATGCTCCACCAGTTGTAGGACCTAATCCTGGTAAAACACCTAAAATTAGTCCAAATAAAGTTCCAAAAAGTAAAACGATTAATAACTTGGAACTAAATAAAGGCGCCATCATTAATAAAAGATTATCCATACTAGTAATAATAAAGGTTTGTAATTATTCCTGGAGGAAATCTAAGACCCAGTATCATTTCGAAAAATATAAAAACTACTAGTGGAAATATAATTCCAACTAATAGTAAATAAAAAACTCTTTTTTCACCCCAATTGTAAGAGACAAATATTGAAAGAACTGAAATAGCTAAGAAAAAATCTAATGTTTTAGAGATTATAACAAATAAAATAAAACTTAAGATTGTTAAAAAAAATGGTTTTGGAAGTTTTTTTTCTTTTTTCCAGGGATTTTTGAATGATAGATAATAAATAATTGATGTTAAAAACATTATCAATATTAATAATCCTTTTGGAAACGTTGCAGGCTGGATACCTCTGTTTAAGATTGGTGGAACCTTATCAAAAGTAAAAGTTGAAATTAATAATATTGTAGAAAAAAAAATTATTACAAAAAATACTTTAAATTCATCTTTAAAAAAAAAGGGCAAACTTTTGTTTGCCCTTTTTTTATTGTGTACATTATTCATAAAAAAAATGTACTTTCTTATGACTAATTAATGTAACCCAAAGCTTTAAGTTGAGCAGTCATTTCTGCAAGCATCACTTCCATTTGCTTACCCCACTCATCAGCTCCAACAACACTAGTTGAATCAAGTCCGATGTCAGTTAGAAAGCTTTGGAAATATTTATGCTCCATAGCTTTTATCATAGCATCTTCCAATTGTTTCTTTCTTTCGGCTGGAACTCCTTTTCTTGTTACAAATCCTCTAACAGTTGATAACACAACTGGTATTCCAAGCTCTGTGGCAGTAGGAACATTACTTAATTTTTCCATTCTGTTACTTGCAAGAACAACTGAAACACATAATGTTCCATCTTCAATTTCTGTAACTGCTTCACCTAAGTTTAAAACACCTACATCAATATCTCCTTTGATTAGGTTTGTTTTAATAGGACCAACTCCTTTGTATGGAACAATTGTCGGGTCTGTTAATTTTCCTTTTTTTGTAAAAGCAATCGCGCTTACATCATCAATACCACCGACGTGAGTTGTGCCATATTTTAATGATTTTGATTTTTGTGCGCTAATAAATTTCTTAGCGTCTTTGATTTCATTTTTACAATTTACAACAAATAACTGAGGATCATCTGTTCCTCTTGCTAATGGTTGCATGTCACTTAATTTAACTTTAGTTTTACCCAATGCCATTGATACAGCATGACCTGTTGTCCAAGTTAAAGTATGTTGACCATCCGCAGGTAAAGTCATCATATAATCCATTGATGCTGCTCCACCACCACCTTTTTTGTTAACTAATTGCATATCTTGTTTTAGATACCTTCTAGTTCTTAATAACATCATTCTAGTAGTTACGTCTGTTCCACCACCAAAACCAGCGTGTGTAATAGCTTGAATTGGGTGACCATCTGCTTTTGCAGAAGTAATCATAAGTGGAAGTGCAACAACAAAAAATTCAGTTACCAAAAATGCGGCAGCTAAAAATAATTTAAAACTTTTTTTCATTATTCCCTCTTTTTTAGTTAATTTATATTTAAATATTTAAACATAATCTGATACATAGCGTAAAGTAAAAAATGGCTCAAAATAAAATTAACATAGCAGTTCTTTTAGGAGATCCCTCTGGTATAGGACCCGAATTAGTCTCAAAACTATTATCTGAAGAAATAACAGACAAGTCTAATGTAATTATCATAGGTGAAAAAAATATTTTAGAGAGTGGAAATAAAATTTCAGGCAAATCACATAATTTAAATTTTGTAGAAGATTTCGATAATATTGATTTTGCAAAGGGTAATAAATTTTTTCTAGATATCTCTAAAGGTAAAAATCATAATTATAAATTATCTGAATGCTCTAAAGAGGCAGGAGAAAGTGTTTTATCTTCTTTAGATTTAGCTTTAGATCTTGCTAAAGAAAACAAAATTCATGCAATTAACTTTGGACCATTTAACAAAACAAGCCTTAAACTTGGAGGTAATAAATATTCTGATGAATTACATTTAATGGCTGAAAAGTTAGAGGTTAAAAATTTTTTTTGTGAGTTTAATGTTATTGATAATTTTTGGACAGCAAGGGTATCATCACATATTCCAATAAAAGAAGTACCAGAACATGTAAAAAAGGAAAAAATTATTAAGCCAATTAGGCTTATAAATGAAGCTATGAAATTAAATGGTATTAAAAATCCAAGAGTAGCAGTTCAAGCACTAAATCCTCATGCTGAATTTGGAACAGAGGAAAAAGACGAAATTATACCTGCAATAGAAGAAGCAAAAAAACTAGGTATTAATGCTGATGGACCTTTGCCATGTGATACTTCTTTTATCACAGCTTATAAAAATGGAAATCATGATTGTATTGTTGGTATGTATCATGATGCACTTCAATCTGGTTTAAAAGCATTTGGATTTGATAGAGGTGTAACCGTACAAGGTGGTTTGCCAATCCCTATAACCACTCCTGCTCACGGAACAGCATTTGATATTGCAGGTAAAAATAAAGCAAATTTAGAACCTACTTTGAATTCATTCAAAATTGCATTAACAATGGCAGAAAATAAAAACAATTAAATGTCTAAAATTAAAAGTATTCGTACCAAGGTATATCAATGGAACGGTAAAACAGTTCCTCCACAAAACAATTTTTGCACAAATGCTTCAGACCTTTTGTTTGAAAAATCAGATGCTATGGGTTCATTTAGATTTCATGAATGGTTAATATGTGAAATCGAAACAGACGATGGTATTATTGGAATTGGTAATGCGGCACTAGGACCTCAATTGGTAAAAAAAACAATCGATACTTATTTAACTCCTTTAGTAATAGGTGAAGATCCTTTTGACTATTCTTATATCTGGGAAAAAATGTATAGAAGAACGCATGCGTGGGGAAGAAGAGGATTGGGGATGGTAGCTATTTCTGCAATTGATATTGCGCTATGGGATATAATGGGAAAAATTACAAACAAACCTGTTTTTAAACTATTAGGTGGACGAACAAAAGAAAAGATACCAGTCTACGCATCTAAACTATACAGCCAACCAATTAAAGATTTGCAAAAAGAAGCTGAAAGCTATGTTAAGCAAGGTTTTAAAATGTTTAAAATGAGATTTGGATGGGGGCCAAAAGATGGACCTGATGGTATGAAAAAAAATATTGAGCTAGCTGAAGCAGTTAGAGAAGTTATTGGATATGATACCGACCTAATGATGGAATGTTATATGGGTTGGAACTTAGATTATGCAAAAAGGATGATCCCTAAATTAGTAAAATTTAACCCTAGATGGTTGGAGGAACCTGTAATAGCAGATGATATTCATGGCTATGCAGAATTAAATAATATGAATGCAATTCCAATTTCTGGTGGAGAACACGAATTCAACTTATTTGGATTTAAACAATTGTTGGATATTAAAGCTGTCAGCTATATTCAATATGATAATAATAGAGTTGGCGGATTTACAATTGCAAATAAAATAAATGCATTGGCAGAAGCTTATCAAGTGCCAGTTATTCCTCATGCCGGTCAAATGCATAATTATCATTTAACAATGTCAAATTTTAATTGTCCAATATCTGAATTTTTTCCAGTCCATGATGTAGAAATTGGCAATGAATTATTTTATTACATTTTTGAAGGTGATCCTGCTCCTGAAAATGGATATATAGATTTAGATGATAAAAAACCAGGTCTAGGTTTAACAATTACCGATAGATTTAAGTCTGATTTTAAAATAATAGAATAGTTAATAAACTTCTACTTCATCTAATTTAGGCATTGCATTAGCTGCACCTGCTTTTGTTGTGGAAATTGCAGCTACTTTATTTGAAAATTCTAGAGCATCTTTAATTTTTAATTTATTGGATAAAGCATATGCAAACGCTCCATTAAAAGCATCGCCTGCTCCAGTGGTATCTATAACTTTATCCTTTAAAAAAAAAACATCTATAAAAAAACTCTCCTCAGAGTTTGCAAAGTAGAGGCCTTTTGGACCTAATGTAATGATAATATTTTTTACTCCTTTTTCTAAAAAAGTTTTTGCAGACTCTTCAATTTCTGTTTTACTCTCAACCTTTTTACCTAAATAAAAACTTGCTTCAGTTTCATTAGGAGTAAAATAATCAATACATTTAAAATCACTTTCTTTTATATCTGATGCAGGTGCCGGATTAAAAATTGTAATAGATCCTGACTCTTTTGCTCTATTGAGGGCATAACTAGTTACTTCATTTGGTGTTTCTAGTTGAGTTAAAAAAATTTCTGATTTTTTTATAAACTCAATATTGTTGTCAATATCTTCATTAGATATAGATCCAGCAGCTCCAGGTACAATATTAATTGCATTATCCCCTGTTTTTTCATTTATCATTATACCAGCAACACCAGTTGACTGATTTGGATCTTGAATTATTGAATCTGTATTAATTCCAGCCTCCTCATACAACTTAAGAGCCATCTTTGCATTTTGATCATCTCCTATCTTAGTTATAAAATTTACATTTCCGCCAAGTCTTGCAGCAGCGATAGCTTGGTTTGACCCTTTTCCACCTGGACCAACTATATGATTTTTACCTAAAACTGTTTCACCTTTGATTGGAATTTTGTCAGCAAAAAAACAAAGATCAGCTACAAATACTCCAAAGACACATATTGAGCTCATTATTTATCAAGAACCCAAACACTACCATCTGGTTTAATTACTCCCTTTGTTAATATAAAACACCCATATGGTCTCATTTCAGAGGTTGATACTATTAATTGAGATTTTTTTGCCTCTTTATAAAATTCTTGTCTTTCAATTGAACCTATCTTCCAATTTTCTCCAGAAGTTTCTTTTACAGCTTTAATAAAATCTTTATGACAATCAGTTAGTTCATCAGGTTTGTTATCAACCTGCATTCTATTTGCAGCTGAATCAATGAAACTATCTAATGGAAAAACAGATAGAATAGCCTTTGTAGCTTCATAAATATCTACTCCGTCTAGTCTAATTACTCTATTATTTGAAGAGTGAGAATATGCAGGAAAATTAGCATCAGTTAAAACAAGTTTATCACCATGACCCATTGCCCTTAACTGATATAGGAGCTCAGGGCTTAAAATTGGATTAATTTTAATTAGCATTTCGCAACTATAATATATAAAAAAAAAGGGTGAAATAAAATTTCACCCTTTTTTTTTTAATTTTCTAAAGATTATTTAAAATCGTTAGCGTTTTCTGTTGTTACTAATTGTGTACCAGTATCAATATTAGGATCAATACTTCCACCGTTAGCTAGCTCGAGAGCATATTTAACTCCATACGCGCCCATGTTGTATGAGAACTGAGCTATTGTTGCAGTCATCTCTCCTTTTAGGATGCTTGTAGCTGCATCTGGAGTAGCATCAAAACCAACAACGATCACATCATTCATATCCGCATCTTTTAGTGCTTGCATTGCACCTAATCCCATATTGTCATTAGAAGCAAAAATTGCTTTGATGTTAGGATTTTTCAAAATGATTGACTCAGTGACTGATCTTCCTTTTGCAGTATCCCACTCGGCTGTTTGAGTAGCAACAAGGTTTAAACCACAGTTTTTAAATCCTTTAATTGCGCCATCTCTTCTTAGTAATGCAGTTGATTGAGACTCAATTCCAGTAAGAATTGCAACATCAGATCCTTTTGGAGTTTTATCACAAATAAATTTTGCAGCTAATTCTGCACCATTCATATTATTTGTCCCAATGAAAGTTACACCTTCATTAATTCCTTTTGTATCAACAAATACAACTGGAACACCACTTTTAATAGCATCGTCTACAATTGGTGCAAAAGCGTTTGGATCTCCTGGTGCAAGTGCTAATGCATCAACACCTTTTGCAAGTTGGTCCTCAACTTGGTTTATCTGAGCTTGTACATCACCTTCTTGTGGAGGAGCAATTAAAATTAATTTTACTCCTAATTTTTTTGCCTCTTCTTCAGCACCTTTTGTTACAGAAGCCCAGAATGGGTTTCCAGAACCAGGTCCTTTAATACTGAATAAGATTTTTTTACCATGTCCATCAGCAAAAGATACTGACCCCATGCTAATCAATAAAAAAATCGCTGAAATGAAAACAACAATTTTTCTGTTTAGTTCTCTCATATTTTTACCCCTTTAATAATTATAAAAATTTAATTTAATTAAATTTTTAAAAAAAATTCAACTGTTTATAAAAGACAATCAAATTTACAATTACAACTATTAGGTGTGCTATTTTCTTGTCCCAAGATCTCTTCTAAGAACGTCGATATATACCGCTAATACTATAATAGATCCAATTAGAACCTGTTGCCAAAATGAACTTACATCCATCAGATTAAGACCATTTCTTAAAATACCCATGATCATTACACCTGCAAAAACTCCAAGAACTGTACCTCTTCCTCCAAAAAAACTCGCTCCACCAATAATGCATGCTGCTATTGCATCTAACTCAGATTGTAATCCGGCATTAGGATATCCCGAGTCTGTTCGTCCAGCTAAAATAAGTGCTCCAATTCCAGATAAAAACCCGCAAAGTGAGTAAACTATTACAAGAATTTTATTAACGTTTATACCGGAGGCTCTTGCAGCATTAGGATTTCCTCCAATTGCATAAATCCATTTTCCTGTTCGAGTTTTATTCATAAATATCCAAAAAATTATATAAACAATTGCAATAAGAACTAAACTGACTGGTAAATATTGTGATTTTTCTAAACCAAGCCAAGTTAAATCAATCCGTCCATGACCAAGATATCTAACTTCGTCTGTAAAACCACTTATTGGTGTTCCACCTGAAATTAAATTTCCTGTACCTCTAAAGATATACAATGTTCCTAAAGTCATTATGAAAGGATGAGGCATCCTCAGTAGGGTTATTCCTAATCCATTAAATAGACCACATAGAAATCCTGCAATCAAAGGAGTTATTACTACTATGTACCAAGGCGCCCCTGCTTTAGCAACTATTGCAAGGATCATTAACGACAACATCATTATTGATCCAACCGATAGATCAATCCCTGCTGTAACTATCACCATAAACACACCTAATGCTAACATCGATTGCCAAGAAATTTGTTTGAATACATTGGTAACATTTCTCCACGACAAGAAAACATCTGGCTGAAGGAAGTGCATTACTACAATCATTATTACCAGTAGCAATAATATTCCATACTTTTCAAGGTATGGCATTATTTTTAAATACAGTGAATTTTTTTCTTGATTTTTATCTTCCATAATTATTTTTTACCCATAATCCAACCTATTACTTCATCTCTTGAAGTTTTAGATAATTCAGACTCTGCAAAATTTGTTCCTTGGAATAAGGCCATCACACGATCACACACGGCAAAAATATCATCCATTCTATGACTGATAACTATTACTCCAACACCTGTTTGTTTTAAACTATTTATAAGGTCTAGAACTTTACCAACTTCTTTAATTGCAAGTGCAGCAGTTGGTTCATCCATTATTACAACTTTAGCATTAAATGCTGTTGATCTTGCAATTGCAACTGCTTGTCTTTGACCACCTGAAAGTTCTTCTACTTTTTGATCAGCGCTTTTGACATTAATTTTTAATTTACCAAGATGCGCATCAGTAAGATCTTTAATTTTTTTATAATCTAGAAATTTAAGTAATCCAAGATTTTTAGTTGGTTCACGCCCTAAAAAAATATTTTCACCTATTGGAAGATTTCCAGCTAATGCCAAGTCTTGATAAACCATTTCAAGACCTAAATTTTGAGAGTCTTTAGGGCTTTCTAAAATCTTTTCTTTACCATCAAAGAATAATGAGCCTGCACTAGGTTTGTATAGACCTGATAAAACCTTCATTAAAGTCGATTTTCCAGCTCCATTGTCACCCACAACACCAAGACATTCTCCTGCATGTATCTTTAAATTGACATTCTCAAGAGCTGTTATGGTTCCAAAATATTTTGTTACACTTTTTGCTTCTAGAAGTAATTGATTAATCGATGACATAAGTGAAGAAAATATAAAAAAATCAGTTAATTGCAACAGGTTTTGAGGCTAACAGATTTACCGTTTTTCTTTGAGCTCTTTTGCAGAATTTTGGAGGCATTTTTTTTAAAATTAAGTTCATATCTTTTAGAACAATATCACCCATATCAAAAAAAGCCTGTTCTAAAGCTCCAGCTCTATGAGCTGAAAATAATATATTTTTAAGCTTTCTAATTGGATCACTTTTTTTTACAGGTTCTTCAGGAAATACATCTGTTGCAACGTATATATCTCCCTTTTTGACTCTTTTTTTTAGGTCCACAAAATTAACGATTTCTGCTCTACTCATTAAAACAAAAACTGATTTAGGCTTCATTTTATTTAATAATTTTTTGTTAATTAAATTTTTGTTTTTAGTTGTGATAGTTGCTAGAACATAAATAATCTCACAATCACTAAACATTTTATTTAAATTAATAGACTTAAAACCAGCTTTTTTAATTATTTTATTTGGGACCCAGGGGTCATAAACATTTATATGTTTTGTAAATGGTAGCAGCAATGGGTAAAGCGCCTTAGCTAAATCTCCAAAACCAAGTAAACCAATTTTTTTGTTTGCCAAAAGGGAAGCATTCAAATTACTCTTTAAACCATATTTTTCTTTACCTTTTACAAAATCAAAATGAGCATTATGTATATTTCTTAATATAGACAAAGTCATGCCTAAGGCTATTTCAGCAACTGGCTTTGAAAAAACAGGTGATGTAGCAATGACATCAATTTTTTTTTTAAAGCAATAATCATAGTCAATATTATCAATAAAATTACTTTCGACATTTATAATACATTTCAACTTAGAAGCTTTTGACAAAAGATTTTTATCCAGATCTGGTTGACCCATGATAAAAGTAGCTTTATGAATATTTTTTTCATAAAATTTTTTTTTATTTAACTTAGGAGCTGGTATTATTTTGTATTTTGATTTTAATTCCTTAAGTTTTTTTTTTGAAAAGATTAAATCTAATCTTCTTGGAAATGGATCAGAAATAACTATATGTTTTTTCACAGTCAATTTATTTAAGTAATTTCTTTGCATCTATTTCTAAAAACTTTTTTGGTTTTGTACAGTTAGTATTAATTGACAAAGATTTTCCAGATTTAGCTGCTTTCATAATAGAAGTTATAATTTCTAGTACATGTAAAGATATCTCACCATTACATAAATGTTTTTTTTTATTCTCAATTGAATATGCCATTTCAGATAATCCAGCTCCTCGATAATTTGCATTAGTTGGTGCTTCGTTAGCTCTAGAACTTTGTGTTCTAATATTAATACGTCCCAAAGACATTTTTGTAGTCTTATATTCTTTCCAATTTTTCCCTAATTTATTACAGGTTAACACTGATCCACCGAACATATTTGGGTCAGGAACAATCATCGAGCCCTTTTCTCCATATAATTCAATGTGATTTCTTTGATGGGCTATTACATCAAATGATAATGTTAATCTTATAACTGAGTTATTTTTAAAAGTAATTGTAGATAAATAAGTAGTTGGACATTCTACCCTAAATTTTTTGCCTTTTTTTGGTCCTATACCAATAGTTCTAAATTTTTGACCTTGAATGATGTTGCTATTTACTTTTTTTGCAGGTCCTAACAGATTTACCAAAGCGGTAATATAATATGGTCCCATATCAATAACAGGACCTCCCTCATTTTTTGCAAACCAAGGTTCAGGGTTAGGATGATAAGACTCAATTCCAGGAAAAGCAAAAACTGCATTGCCTAATTTTATTTTTCCAATTATATTTTCTTCAACTAATTCTTTTGACTTTTGTATTCCACCACCCAAAAATGTATCAGGAGCATTTCCTAAATATAATTTTTTTTTCTTTGAAAATTTTATTAAATCTTTTCCATCTTTAAAATTTATTGCTAATGGCTTTTCAGAGTATACATGTTTTCCATTTGTTAAAGCCTTTTTAGATATTGAATAATGTGCTTTTGGAATTGTAAGGTTTAGAATAATTTCAACCTCTGTATCTTTTAGGAGTTCATTTACAGTTAAAAATTTTATTCCATAGTTTAATGCACAGCGTTTTGCAGCTTTCATATTAATATCTGCACATTTAATTATTTTAATATTATTAAAATATTTTTCAGCTCTAAAATATGTTTCAGCGATATGTCCACAACCTATTAAACCAATTTTAAAAACCTTATTCATAAAAAGTTTTTAAACACCTTGTCTTTGTTTTGATTTTCCTTCTTTGTGGAGTTTTAATGCTTCTTCATTTTCTTTTGATGTTGGTATTTCAAGCGTAGGACTTTCCCAATAAGCAGATCCCTCAAGCCATTCATAACTATGTGTTTTAATTGATATAACATAAGTTACATCTGATTGTTTTGCTCTTTTAAATGCCTCTTCTAATTCTGAAATACTAGAAACATGTTCTGATTTTGCCCCCATACTCGCTGCATGTTGAACAAAATTAATTTCTTTTAAATTTTGAACATTTGATGAATTAAATAAACAATTAAATTCTTTTCCACCCTTGAACAATTGAAGTCTATTTATAACAGCATGACCTCCATTATCACACAGGATAATTATTAATTTGTTATTCGTTAATACTGAAGAATATATATCAGAATTGTTTAATAAATATGAACCATCGCCTACAAATGCAATGACATCTTTATCTGGGTTTGCCATTTTAATTCCAAGGGCACCAGAAATTTCATAACTCATGCAGCTAAATCCCCATTCTGTCTCATGTGTATTTAACTCTTTTGGCCGCCAAACTTGAACAACTTCTCCGACTAAACCTCCAGCTGCTGTAACAGCTATATCAGTTGGATCTGAATTCCTATAAATTGCTCCAACAGTATGAGCATAACTTGGTAATTTTTGATTAGTTGGACCACTCGCTTTATCTATATATTCATTCCAAGAATTAAGCTCATCTTGTGATTTTTTATGCCAACTATCAGATGATCTCCAATCTCCTAATGCATTTGATAATTCTATTAATGATACTTTTGCATCTCCAATAACTGCTTCTGCTAAATGTTTATTGGCATCATGTCTAGCAATATTGATTGAAACTAGATTAAAATTTGGATTTTCAAAATTTGCCCATGATCCAGTTGTAAAGTCAGCTAATTTTGTACCAATACAAATTGCTAAATCAGTCTCTTTAGCTAAATTATTTGCAGCCTTTCCTCCAAGTCCCCCTATTGGTCCTACAAAATGAGAGTGATCCTTTTTCATTGTTGAGTATCCCATAACTGTTTGAGTAACTGGTATATTATGTTTAACTGCAAAATTTCCTAATTCATCCATGGCATCAGAATAAAATACTCCTCCACCTGAAATTATAATTGGGTTTTTAGAATTTTTAATTTTTTCCACTGCTTGTTTTATTTGAAAATCGTCAGGTCTAGGTCTTCTAATATTATGAATTCTTTCTTTAAAAAATTCTTCCGGATATTCAAATGTTTCTCCTTGTACATCTTGGCATAAAGATAAACATGCGGGACCGCACTCTGCTGGATCTAACATGGTTTGAATTGCTTGAGGAAGTGACTGTAATATTTGCTCTGGTCTTGTAATTCTATCAAAATATTTTGTAACTGGTTTAAATGAGTCGTTAGCTGTCATTCCTGGATTTGAAAAGTGTTCAACCTGTTGCAAAACTGGATCTGGCATTCTATTTGCGTAAGTGTCTCCAGGTAAAAATAAAATTGGCAATCTATTACTCATAGCTACTGCTGATGCTGTAACAAGATTAGTAGATCCTGGTCCAACCGAACTTGTTGCAATAAAAATTTGCTTTCTTCTTTTAGCTCTTGCATAAGCAACACCTGTTAAAGCCATATTTTGTTCGTGATGACCTCTAAATGTTGGAAGTTTGTCTTTATTTTCCTCTAAAGCTTGTCCAATACATGCTACATTTCCATGTCCAAAAATACCAAAAGCTCCTGGAAACAAAGGTTCAACCTTAGCATCTATATAGATTTTCTGAGCAATTAAGTGTTTAACTAAGGCATGAGCGCAAGTAAGCTTTATTTTTTTCATTTTTCTAGTTATATTCTCCTCAAATATTCAACTAATAAACCACAAAATAAAAATTATGTATAGCAAATTTGGACAATTCATTGATGGCAAATGGCAAGCATCACAAAATAATGAAACTTATGATGTTTTAAATCCTGCAACAGAAGAAGTTTTAGGCAAGGCATCTAAAGCAGGTGAAGAAGATGTAAACAAAGCACTTAAGTCTGCAGAAAAAGGTCTAGAAGTTTGGAGAAATACTCCACCTTGGCAAAGATCAAAAATTATAAGAAAAATTGCCGACCTTATGAGAGAGAGAACTGATGTTTTGGCTAAGTGGTTAACATTAGAAGTTGGAAAGCCACTATCAGAAGCAAAAGGTGAAGTTGGAGGAGCTGCAGATATTTTTGAATGGAACTCAGAAGAAACAAAAAGAATTTATGGTCAGATAGTTGAAAGTAGATTTGAACATACAAGAATGTATGTAAAATATGAGCCAGTTGGAGTTGTTGCTGGATTAATACCATGGAACTTTCCAATAGTTTTGTCCTCAAGAAAAATTTCCACTGCTTTAGCTGCAGGATGTTCAGTAATTTGTAAGCCTGATGTGATTACTCCAGGTAGTGTAATGGAACTTATGAATATAATAAATGATGCGGGCGTTCCTCCAGGAGTAGTAAATTTATTATCTGGTGATCCAGCTAAAATCTCATCTCAATTAATATCATCTGATATAGTGAAAAAAGTTTCTATTACAGGTTCAACAAGAGTTGGAAAACTAATTTTAAAACAAGCTGCTGAAAAAGTCCAAAGAGTTACAATGGAATTAAGTGGCCACTCACCTTTCATTGTTTTTGACGACGTAGATATTAATAAAGTAACCGACATGGCAATCACTGCTAAATTTAGAAATAATGGTCAAGTTTGTATATCACCTGCAAGATTTTATATTCATGAAAGTAAAAAAGATGAATTTGCTAAAACATTAGTTGAAAAAGTCACTAAGCTTAAAGTTGGTAACGGAATGGATGAAGATACAATTCTAGGACCTTTAACAACAGAAAAAAGATTAAATGAAATAGAGGCATTAGTAGAAAAAACTAAAAGTGAAGGTGCAACAGTTTTATGTGGTGGAAAAAGACCAGCTGGTTTTAATAAAGGTTATTTTTACGAACCAACAATTTTTGACAATGTTAAAGATAATTTTACAATTGCTAAAGAAGAGCCATTCGGACCTCTAGTTCCATTGCTTACTTTTAAAGACACAGATGAAGTTGTGGAAAGAGCAAATGATAATGACCTTGGTTTAGCGAGCTATATCTACACTAATTCTTTAGAAAAAGCGCACAAAGTCTCAGAAAAAATGGAAACTGGAACATGTGCAGTAAACCATCCAACAATTGCTTTTGCTGAAGTGCCTTTTGGAGGAATAAAACAGACAGGCTATGGAAGAGAAGGTGGCTCTATGGCTATAAAAGATTATTTGAACGTTAAGTACACTCACTTCGGTCTCAATTATTAATGAGAAAAAATAAAGTCAAACAAATGATGGCTGAAGGCAAGCCTGTAGTAAATGGTTGGTTACAAATTCCAAGCACTGTATCAGCAGAAGTTATGGCGCATCAAGGGTGGGATTCTCTGACAGTAGATATGCAGCATGGACTTGTAGATTACACAAATGCGCTTCCGATGCTTCAAACTATTTCATCAACTGATGTAACTCCTCTTGCAAGAGTAAATTGGAATGAGTCAGGCCAAATCATGAAAATTTTAGACGCTGGTTGTTATGGAATTATATGTCCTATGGTAAGCAATAAAGAAGAAGCAGAGAAATTTGTACAAGCCTGCATGTACCCTCCAAGAGGATATAGAAGTTTTGGTCCCGTTAGAGGATTGATTTATGGTGGAGCTGATTATGCCGATCATGCAAATGATGAAATTTTAAAGTTAGCTATGATTGAGACCAAAGAGTCTTTAGATAAATTAGATGAGATCATGTCTACAGATGGTGTAGATGGAATATATATTGGTCCAGCTGATTTAAGTTTAGCAATTGGAGAAAAACCTGGGTTTGACAGAGCAGAGGATACAAAAGCTTATTCAGAAATATTAAGAATACTAGAGCATGCCAAAAAAAATAATATTTTTGCAGGAATTCATAATGGAACACCTGAGTATGCACAAAAAATGATCGATAAAGGATTTAACTTTGTAACTATTGGAGCAGATCAAAGAGCAATGAGTGCTGGAGCTAAGGCAATTGTTGAAAAAATGAAAGGCTCAATAAGCAAAAAAGAATCTGAAACTTATTAATCAAGCTTATCAAGAAAAGACTCGAACTCTTTTTTATTTAAATTTGAAGATTGTTTTTTTCCTGGAAATTTTCCTGCCATAGAATCTTTTTTGAATGCCTTAAGAGCTCGAACTCTCTCAATTTTTATTTCATTTTTTAATTTTAATAAATTTCCATAAGCTTTTGAATGTCTTGGAGGATTTAAAGTATCTCCACATATATCTTCCATGAACAAATACATTACATCTGCTTTTTTTCCTGAACCTAAAGAAACTGTTACTATATTTGTTCTTTTAGAGATTTCTCCCATTACATTTTCTGGGATAACCTCACATTCAGCAGAAAAAGCTCCCGCATTCTCTAATCTTTTGAATTTTAAAAAAAGCTCATGTGCCTCTTCGCTATTTTTTCCTACTGCTCTTAAACCACCAATCCATGTAGATTTTCTCGGAACTAAACCAAGATGTCCCATAACTGGAACATCTTCATTAGCCAACATCTCTACTATTTTCATACTTCTAGGTGTCATGACAGCATCAGCTCCATTTTCTAAGGCTTCAAACGCTCCTCTCATTATATCTTCTGAAGTGACAAACTTATTTAATACTAGCGCAGCAGTTAAAAAAAGATTCTTTGATCCCTCTTTCACCTGTTTTACATTAAAAGCATTGCAGATTATCATGTCAAATCCAGCCTTCTCTGCAGCCTCAGCTTCATCTATTGTATTAGCTGTGACTTGAGTAAATTTTTTTTTTCCTTTTGCTTTTTTAAGATCATCAACTGTAAGATTTCTGTTAGCAGGTTGAGCAGCCCAAGTATAAATTTTTTTCATATTATATTTTTTAATTCTTTATAGATATTATTCACTCTATGTACTTCTTGTGCAATATTAAAGTATCCTTCATATTCAATTTCATCTGGAGATACGTCAAAATGGTAATGTCCAGCATCATTCTTGTGCTCATATGAGTGAAAGTGAGTATGCTCACCAGACTCCCTTAAATTTAATTCTCCCCCCGTTGGATCACCAGTCCATAAAACAGTATAGCATTGTAATTTTGGTCCAACAGGCTCATAAAATTGTAGAAAATCTTTTGTGCATTTCATCAAACTTGGATTATAATATTCATGTTTTATATCCTTATAATCTGGTTGTATGTGTGATCTTATTTTTCCATTCAAAACTCTAAATACACCAGCAAGAGCAATATGATCTTTATTCCCAATTTTAAGATTTTCTGAAAGTGCTGTTCTTATTGATTGAGGTAATGAACCTTGTTTTCCAGTTCTTTTTTTTATTTTTAAATATATAACTTTTCCTTTAACTCCATCGGAATAATAAACATTACCTAGCCCACCATGTTTGCTTGTGGTATAGTCCTCTACTATGCATTCTTTATCTTTTCCTACTCTAGCAATTAAAGATTTATTTTCTTTTGTGATAAAGTTTTCATTTATAACCAATTCTCCACAGTGTCCATCGAGGCAAGACATTGCTCCAGATCCTGCACCAAGCGCGTAGGATCTTTCTGATCCAATCATTTTTGAAATTTCTGAATAATCAAATTCAGTTCCAAGATATTTAGGATCATGCATGTAAGGCTCTCCTCCAACATCGATTATCCTTTGGTTGCCACTCATACCTTCAGATGGACAATCCCATTTTCTTAAATTTGGACAATCAATTACTTCTGCTTTTACAATGTCATAATTCTTTGACAGACCTTTTTCTAGTGCGTTTGATATTTCTTCTAACTTAAATTTTTTGAAAATTCCTTTTTCTAT
The DNA here is from genome assembly GCA_902583075.1 of uncultured Pelagibacteraceae bacterium. Taxonomy (GTDB): domain Bacteria; phylum Pseudomonadota; class Alphaproteobacteria; order Pelagibacterales; family Pelagibacteraceae; genus Pelagibacter. The sequence continues at coordinate 234,034 of CACHUN010000003.1, read as the reverse complement.
TTTTAATTCCATATAAATTAGTTACATAATATATTGCATAATTTTTTTACATAAATATATTTTGATTTTAAAAATGAATAATAAAGACTTAAAAGTTGCAGTTCTTGGTGCAGGGGCAATGGGTTGTCTATTCGGAGGCCTACTAGCGGAAAAAGGTCTAAATGTAACGCTCATTGACGTTTGGAAAGAGCATGTTGATGAAATAAATAAAAATGGTCTAAAAATGGATGGTCATGGTGGTGATAGATTTATAAAAGTACCAGCAACATCAGATCCCTCCACAATTGGAAAAGTTGATGCTGTGATAGTCATGTGTAAAGCAACAGCTCTAGAACCTGCTTTAAAAAGTATTAAAAACATTATTAACGATAAAACAGTTTTTATGTCTTTTCAAAATGGAATTGGACATGAAGCTATAATTAAAAGTATTGTTGGTGATGAAAAAGTAATTGGAGGAACAACAACTCAAGCATCAAATATCTTAGGCCCTGGTCATATTATGAATCATGCTGCTCTACCCTCTTGGATTGGAGAATATGATGGTGGGATAACAGATAGAATAACCGAAATTGCAGACACCTTTACTGCTCATAATTTAGAAATGATTGCAGCTGAGGATGTAAAAAAAAGAAAATGGATGAAACTTTTTGCTTTAACCGCAATAGGACCACTTTCAGCTATTTTTGATCTACATCATACTGATCTTTACATAAATAATAATGCCAACGATGTTTCTAGAAGTTTAGGAAAAGAGATAATATTAGAAACAAGAGACGTTGCTTTAGCAGATGGTGTTAATGTTTCTGAAAAAGAATGTTTATTTATGTTTAATAAAATTGTTGACTCAAAACAAACAAATAAGTCTTCAATGGCTTTTGATGTGCTTTATAAAAGAAAAACTGAAATTGATTTCATAAGTGGCGCCGTATCTAAAATAGGAAAAAAACATGGTATATCCACACCATTAAATGACCTTATGTACAAAATGATTAAAGTAAAAGAAGGCATGTACAGCTAAATGCTGAAAATTAGTAAACTAAAGAAAATTAAATCAAACTTCCCAGTCATTATTGGAGAGCAAATAATCAGTAAAAAAATCTGTAATTCTTTAATTAAAGAAATAACTAATTCAAAAAGTTTTGATGATATGATTATGGGTGGCAGAAGTAGGATAAACAAAGGATCAAAAAATTTCAACAAATATATCTCAAGTTCTAAAATCTCAAAAAAACTTTTTGCTACTTTCAATACACAATCATTTTATAAGAAAATTGATAAGAAATTTAAAACAGAGTTTAAGGCAAATACATGGCAAAGTTTATTTAAACCAAAAAAATTTGATAAAAAAAAATATACAGTTAAAAGAAAAATAAATTCCAAAGAACTAAAAAAACTAATAGGTAAAAATTATAAAAATCCAAATTTAAATTTAGACATTGATTTCTCAGTATCTAAAGGAGGATATAGATTGAGACCACATAGAGATGATGTGAATAGGTTATATAATTTTTTGATCTATTTAACCGATATACCAAAAAAAAATGGAGGATCTCTCACTTTATATAAGAAAAAAGTAAACAAAAACCTTGGAAAAAGCTTTAGAAGGTTTCCTAAGATTAATGAACTTGATAAATTAAAGGAATTCACTCCAAAACAGGGTAGTGTAATTTTCTTTAAATCTACTCCTAATTCTTATCACGGAGTAAATAGATTTAAGGAAAAAAACTGTCCAAAAAGATTTTTTATTTATGGAAGTTATGCTCTCAACAAACCAGTGATATGGAAATATAAAAATTTTGAATATCATCCACATATTGTTGCGACGAAAAAAAGAATGCTTACATCTTTTCATGATTCAAATTATTTGCTAAAATATCAGTAATTATGCAGATTAAGACTAAATTAAAAAGTATTTTAGATAGAGATGGCTTCTTAAGAGTAAGAAATGTTCTTAACTTCGATAAAGATTTAAAACCAATTTTAAATGATATGGAATATGTAATGGACAATTTAGTTCATAAATTTGCACCTGAACATATGAAAGAAAAAGTTTTTAAATATAACTTTAGAAAAAAATACACATATGTTTCAAAATTAAAAATTTATGATCTCGATCAATATTTTAATACTAGACTTCCAAGAGATCACGTGAAGAAAGATAGTGATTATTTTGCATCTCAATCTTTATGGAATTTAATAAATCACAAAAAAATCTTGGATGTAGTTGAAAAATTATTAGGGCCAGAAATACTTTCAAATCCAGTTCAAAATACAAGAATTAAACAACCTGAAAATAAATTACCTAAACATTCTGTTCACGATGGTCTCTCAGGTAGAACACCATGGCATCAGGATGCAGCAGTATTATCATCTTTGGGACAAAGATTAACTGATATGATAACTGTTTGGATTCCATTTACTAAAACTACTAAAAAAAATGGATGTATGATTACAGTAAAAGAAATTAATAAATTGGGATTATTGAATCATATATCGGGATATAGAGGTCAAGTCGAAATAAAAGATAGTAAACTACTAGATAATTACAAGCCAGTTTTTCTAGAGGCTAATGTTGGTGATATTATTATTTTGCACAAACACTCCATTCACTGTTCATTGCCTAATAAATCTAATGATTTTAGAATTAGCGCTGATTTAAGATATAATAGAGCCGGAACCCCATCTGGCAGGAAACCTTTGCCCAATTTTTATGTAAGAAGTAAAAATAAAAAAAATATTACCATCCACAACTATAAGCAATGGATTGCTTTGTGGGAAAAAGCAAAGAATAAATGTATTCCTAGAAAGTATGCATTTAAATATCCCCTTCCAACATTTAGAAATAGTAAAAGAGATCTTGCTAGACTAGTATAATTTCTTTTTTAAAATTATGAAAAAAATTCTCATTGTTCAACCTATTCATGAAAAAGGTATGGAATTATTAAAAAGTAATAGTGACTATAGTTACGAAGTTGTTGAAGATTTAAGTGTTGAAAACGTGAAACAAAGAATTGTAGATGCAGACGCAGTTTCTTTAAGAACTTCGATATTACCTGCTGAGGCAATTGAGAATGCAAAAAACCTTAAAATAATTTCAAGACATGGAGTTGGTTACGATAATATTGATTTAAATAGCTGTAAAAAAGGAAATATCGATGTAGCAATAACTGCAACAGCAAATGCTGTGGCAGTTGCAGAACATGTTATTTTCATGCTTTTAAGTATCTCAAAAAGAAAGAGTATGTATGACCATTCAGTCAAAAGTGGAAAATTTACTGAACGAAATAAATTACCAAAAACTATTGAGATTTGGGATAAAAACATTCTTATTGCTGGATTTGGAAGAATAGGAAAAGCATTGATTAAAAGATGTTTAGGATTTGAAATGAATGTTTTTGTTTACGATCCATTTATAGATTCAGAAACAATAAACAAAATGGGTGGTAAAAAAGTTGAAGATTTAGCAGAGGCTATTAAAGATATGGATGCTATCTCACTCCATATACCCTTAACTGATCAAACTAAAAATATTATAAATTACGAGCTTCTTAAAACGATGAAAAAAAACTGCATCATCATAAATGCTGCAAGAGGCGGTATTATAAATGAAAAAGATTTAGATAGGGCTTTGAATGAAAATTTGATTTTTGGAGCAGGAATTGATGTATTTGAGGTAGAACCTCCAGAAGCTGATAATCCTCTATTAAAAAATGATAAAGTTTTCCTTAGTCCTCATGCTGCTGCATTCACTGAAGAATGTATGACAAGAATGGCAAAAGAAACTATTCAAAATATTTTTGATTTTTTTGATGGTAAACTTGAATATAGTAAAAAAGTAAAATTATAGATTATTAATCTCTAAATTTGATTTTTTTAAAGTATCTGTAATATATTTGTAACCTTTAATAGCATATTCAAATGGATTAGCTTTTCTAGGATCTTGTTCAGCCTCCACAACCAGCCAACCCTGATAATTATTTTTTTTTAAAATATCAAACAAAGGTTTATAGTCGATACACCCATCGCCAGGTACGGTAAATGCACCTTCTAAAAATGCATCTCTAAAACTTAAATCCTCAGAAAGAGCTTTTTTTAATACTTCTTCTCTAATATCTTTGCAGTGAATATGGATTACTCTTTCCTTAAATTTATTAATTATATTAATTGAATTTCCCTGAGCAAATAACATGTGGCCGGTATCTAAAGTTAATTTTACACTATCATTTGTATTTTCTAGTAATCTAATAGTTTCTTCCTCTGTTTCTATTACTGTGCCCATGTGATGGTGGTAAGCTAAAGGCATACCTTCATCTTCAAGATATTTTGCAAGTTCAGAAATTTTTGTGCAATAATCTTTCCATTCTTGGTCCATCATCTTCGGCCTTCTTGAAAGTTTTGCTGTTGGATCGCCTTGTATTGAACCAAAAACTTCAGCAAAAACGATACATGGAGCCTCGCAATCTTTAAATAATTTAAGTTGTTCTTGAATTAAAATTTTTTCTTTTTCAACAGAATTTTTTCTAAGATTTCCACTATACCAACCAGAACATAGTTTTAAGTTATACTTATCTAACTTTGGTAATAATTCTTTTGATGTTTTTGGGAATTTACCACCTGACTCAATGCCAACATATCCAGCCTGACTTGCTTCTGACAAACATTGCTCAAGAGGAGTATCTCCACCTAATTCAGGCATGTCATCATTACTCCAAGCGATTGGTGCTATACCTAATTTTACTGACATAAATTTTTTATTTGTTAAGATATATTTAATCATGAGATTAATTAAAGGAAAAAAAATCCAACTTGGCGTAGTTGGAGGTGGTCCAAAATCTTGGATTGGTCATGTTCATAGAATTTCATCAAGATTTGATAATCAATATGAGATAGTTGCTGGTGTTTTTTCTAGAAATCCAAAAATATCTAAAAGCTTTGGTCAAAGCCTAGGTATTTTAAAAGCGAGATGCTATTCAAATTTTAGAGAAATGGCTGAAAGAGAAGTAGCAAGAAAAGATGGTATTAATGTTGTCGCAATAATGACACCTCCTTCAAGTCACCAAATTATTGCAGAAAAATTTATTGATAAAAATATACATGTGATTTCTGATAAACCATTTGCTGGAAATCTTACACAGGCTAAAAAATTATTTAAAAAAATAAAATCAAATAAAAAAATTAAGTATGCTTTGACACATAATTATTCTGCTTATCCTATGGTTAGAGAAGCAAAAGTATTGGTTGAAAAAGGTAAAATTGGAAAAGTTGAATATGTAAATGTTGAATATGTTCAAGATTGGTCAGATGGAGAAAATATCTCTCTAAAAAATGCAAAGAAAAAATTTAAATGGAAAATAGATAAAAATATTGTTGGAGCGTCAGCAGTACTGAATGAAATTGGATCCCATGCATATCATATGGCAACTTATATATCAGGTTTAAAAGGTGAAACTATTTTTGCAGATATTAAAAAAGTTTCAAATAAAGTTAAAATGGATATCAATGCACAAGTAATGATTAATTTTAATAATGGAGCTAAAGGAATTTTTTGGACAAGTGTGATGGCTAGAGGGGGTGTTTACGGATTACGAATAAGAATATTTGGTACGAAAGGAAGTTTGGAATGGGTTCAAAACGATCCAAACTATTTAAAATTTAATCCATCTAATGGTGCTGTTAAATTTATTGAAAGAGGTTTTTTTAATGCTGAATTGTCTAAAAAATTTTCTAGATTAAAATTTGGACATCCTGAAGGTTATTTAGATGCATTTGCAAATATTTATCGTGAATTTGCAGATTCTTTGAAAAATAATGCAAAAAAAAGGTATTTTTACCCTAATGAGGACGAAGGACTGGAAACTGCAAAATTTATTGAAGCATGCAAAGTTTCGAACAGAAAAAAAAGATGGGTAAAAATAAAATAAAAACCGCTCTGTTTGGCCTTGGTAGAATTGGCCAGATGCATGCTAAAAATTTAAGAAAAAACAGTGAATTTGAATTAAAATATGTTTTTGATTTAAATAAAAATCTATCAACCAAAATTTCAAAAAAATTTAATGCTATTTCAGTAAATAATCCAGATATTGCTTTTAAAGATAAAGAAATTAGATGTATTTTTATAGCCTCCTCTACTTCTACGCATTTAAAATTTATTGAAAAGGGTGCAAAATATAAAAAAGTAGTCTTTTGTGAAAAACCACTAGATTTAAATTTAAAAAAAATTAATTCATCTCTAAAGAAAATTAAAAAACTTAATCCTAAAGTGCAAATAGGATTTAATAGAAGATATGATCCTGGACATAATTTACTTAAAAAGAATCTGTTAAAAAATAAAATTGGTAAACTAGAAAAAATTATTATAACTAGTCGGGACCCTGCTCCTCCTTCATTATCTTATTTAAAAAGTTCTGGAGGTATTTTTAAAGATATGATGATACATGATTTTGATTTAGCAAGATACTACTTGAATTCAGATGAATTTATATCAGTATTTGCTACTGGAAGTAACATATCAGACCAAAGATTTGATAAATTAAAAGACTATGAGCTAGCAACAACAGTGCTTAAGTCGAAGAAAGGAGTCCAATGCATTATAACTAATTCAAGACATTGTAGTTTTGGTTATGACCAAAGAGTTGAGCTTTTTGGAACAAAAGGAATGATGATATCAGATAATAAAAGAGATACTGAAGCTAATCTTTTTTTAAAAAGTTCAACAAATAATAAATCCCCACTCCTTCATTTTTTTATAGAAAGATATGCAGAAGCTTTTAGGTTGCAACTATCTGACCTTGCAAAATTTTGCAAAAAAAATATAAAACCTAGAGCTGTTTTTGAAGATGGAAGAAAGTCTATTATGTTAGCAGAAGCTGCACAAAAATCAGTTAAGTCAAAAAAATTTGAAAAATTAAAAATAAATTAGAAATTTATATACTTTGTATTTTTTTATCTCCTGCTTTTTTTACAAAGTAAATTCCTAAGACAACAGCACATAAAGCTATTAAAATTTTAGGTGTCACTAATTCATTTAAGAAAATATATCCTAAAATAACTCCAAAAATCGGTATTAGATAGGCGACCTGACTTTGAAAAACTAAGCCATTTTTCTTTAAAATCATAAATCTTAATAACCATGCAATTCCAGTTGGAAAAATACCAAGATAAATCAAAGATAATGTGGAGTCTAATGATGGATTTAAATTCCATGGTTGCTCAATTATTAGAGATATTGGACAAGCAATTATAGCTCCCCAAATAAGAATTGATGCAGTTACATTTTCATTTTTCTTATTACTAATTTTTAATGTTAAAATTCCTCCAATAACATAAAAAGTAGATCCCAATAGAATCATAAGAGCAGAAAATAAATTTTCATTATTTATAAGTAAATTTTCTGAGAATAAATAAACAATTCCTGAAAAACCTAATACAATTCCAAATATTTTTATTATGTTTATTTTCTCTCCTTCTGTAAAGAAATGAGCGAGTATTGTTGCACTTATAGGTGTAGTTGACATTAAAATTGCTGCTAAGTTACTTTGAACTTTCTGAACCCCGTATGCTATTAGGAAGAAAGGTATAACTAAATTAATGATACCAATTGCTGCAAACCATTTCCAATCTTTAGAAAATGCTTCAATTTTTATTTTTTTGAAATAACAAAGTAATAATAATGGTATCATTCCAAATAAAATTCTTAAAAAAGCTATTGTTATTGGTCCATAAGAATATGTTGCAATTTTAATGTTAAAAAAAGCTGAAGCCCAAAGTAAGGCTAAAAAAGTAAGAATGAAATAATCGGTAGCGTTTGGAGATTTCATTCAATTATATCTTCTATTGATCCATTAGTTATTTTTATAAGATCTGCAAAATTTATTTTAAAAATACAGTTTGGATGTCCAGCAGCAGCAAATAAATCTTCAAATCTTTTCAAAGAACTATCAACTAATATTTGCAAGCTATTTGTGTGTCCTATTGGAGATACCCCTCCAATTGTATAACCAGTTTGTTCTTTCACATCATTAGGTGATGCCATACTTAAATCTTTACTATTAAAAAACTTTTTTAATTTGTTTAATGAACATCTTTTGTCACCAGAGACTAAACATAAAAAATAATTATCACCATTTTTAAAAAGTAAACTCTTAACAATTGCTCCCACCTCACAATTTAAAGATTTTGCCGCATCTACGGCTGTTCTTGCTGTATTTTCTAATTCAGTAACTGATAAAGTCTCATCGAATTCTTTTAAAGCTTTTTCAGCTCTTTTAACTGGCTCTTTATTTAATAAACTCATTATTGCAACTTAGGATTGATTGAAAATTCCAATTTTTTAAGGTTAATATACATGTAAAAAAAGCATAAGTGATATCTATTTAATAGGCATTATTTATCTTTTCTTAACTGATAAGAAAATTAGAAAAATTATAGGAGATAATATGAGCGCTAAGGACGTACTAAAATTGATGAAGTCTAAGAATATTGAGTTTGTGGATCTTAGATTTACGGACCCAAGAGGTAAACTTCAACATTTAACAATGGATACAACAATCGTTGATGAAGGAATGCTAAATGACGGTGTATTTTTTGATGGATCTTCAATTGCAGGATGGAAAGCAATTAATGAATCTGACATGATATTAAAGCCTGATTTAAGTAGAAAAGTAATAGATCCTTATACATCTCATAATACTTTAATTTTATTTTGCGATATTTTAGATGCAGTTAAGAGAGATCCCTATGAAAGAGATCCAAGAGGAATTGCAAAAAAAGCTGAAGCATATTTAAAGAAAACAGGAATTGGTGATACAGCTTATTTTGGTCCAGAACCTGAGTTTTTTGTTTTTGATGACGTCAGAATTAAAAACGATATGAATGAAACAAGTTTTTCAATTGATAGTTCAGAAGGTCCATATAATTCAGGAAAATCTTACGATAATGGAAACATGGGTCATAGACCTGGAGTAAAAGGAGGATATTTTCCTGTACCACCAGTAGATAGCGCCCAAGATATGAGAGGTGAATACCTTAAAGGACTAAGAGATGTTGGAATTACTGTAGAAAAACACCACCATGAAGTTGCTCCAAGTCAACATGAACTTGGAATGTTGTTTGGAACTTTGGTTGATCAAGCAGACAACGTTCAACTATATAAATATGTTGTTCAGATGGTTTCTCACTCTTTTGGTAAAACTGCAACTTTTATGCCAAAACCTGTTAAAGGAGACAATGGTTCTGGAATGCATACTCACCAATCAATTTGGAAAGGGAAAACTCCGGTTTTTTCTGGAAATAAATATGCTGGATTATCACAAACTGCTCTTTACTATATTGGCGGAGTATTAAAGCATGCAAAAGCAATTAATGCATTTGCTAATGCTACTACAAATAGTTACAAAAGATTAATACCAGGATTTGAGGCTCCAGTTTTACTTGCATATTCTGCTAGAAACAGATCAGCATCATGCAGAATTCCAATCACCTTAAGCAAAAAAGGTGCAAGATGCGAAATAAGATTCCCAGATGCATCAGGAAATCCATATTTAACATTTGCTTCTATGCTTATGGCTGGAATTGATGGAATAAAAAATAAAATTGATCCAGGTAAATCGTTCGACAAAGACCTTTATGCTTTATCAGAAAAGCAAGTTAAAAAAGTGCCAACTGTTTGTGGCTCTTTGAGAGAAGCAATGGAGTCATTGGACAAAGATAGAGGTTTCTTAACTCAGGGTAATGTATTTACTGATGATCAAATAGATGCGTACATTGAACTTAAATATGAAGAAATTCATAATTTTGAACATACGCCGCACCCTATTGAATTTGACATGTATTATAGCTGTTAAAAAGCTAATTTTTATGGGATTACCTGTAGTAATAGCAGGTATTCCCATATTAGAATTCTAAATTTACTAAATTTTGTTAAGTAAAGGTATGACTAAAATCATATTAACTATAAAGAATATATTTGGTTTTAAAAGACATGAAATTAGGAGACCTAAGAGAAAAAATAAGACTTATTCTATGAATAAAAGAGGCCAATATTGGTTTATTTCCTATTACCAATAATTAATTAAACTTTAAAAGATTCTCCGCAACCGCACCTTTCAGTTTCATTTGGATTGTTAAAAACAAATTGTGATGAAAATTCCTCTTTTTTGTAATCCATTTCAGTTCCAAAAAGGTACATTACAGCGGCAGGATCTATGTAAACTTTCACACCTTTGTCCTCAATAACTTCATCATTAGGATTTATTTCCTTTGTGTATTCCATGATATATGACATTCCTGCGCATCCACCTGATTTTACTCCAACTCTAACACCAATAGAGTCATTTTCAGCAGAGGACATAATTTCTTTTATTCTATCTGCTGCTTGATCGCTTAATGATATAACTTGTTTTGTCATAAGTTTAATTCTAATTTTGCTGCCTCTGACATCATGGACTTGTCCCATGGTGGTTCCCAAACTAAATCTAAATCTACTTTATCTACCTCTTCTAATTGCATAATACTATCTTTAACTTCTTTTGGCAAACTTTCTGCAACTGGACAGTTTGGAGTAGTTAATGTCATTTTTACACTGATATTTTTTCCATCTACATTAATATCATAAATTAATCCAAGTTCGTAAATATTAACTGGTATTTCAGGATCGTAAATTTTTTTTATTTCTTGAATTACTTTTTCTTTTAATTCCATAAAGTTATGACTCGGTATTAGTGATTTCCTTTGAGTTGTCCATTGCAGATGTAAGAGTATGCCACGATAATGTTGCGCACTTAACTCTCATTGGATATTGTTTAACACCAGATAAACACATTAATTTAGTTTTCTCATCTTCTTTTAAGTATTCTGATTTTAAATCTGGATTTTCTTTAATCATTCCTAAAAAATCTTCAACTATCTCTTTAGCTTCATGTTCATTTTTGCCTTTAATTAAATCAGTCATGATTGAAGCTGACGCCATTGAAATAGCACATCCACTTCCTTCAAATGAAATATCCTCAACTATTTTTTGTCCATTTAATTTAAGATAAACATGAACATTGTCTCCACATAAAGGGTTATGACCTTTTGCATCTTTATTAAACTCATGTACTTTTCCAAGATTCCTTGGATTTTTTCCATGCTCTAAAATAATTTCTTGATAAAGTTCTTTTAAGTTCATTTTAAATTAAATATTTTTTTACAGTTATTAATAGACTCATTTAATTTATCTAAGTCATCTTTAGTATTATAAATTCCAACCGATGCTCTTGCACTAGCAGGTATATTTAATTTATCATGTAATATTTGACAACAATGATGGCCTGCTCTTATTGCAACTCCGTCTTCATCAAGTATTGTTGCAATGTCATGTGGATGAACACCTTCCAATGTGAAGGATAAAACTCCACCTTTGTTTTTTGGACTGCCAATTAATTTAACTGAATTATTTTTTTGTAATAAATCTTGACCATACTCAACTAAATCAGCTTCATGTTTCATGATATTCTCAATACCAATACTCTCCATAAACTTTATTGACTGATCAAATGCAATAACTTGAGCTGTAGCCATGGTCCCAGCCTCATATTTATTTGGTAAATCACCATAAGATATTTTATCTTTTTTTACTTCTCTAATCATACCACCTCCACCTTGATAGGGTGGTAGTTCTTCTAACCACTTCTTTTTACCATACAAAACACCTAGTCCAGTAGGTCCATACATTTTATGGCATGATATTGCATAAAAATCACAATCTAAGTCTTGCATATCTAATTTGAGATGAGGAGCTCCCTGACAACCATCAATTACAACTATTATTCCTTTAGAATGAGCTAAATCTGTTATTTCTTTAATAGGCAATATTGCTCCCGTCACGTTAGATAAATGAGTAATTGCTATTACTTTAGTCTTAGATGTTATTTTTTTTTCAATATCCTCTAGAGAAATGTCACCATCTTCATTTACCTCTGCAAAATTGATTTTAATATTTTTTGATTTTCTTAAGAAATGCCAAGGCACATAATTTGAATGGTGCTCAAGCTCTGTAATTAAAACTTCATCTCCCTCATTCAGATATTTTTGCCCTAGAGTATTGGCTACTAAATTTAATGCTTCAGTGGCTCCTTTGGTAAAAACTATTTCATTTTTATCTTTAGCATTGATGTATTTTTGCACAGATGACCTTGTATTTTCATATAAGTTTGTCGCTGCAACTGCTAAATAATGAACACTTCTTCCAACATTCGAAAATTGTTTAGTATAAAATTCATTTATTTTATCAGCCACAACTTTTGGTTTTTGTGATGAGTTAGCGCTATCTAAATAGACTAAATCATTATTTTGTATTTTTTCATCAAATATAGGAAACTCTGTTTTTATGTTCTCTATTTTCATTCCTTAATTCCAATCATATTTTTAATTAAATTTTTTACTTCAGGGTCAGTAATTTTTTCAACAACATCTAACAGAAAACCATTAATTAAAAGTTCTCTTGACTGTTGATAATTTAATCCTCTAGACATTAAGTAAAATATCGAGTCCTCATTAAGACTACCTGATGCAGAACCGTGTGAACATTTGACGTCATCTGCATAAATTTCTAACTCTGGTTTAGCATTAAACTCAGAAACTTTATTTAATAAAATTGCTTTACTAAGTTGATAACCATCTGTTTTTTGTGCCTTAGAGTTAACAAATATTTTTCCTTGATATACTGCTTTAGAACTATCTTCTAAAACACTTTTTATAAGTTGATAACTTTTTGTATTTTCTGTTAAGTGATTTATGATTGTTCTAATTTCATGGTGTTTATTATTATTTATAGAGAAAATACCATTAACAAAAGCTGATGAATATTCTCCATTTAAGTTACAATTAATTTCATTCTTACAAAAATTTGATCCTGATGATAAAATAAAAGTTTCTGAAATACTGTTTTTATCTTGCTCAATATTATTGAAGGAGTACTTAATATTTTTATTTTCAAATTTATCTACTTTGTAATTTTTTAAAACGGAGTTTTCTTTTAAATCAAAGTTGTAAAATATATTTAGAAAATTTTTTTCCGAATTGTCCCTAAATAAATCAATTAATCTTAATGAGCTATTTTCATATAATTCAAAATTTAGTCTTAAATTAATATTTTTAGACCAAATTTTAGAGTTTGTTGTATGATAAATAATCAATGGTTTTATTAATTGATAACCTTTTTTAACCACTATTTTAAAAGACTTATTAGTAAAGGCGCTATTTAAGTCAGATAAAGAACTATTATTATTAAATTTATTAATAGTTTCTGACTGATCAATTATTTCTATTTGATCTTTTTTTTCATATTCAAAATCAATTTTTTCTATTCTTCCATTAATAAATACTACTTTGTTATGCTCTAAACCATCTACAAATGCAGAAGTATCAACTTTATTTGTAGATGTATAGTCACTATAAAAACTTAGCTCTCCAATATTTCTTTTTATTATTTGGTTAAGGTCAGAAAATTTCCAGTCTTCTTCTTTTCTGTTTGGAAAACCTTTATTAATAAAATTATCTAAATAAAATTTTTTTATTTCAATGTCTTTTTGAGATAAAGTTAAATTTCTAATAGTATTATCAAAATCTTTTTGTAGTTGCTCTTTCATCTAATGAAAATTTTCATACCCCTTTTTTTCTAGTTCCAAAGCTAATTCTGCACCACCAGATTTTACGATTTTTCCATCCATTAAAACATGAACAAAATCAGGTTTAATATAATCAAGTAATCTTTGGTAATGTGTAATTATTAAAAACGAATTTTTATCATCCCTTAATGTATTAACTCCATCAGCTACAATTCTTAATGCATCAATATCTAGACCAGAATCTGTTTCATCCAAAATTGATAATTTTGGAGCCAATAAAGACATTTGTAAAATTTCATTTTTCTTTTTCTCTCCACCTGAAAAACCAACATTCAGTTGTCTGTTTAATTTTTCTTCATCAAATTTAAGTTCTTTAGACTTTTCCTTCACTAATTTTAAAAATTCTATAGCATCAAGCTCTTTTTCACCTCTTGCCTTTCTTACTGCATTTAATGAAGTCTTTAGAAATATATTTGTATTAACACCTGGAATTTCTAATGGATATTGAAAGGCAAGAAAAATACCTTTATGAGCTCTTTCCTCTGTTTCAAGCTCAAACAAATCTTTTTCCTCAAAAAGTACTTCTCCTGAAACTTCATATCCTTTTTTACCTGACAAAATATTTGATAGCGTACTTTTACCAGATCCATTTGGTCCCATAATAGCATGAACCTCTCCAGGATTAATATTTAGAGAAAATCCCTTTAAAATTTCTTTGCTATCGATTTTTGCGTTTAATTTATTTATTTTTAACATCAGCCAACACTTCCTTCTAAGCTGATACCAACTAGCTTTTGAGCCTCAACAGCAAATTCCATTGGTAATTGTTGTAATACTTCTTTGCAAAATCCATTAACAATTAATCCTACTGCCTCTTCAGCACTCAAGCCTCTCTGTTGACAGTAATGTAATTGCTCTTCACTAATTTTTGATGTTGTTGCTTCATGAGCAATATTCGATTCTGAATTTTTATTTTTGATATACGGAACTGTATGTGCCCCACATTTGTTGCCCATTAATAAAGAGTCACATTGAGTATAATTGTTGGAATCAGAAGCTTTTGGTGAGATGTCAACTAACCCTCTGTAAGTCATATCTGAGTAACCAGCGCTAATACCCTTTGATATTATTTTACTTTTAGTATTTTTTCCTAAATGAATCATTTTAGTTCCAGTATCTGCTTTTTGGTGATTATTTGTAATAGCGATAGAGTAAAATTCTCCAACAGAATTATCACCTTTTAAAATACAACTTGGATATTTCCAAGTAATGGCAGAACCAGTTTCGACTTGTGTCCAAGAGATTTTAGAGTTCTTTCCTTTACACAATCCACGCTTTGTAACAAAATTATAAATTCCACCTTTTCCATCTTTATCACCAGGATACCAATTCTGAACTGTAGAATATTTTATCTCTGCATCATCCAATGCAACTAATTCTACATTTGCTGCATGTAGCTGATTTTCATCTCGCATTGGAGCTGTACAACCTTCTAAATAACTTACATAGCTTCCCTTATCAGCAACAATTAATGTTCTTTCAAATTGTCCTGTATTAGATGCATTAATTCTAAAGTATGTTGAAAGCTCCATTGGGCAACGTACGCCTTCAGGTATGTAGGCAAATGATCCATCAGTAAAAACTGCAGAGTTTAGAGTTGCAAAGAAATGGTCAGTGACTTGTATAACCGAACCTAAATATTTTTTAACTAATTCAGGATGATTTTGTATAGCTTCTGAAATTGGACAAAAAATAATTCCCTGTTTTGTAAGTTCTTCTCTAAATGTTGTTGCAACAGAAACAGAGTCAAATACTGCATCAACTGCAATACCATTAAGTCTTTTTTGCTCTTGCAGTGGTATACCTAATTTTTTGTAAGTTTCTAAAAGTTTAGGGTCTAAATCATCCAAGTTTTTTGGTTTATCTTTCATACTTTTAGGAGCTGAATAATAATATAAATCTTGATAATCTATTTTTGGATATTTTGGTTTTTGCCAATCAGGTTCTTTCAACTGTTTAAATCTTTCATATGCTTTTAATCTAAAATCAAGCATCCATTGTGGTTCTTTTTTAACATTAGAAATAAATTTTATCACATCTTCGTTTAATCCCTTGGGCGCTCTTGTGTTTTCAATATCAGTTGTAAAACCGTATTTATAATCTTTTAGATTATCAATTTCTTTTTGTCTGTTATCCATTTAAAGTTCTTTTATTAATTAAATCACTTAACGTTTTTTGCTGGAAAAAGTTATTTATATAATCTTCTAGCTCATCCCATAAATCATGGGTAATACATTTAGAGGATTTACCATTACATCCGTTCTCTGAATGTTTTTCACACCCAACTGTTTTTACTTTTTCGTCTACAGCAATAAATACATCTGAAATTTTTATCTCAGAAGCTCGTTTTGATAATATGTAACCGCCTTTATTACCTCTAACACTTGTAACTATTTGGTTCTTTTTTAATTTTGAAAAAAGCTGTTCCAAGTAAACAAGCGATATACCTTGCCTTAAAGATATATCTCTTAATGATACTGGCTCTTTTAAATTAAATTTTGCTAGATCCGCTAAAGCCATTACAGCGTATCTACCTTTACTTGATAATTTCATATTTTCCGCAATTTACGGGACTTATATATATATCCGACTATTTTAGTCAAGATTAATTGATATATAAAAACTTGCATTTTGTCACTCAATTTTGATAGAAAAACCTTATTTTTTTTTGAGATTAATAATCAATGACATCAGTAGATAATAAAATTGTAGAAATATTTATACCAGGTCCAGCCGGAAGACTAGAAGCTAAATATTATAAAAGTAAAAAAAATACTTCGCCAATTGCATTAGTTTTACATCCTCATCCTCAATACGGTGGAACAATGAACAATAAGATAGTTGTCAATATATTTCAAACATTTATCGATAATGATTTTTCAGTTTGTAGAGTGAATTTTAGAGGTGTTGGGAAAAGCGATGGTGAGTTTGATAACGGGCAAGGAGAACTCGCAGATGCAGCAGCTGCCTTAGATTGGTTAGAAAGAGAAAACTTTGATAACTCTCAATGTTGGATTTCAGGTTTTTCTTTTGGATCTTTGATTGCAATGCAATTATTAATGAGAAGACCTGAAATAAATAGGTTCGTTGTTGTCTCGCCTCAACCAAATGTTTATGATTTTTCTTTTTTATCACCATGTCCTACATCTGGTACAATGATTTATGGAAAAAAAGATGAGCTAGTTCCAATAGAACATATAAATGATTTAAATAAAAGACTTAGCGAACAAAAAGGTATAAAAGTTGAATTTGAGGCTGTTCAGGATGCAAATCATTTTTTCTCTAAAAATGATTTAGCTTTAATTAAATCACTTAATAAATATATAAAAAAAGAAACTGCTTTATATTAATTAAGAATTTTTAATAATAGTACCGCCAACTGTGGGTATTTTACAATTAGTAGTTGATGGAAATGAAATAGGCAGTCCTAAGTAAGATCTAATTGCAAGGAATGCAAATGCTTGTGACTCAACAAAGTCACCATCAATATTTAAATCATCTATTAAGGAAATTTTATTTCTAATTTTATTTTTCAATGAATTAATTAAGTATTTATTTTTTCGACCACCACCACAAATATAAATATTATTTTTTCCGGTTTTTTTTGATAACAATTCGGATGTTAAATCAGTAATTGTAGTTGCTCCGTTTTCTAACGAAAGACCTTTTGCAAAGGAAATATCAAAATCATTTGTATCCAAGGATCTCTTAGAATTAATTTTACTATAATAATAGTTATCGATATATTGATCAAAAATAAATTTGTCTATTTTTCCTTTCATTGCAAAATTCCCATCCTTGTCAAAAGCTTTGTTAGAATTTTTTCTCATCCACTTGTCAATTAAGCAATTTCCTGGTCCTATATCTCTACTTTTAATTTTAAAATTTTTATTAATTTCAGTAATATTTGCTATACCCCCAATATTTAATATTGAAATTGGCACTCTTACTTTACTTTCTTTGAATAAGTTTTTTATAAGTGCAAGGTGGTAAATTGGAGCTAAAGGCGCTCCCTCTCCCCCATTTTTGATATCATATTGTCTAAAATCATAAACTACAGTTTTATTAGTTTTTATTGATAAACTATTACCTAGACCTATTTGTTTAGAAATCTTTTCGCCTGAATTATGATAAATGGTATGACCATGAAAACCTATAAGATCATAATTAATTTGTTTTGATATTTTAATTGCAATATCGACATGAAAGTCTGTGATTTCTCTCTCTAATTCCTCAATTTTAGAAGAATATTTTAACAGATCTTGCATTTTTGAAATATTTTCTTTTATTCTATGAATTTTATTTAAAAGCTCTGATGGATAAGTGTCAAATCTATTATATTTGATAGAAATACTGTCCTTGCCATTAGAGCTTATAACTGAAGAGTCTACACCATCACCAGATGTACCACTCATAAACCCAAGTGCTGATAAAATTTTTTCCATTCTTATTTTTTTTTATTAAAATATGTATATTGTAAGACTATAAACCTATGAATAATTTTTTAAAAGAATTTAAAGACAGAGGATACTACTATCAATGTACCAATGAATTAGAATTATCAAATTTATTAAATAAAGAAAGTACTAATGCTTATATTGGATTTGATAGTACTGCTCCCAGTCTTCACGTAGGTAGTTTATTACAAATAATGTGTCTTAGGCTTTTACAAAAACATGGACATAGACCAATTATTCTTCTAGGCGGAGGAACAACAAGAATAGGGGATCCATCTGGAAAAGAAGAAACTAGAAAGATATTATCTGAAAAACAGATTGAGAGTAATATTAATAATATAAAAAAAGTTTTTAAAATTTTTCTAAGAACAAATAATCCAAAATTAAAACCTTTATTTGTTAACAACTATAAATGGTTAAGCAAACTTAACTATATAAATTTTTTGAGAGATATAGGAAGACATTTTACAATCAATAAAATGTTAACATTTGATAGTGTAAAATTAAGATTGGAAAGAGAACAATCATTAAGTTACATGGAATTTAATTATATGATTCTACAAGCATATGATTTTTATGAGCTTAACAAATCAAACAACTGTAGTTTACAAATTGGTGGATCAGATCAATGGGGCAATATAGTAAATGGAGTTGAGCTTATTAAAAGAGAGTCTGGAAATCATGTATATGGTTTAACTACACCACTTATAACTTTAGCATCAGGCGCTAAAATGGGTAAAACTGAAAAAGGTGCAATATGGCTTAATAAAGATATGCTATCACCATATGACTATTGGCAGTTTTGGAGAAATACGGATGATCGTGATGTATTTAAGTTTTTAAAAATGTTCACTGATTTATCTTTAGATAGAGTAAATAATTTAAAAGATAAAGATATCAATGAATTAAAAATTTTACTTGCCAATAATGCAACAGAAATGCTTCATGGGAAAAAAGAAGCTGAAAGATCTGCAAAACTTGCTAGAAATACCTTTAAAGAAAACTCTACTGGTGAAAATCTTCCAGGAATTAAAGTCAAAAATGATATTTTATCAAAAAATATTATAGAGCTTATTTCATTTGTTAATAAAGATATTTCAAAATCTGAAATAAGAAGATTGATTAAATCAAACGCTATTAAAATAGATAATAAAAATATAAATGATGAAAAATATATTGTTGATCCTATCTTGTTCTCTGAGAAAGGTTTTGTAAAGTTATCCATAGGAAAGAAGAAGCACTTCAAAATTACAGTTTAATTACCTTTAATAATTTCTAGAGTCCTTGTAATAAATCTTGGAGTCAGTGTTTTTATTGGATTTACTGAACTTTTTAAATTATTTGGTGGTCCCTTAATCTTAAAACTTACACCAAACACACCTTCACCAGTTTTACTACCAACTAAGATGTTACCAAGTAAAGGAATTTTTGATATTGTTTTATTAATTGTTGTTGCTGGTACTAAAGTTCCTCTTAAACTTGTTACTCTGTCTATCTCAATGTAACCTTCCATCATTATCGATATAGCTGGCCCAAGTGCATAAAGCTCATCGATTTCTATTAGATTATTTTTTGTCTTGAAATCCATTTCAAATTCGTCGAATCTTATTCCTTCTCCTGTTAGAAGATCTGCAATTCCTTGCAAAGATGCAAGTGTAAGTATTTTTGCTAAAACTGGAACTTCCTTAACTTTAAAATTATTAATTTTTAGATTTGATCTAGAAGTATTATCAATCTTTATAGAATTAAATTTTAATTTGCCTTCGCTAAAACCTTTAATAAATTTATAATTATTTATAAATGGTTTGGGTCCATCAATAAATATATTTGTAATTTTTTCATTTTTGATTGTTGTTCTGTAAGAATAAGAGAATTTCTTATTGTTTTCTAAGACTGCATCAACCTTAGCTAGGAATAACTTATTTTCCTTTATATCAAATTCTCCTAAAAATTTCTCAAGGTATGTATTTTTTTCTAAATATATTTTATTTATGTTCAATATTAATGAAGTATTAATATTGTAAAATAATTTGGAAATTTTATTTTTTTTATTACCTTTCAATAGTCTTTCAACAAATTGTTCTCCATCAATTTGATTTCCAATAAAATTATAGTTATTTGAATTTTTTTTTATTTTGAAGTTGTTTAGAATTTTATTTGTATTAACAAAATTGACATCAATTTCCTCTACACTCTGTATCTTAAAGTCAGGAGATATATTTAAATTTTGAGCTAAAATAAAATTTTTATTTTCATTAAAGATAATTTTTTTAAAATTAAAACCTTTTTTAGATTTATTTAATATAATTTCTAATTTTGCAGGTATATTTTTTTTTTTATAATATTGAATATCTTTTAAGTTTAAAACACTTTTATCTAAATCCAGTAAAGTGTAAAGTTCAAAATTATTTTGATTTCCCTCAAATTTAATAAAAAAATTATCTTTTTTGTTGTTTAATGAATATTTTCCATCTAATTGAAAATTAATTAAATCGTTCGAGTATTTAAATGAAAGCTTTGGATCCTTGATAGATATTTTATTTTCATAATTTTCTAAATATTTTTTTACGATATTAGATTTAAAATTAATATCTAGATTATCAAAATTTAAATCAGAGCTTACACTAAGTTTGTTTATATTAAATTTATCGTCAATTGAAAAATTTATCAAAAAATCAGAATCTATATTGATAATTTGATCTTCTAATAAAATTTCTTGAACATTAAAATATTTTTTAAATTCTTTTGTATTGATATTATTGTTTTTAGTCTTTAAAAAGATTTCTACATCACTGATATTTGATCTATTTTTATCTAGTTTTAAATTTAAAATATTATTATCTAACTCATTATTATAGTTTTGATTTAAAAATGAATAATTACTTTTCAAATCAAGCTTTAGTATTTCATTTCCAAAGATTAATTCAGTCTTAATATTTTTTAAATACAGAAAATCTTGGATTTTTTTATTTAGCTCTAATTTATCAAAATCAATTTTTGAATTAATAAGGTAATTTTCTACTTTACTGTTATTAATTTCAAATTTGAATTGATTGTCTGTTTCAATATTTATACTTTCATCAGCTATTAGATTGGTATCTAATCCTAAAAAATTTAAAAAAATCTTGGTATCTAGAAGTATTTTTTTATTACTAATATTTCCATTTATTCTGATTTTTTTATTTTTTTTACTTTTTAAAAATAATTTTAATTTATTGTCTTTATAATTATTTTGTGATTTTAAGTCATTATAGAATACAAAATTTGATGTTAAATCTGCATTCAATTGGCTATTTTCATACCTAGAGTTAATTGTACCATCCTTTAGAAAAATTAAATTTTTGTACTTTTTACCTAAGTGTATTTCATCAAAATTTATAATTGAATCAATTTTCATATTTTCTATTTTTTTTAATTTATTAAATTTAAATGAAAAAAAATTTTTGCTCTTAATTGGAATATCTTTGTTGGATAAAAAATCCTGTTTGATATTTGCTAGTTTAAATAATACATTTGGATTTATTAATGCTTCTGAATTTTCAATATCTCCTTTTATAGAATACAAGTCTGATTTTTCGTCGATAATTTCAATACTTTCTGATACAAAATTTAAATTTTGATATCTAAAATTTAAATTAGAAATTTTTGTCAATTTATCCTTAGTATCAAAATTAAAATTTATTCCGTCAATACTGTCATAGCCTAGTAAATTAAATTTAGCTTCTTTTACAGAACCAGAAAGGCTATATGAATATAGTTTTTGACTCATATTATCAAAATCAACTTCTAATTTAAATTTAATCAATCCTTTTTTGATTTGGCTATAAACTACATATCTAGATAGGTCAAAGTTCACAGAGTTTAATATGGATGTAACTCTTTTTATAGAATTTTCTGAGGACTGTATCTTTATATTTTTAATTGAGTTTTCTTTTTTAATAAATTTTATAATATTTAAATTTATATCTGTTTTTAAAATTTTTATTTCATTATTTTCAGCAATCAAAATTGAATCTTTAGTATTAATATTTATAGAACCTTGAATCAGATTTAACTTAATAAATACATCTTCAAGTTTAAGATTTAATCTTGAATTATATTCGTTAACTTTGGTATTTATAAAAGTATTAAAATTGTCTGTCTTGACTCCATAAGTGCTTAAATAAATAAGAGAAAAAAATAAAACTGTTAAAATTATTGAAATTATAATTAAAATAGTTTTACGCATTTATTTTATATAAAGAATTTTCTAAAAAATCATCAATCTCACCATCTAAAACTTTATCAGGATTAGAGTTCTCATAATTTGTTCTATTATCTTTAACCATTCTATAAGGATGTAATACATATGATCTAATTTGATGTCCCCAACCAATTTCAGATTTTGAATTTTCAATACTATCGTTCTCTTTTTTTCTTTTTTGGATTTCATGCTCATAGAGTCTCGCTTTAAGCATATTCATGCATGTTTCCTTATTTTTATGCTGAGATCTTTCATTTTGACATTGAACAACAATTTTACTTGGAATATGTGTAATTCTTACAGCACTATCTGTTGTGTTTACATGCTGTCCACCTGCTCCACTTGATCTATAAGTATCTATTCTTAAATCTTTTTCTAATATCTCTATATCTATATCCTCACTAATTACTGGATAAACCCAAACACTAGCAAAACTGGTATGTCTTCTAGCCCCTGAGTCAAAAGGTGAAATTCTAACTAAACGATGAATCCCAGACTCTGATTTTAAAAAGCCATAAATATATTCTCCAGAGATTTTTATTACTGAAGATTTTATTCCTGCTTCGTCTCCTTTATGCTCGCTAATTAATTCTACTTTATGATCTCTAACAGCTGCCCATTTCATATACATTCTTCTTAACATTTCTGCCCAATCTTGACTTTCGGTACCACCTGCTCCTGCATGAAATTCTAAATAACTGTCTAAAATATCATTTTCATTAGAAAGAAAACATTTAATTTCTAATTTTTTTAATTCTTCTTTTAGATTTGAAAATTTTTTTAAAGTCTCTTGAAGTAGTTGTTTATCATTTTCCTCACTAGCTAATTGAAAAATATCATATAGATCATTAATCTCTTGCTCTGAATGCTTGTGGGAATCTAATAAATTATCGTAACTTTTTTTTTCCTTTAATATTTTTTCAGCTTGTTTTCTATCACTCCAAAATTTTGGATCTTCTGCAATGGCATTTAGTTTATTTCTTTTTTTCTCTATATTTTGTGTTTCAAAGAAACTCCTTGATTCTTTGATTTATCTTTATTACTTCAGATTTAAATTTATCTATTTCCTGTTCCATTAATAAAATTTTAAAATATTTTTTTCTAATTTATCAGAATTATTTTCGACATTACTAATTATTAACTGATTTTCAATTTTTTCTTTTTTATAAGATTCAATAATCGTTTTTTTTGAGCCAAAATCTGCTTTTTTTCCAGTCTCAGCATCAATTACCATCATTTTAATTCCTTTTGCAATTTTAAAAGGTCTGGCATCATAATTATTTATCGCTTTTTTTATGAATTCTTTAAATATTGGAAGTGCTGTTTTAGAGCCTGTCTCGTATTTTCCTAATCTTTTTGGACTGTCGTATCCAACATAAACACCAACAACAAGATTAGATGTAAATCCTATAAACCAGGTATCAGTATTATTGTTAGTTGTCCCTGTTTTTCCTCCAAGCTGTAAATTTAAGTCATTTAGTTTTTTTCCAGTGCCTCTTTGTATTACTCCTTCCAATATAGAAGTCATTTGATAAGCAGTTTGTGCAGAAAATATTTGTTTAAAGTTACTTTTAATTATTGGAATGTTATTACCTTCAAAAGAAATTTTATCACAATTTTCACAAAATCTTTTTTCATTATTAAAAATTGTATTCCCCTCACTTCCCTGAATTCTATCAATTATAACAGGAGTAACTAATTTTCCTCCGTTTACAAACGAACAATATGCACTAGTTATGTTCAATAAAGTTGTTTCTGCTGATCCTAATGCGACTGATAATAATTCATCAGGATTATCGTAGATATTAAGTTTTTTTGAAAAATTTATAATTTTGTCTATCCCTAAGTCTTGTGAAATCCTCACAGTCATCAAATTTCTAGACTTTTCGACACCCGTTCTTAATGTAGAAAGGCCATAAAATTTTTTACCATAATTTTCTGGTTTCCACACTTTTAAATCTTCTCCTTGATCAAGAACAATTGGAGCATCTAAAATCAAAGAGGATGGGGTATAATTATTTTCTAACGCAAGAGCATAAATGAAAGGTTTAAAAGCAGATCCAGGCTGTCTCTTTGCTTGTGATACTCTATTAAATTCACTTTTTTTAAAACTAAAACCTCCTGACATTGCTAGTACTCTTCCGGTGTAAGGATCCATGACAACAATTCCACCATTAACATTTGGTAGCTGTCTTAAACTAAAAATACCGTCAGAAATTTTTTTTACATAGATTAGATCATTAACTTTGAAAATTTGATCGAAATTTTTCCTTGTCCAATCAATATCCTCATAATTTATTATTCCATATTCCTTATTTGATGTTTGTATTAAAGTCTCAAATTTATCTATCCTTTTTACAATTGCTACTTGCCAACCAATTGTTTTTTCTAAATCAAACTTCTCCAAGTTTTTATTCCAATCTTTATTTTTCCTATTATCTAAAGGGCCACGCCATCCTTTCCTTTTATCAAACTCTAATAATCCTTTTCTTAATGAAGCTGAAGCTAAATTCTGAAGTTCTAAATTAATTGGACTTTTTATATTAAAACCTTGTTTATGAACTTTATCATATCCATAATTTTGTATTACTTTTTTTCTTATATCTTCTATAAAATATCTTGTATCTTCTAAAAAAATTCTTTTTCTCTTTTTTAAAATGATTTCAGAATTAATTAAATCATTGTACTTTTCTTTAGAGATATATTTGTTTTCATAAAGGTTTTTAATTACTAAATCCCGTCTATAGGTTGCTAATTCTTTATTTTTATATGGGTTATATTTGCTAGGAGCCTTAGGTAGTGCAGCTAACAAAGCAGCCTCTGAATAATTCAATTCACCAATAGGTTTATCAAAATATCTGAGACTTGCTGAGGCTATACCATAGGACCCTTCGCCAAGATAAATCTGATTTAAATAAAGTTCTAGTATTCTCTCTTTTGACAAGGCTCTTTCAATCCTGAATGCTAGAATAGCCTCTTTTATTTTTCTATCTAAACTAACTTCATTAGATAAAAGAAAATTTTTTGCCACTTGTTGAGTAATGGTAGAAGCTCCCTCTAATCTATTTGATTTTATTAAATTAAAAATGTTATTTTTGATTGCTCTTAATACCCCTTTTGCATCTACGCCTGGATGTTTAAAAAAATTCTTATCCTCTGAGGACAAGAATGAATTAATTATTTTTTTTGGAACAGCATTAAAAGGTACAAATATTCTTTTTTCAGACGAAAAGTCACTTATCAATATACCATTTCCTGAATAAACTTTACTTGAAACTGGAGGCTTATAATTTTTCAAAAATTTATAATCTGGTAATTTATTTGAATAAGACCAAAGTATTGAGAATACTACTATAATAGACAGTAATGAAATTAACATTAATGCTATTAAAAGATTTTTTATATATTTACTCATTTTAGTTTAAATTATTAATTGAATTTGTTAAAGTTAAGGCACCGAATTTAAAAATTTAACAAATGAAAAATAATCAAAATTTATGTCAAAAAATTTATATATCGATGCTTCGCATCCTAATGAAACTAGAGTTGTTCTCAAAAATGAAAATCATATTGAAGACTACGAATATGAAAGTATTAACAACACACTTATAAAAAATAATATTTATCTTGGAAAAGTAAGCAGGATTGAACCTTCTTTACAAGCTGCTTTTGTAGATTTTGGAAGAGAGAGACATGGTTTTTTGTCTTTTAATGATATTCAATCTGACTACTATCAACTTCCACAAACAGATTTAGATAAAATAAAAGAAGAAGAAGAAAAAGTCAGAGAAGAATTATCAAAAGAAAGTGAAAATAATGAAAATCAAATTTTAGAGGGAAATAAAGAAATTAAATTAAACGATCCAGTAGAAAAATCAGAGGATGAAAGTAAAGAAAAAAAAAATAGTGAAAAAAAATTTCCATCTAAAAGATACAAAATTCAGGAAGTTATTAAACCAAATCAGGTTATATTGGTCCAAGTGCTAAAAGATGAAAGAGGTTTTAAAGGAGCGGCACTTAGTACTTTTATTAGTATTGCAGGAAAGTACATAGTTTTAATGCCCAACACTGCTAAAGGTGGAGGTATTTCAAGAAAAATATTTAATCCTGGGGATAGAAAGAAGATTAGAAAAATCTTAAATGAAATAGATATTCCAAAAGAGATGGGAATTATAGTTAGAACAGCTGGGTCAAATAAAACAAAAAATGAAATAGATGGTGATCTAAAAAATTTAATTTCGGCTTGGAACTCGATAAAAAATAATGCATTAAATTCGATAGCACCATCTTTAATTCATCAAGAGAGCGATATTATTAAAAGAAGTATAAGAGATATGTACGACGACGATACACTAAACATTATAGTAGAAGGTAACGAAGGATATCAAAAGGCAAAAAATTACATGAAACTAATGATGCCAAAGCAAGTGAAAAAAGTAAAAAAATTTCGGGAAAAGGTATCGTTATTTTTTAAGGAAAATATAGAAAAAAAACTTTTTGAAATATTTAAAACAGAAGTAAAGCTTAGCTCAGGAGGATATCTTGTAATAAATCCAACAGAAGCATTGGTGTCGATTGACATTAACTCAGGCAAATCTATAAAGCAAAAGAACGTTGAAAGTACTGCACTAGATACTAATCTTGAGGCAGCTGAGGAAATTGCCAGACAAATTAAGATTAGAGATTTGTCTGGTCTAATAATAATAGATTTTATAGATATGCTTAGCTTTAATAATCGTAAACAGGTTGAAAGAAGATTAAAGGAGAGATGTAGAAATGACAGAGCTAGAATTCAAATAGGAAGAATTAGTAATTTTGGATTACTTGAAATGTCTAGACAAAGGTTAAGAGAAAGTAATATTAAATGGTCAATCAAATTAACTAACGAAACCTTGGCATTAAAGGTAATTAAACTAATAGAGATTAAAACACTTGAAACAAATGCTAAAGTTGTAGACGTTAAAGTTAACGAAAAAATACTAAAATTTATAGAAAGTTATTTTTCTGAGGATTTAGATTATTTTAAAAAAAAGAATAAGATTAAGATTAATCTCCATACAGAAGATGAATTAGGTCTACAAGATTATAAAATAGAATTTAAATCAAAACAATCTAAAGTATTAGATAAAATCGAGAGAATTGAGACTTTACAAAAAATCGTAGAGGACAAATTTGAAAAAAAAAAAGAATTAAAAAAAAAAAATAAATCTAATTTTAAAAGAACTAAATTCAAAAAAAAAAATTCGAGAAAAAAAATTTAGATTAATCCCTTCTTTGGAGATGAAGGAGATCCTAAAATACTAGGAGTTATACTCCCTGAAAGAAAAGATTTTCTTCCTGATATTACTGCATATTTCATTGACTCGGCCATTTGATATGGATTTTTAGCTTTTGCAATTGCGGTATTTATTAATACTGCATCGCATCCCATTTCCATTGCTTGAACAGCATCTGAAGCTTGACCAATTCCTGCATCAATTATCAGAGGAACCTTTGTTTGATGTCTTAGGATTTTGATATTTGTTTTATTTTGTATACCTAAACCCGAACCAATAGGTGCTGCAAGTGGCATTATAGCTGAGGCACCAGAGTTTTCTAATCTCTTACACATTAGTGGATCATCATTGCAATAAACCATGACTTTAAATCCCTCTTTTGTTAAAATTTCGGTAGAATTAAGAGTTTCAATCATGTCTGGAAATAAGTTTTTTTTATCTCCTAAAACTTCTAATTTAACTATCTGCCAGCCTCCTATTTCACGTGCAAGTCTTAATGTTCTTAAAGCTTCTTTTGAAGTAAAGCATCCTGCGGTATTAGGAAGATACATTATATTTTTTGGATCAATATAATCCATTAGCAATGGTTTAGATCTATCTGATATATTTACTCTTCTTACAGCGACAGTAACAATTTCCGCCCCAGAAATTTTTATTGCTTTAGCACACTCTTTCATATTTTTATATTTTCCTGTACCAACTATAAGTCTAGATTTAAATTTTTTGTTTGCAATTTTTAAAATATCAAATTTCATTAACCTCCACCTATAAAATGTACAATCTCTATTTTATCTTTACTTTTTAAAAAAGTTTTATTCAATTTTTTTTTATCAACTATTTCTTCATTAAGTTCTATTGCTACTTTATTAATAGGTGTTTTTAACTTTTCAGTAAGATTTTTTAAAGAAAATTTTAGATTTACAGTTAAATGCTTGCCATTCACTACTATTTTTATTTTATTTTTTTTATTCATATAATATAAAGTTTTAATGAGTAAAATATTAGTTATTAATGGACCTAATCTTAATCTATTAGGTGAAAGAGAACAAACTCAATATGGTAGCAAAGACTATAAATATCTTGAGGAAATCTGTCAAAAAAAAGCTAAAGATTTAAATATCAATATAGATATCAAACAATCAAATATAGAAGGAGATATTGTTAATATTGTTCAAGATGCTCACAAGACACATGACGGAATTATTATAAATGCTGCTGGCTACAGTCATACTTCAGTCGCGATTAGAGATGCTTTGAGTATTTTTAAAAAACCCATTATAGAAATTCATATATCAAATATTTATAAAAGAGAGGATTTCAGGCATAAGTCGCTTATAAGTGCAGTCGTTACTGGTATAATATGTGGACTTGGAATAAATGGCTATATTTTAGCCATAAACTCTATGCATGAAATCTTAAAAAATGAAAATTAATAAAAATATTATTAAAGAGTTAACTGATTATTTAGATGAGTTTAATCTTACAGAAATAGAATATACTGAAAAAGATGTTAAGGTTAAGGTTTCAAAATCAAGCACATCAAAAAATATTGAAACTGTGGCTCCTAGCAGTGAAAAAAAAAATATAAGAGAAGAAGTTTCAATTGATAACTCCAAAAAAATTATTTCCCCTATAATTGGAACTGCTTACCTGGCGCCAGAGCCAGGTGGAAAAAAATTTATAGAGATAGGTCAAAAAATTAAAAAAGGTGAGACAGTTATGATTGTTGAAGCTATGAAAACTATGAACCATGTTCCAAGCCCACTTGATGGAGTTGTAAAAGAAATAAGTGTTGAAGATGGCCAGCCCGTTGAGTTTGGTCAGACTATTGCGATCCTAAAATAAATTAATGTTTAAAAAAATACTCATAGCTAATAGAGGAGAAATAGCTGTACGTATAATTAGAGCCTGCAAAGAATGGGGCATTTCAACTGTGGCTATTCATTCGGATGTGGATAGAGATAGCATGCATGTAAGATTGGCTGATGAAAGTATTTGTGTAGGTCCTCATCAACCTACACTTAGTTATTTAAATATTCCTGCAATAATGTCAGCAATTGAACTTACAGGTGCTGAAGCTGTTCATCCTGGTTATGGTTTTTTATCAGAAAATTTTGAGTTTGCAAAAATATTAGAAGAAAATGATATAAAATTTATAGGTCCTTCATCTAATTTAATAAAGATGATGGGTGATAAAATTCAAGCAAAAAAAGTTGCAAAGAAATATGGACTTCCAGTAATCGAAGGTTCAGAAGGTGGTATTAAAGATATTAATGATGCCAAAAAAATATGTGAAAAGATAGGTTTTCCAGTTTTAATAAAGGCCTCTGGCGGAGGAGGTGGGAAAGGAATGAAAATTGTCAATAAACAAGAAGAATTTGAAAATCTTTTTTTAATAGCTAAGCAAGAAGCAAAAAAATTTTTTGGAAACGATGAAGTTTATATTGAAAAATTTTTTCAAAATCCAAGACATATTGAAGTACAGGTTTTATCAGGTAAGAATAGAACTGTCCATTTGCATGAGAGGGATTGTTCAGTTCAGCGCAGACATCAAAAACTTATAGAGGAAACTCCAAGTCCAGTTTTAGATGATACAATAAGAAAAGATCTTTTTGAGAAGACCGTTAGTATGGTTAGTAAAATTGGGTATGAAGGAGCTGGAACAGTTGAATTTATATTTGAGGATGGAAAATTCTATTTTTTAGAGATGAATACAAGAGTGCAAGTTGAGCATCCAGTAACAGAGATGGTTACAGGAATTGACATTATTAAAGAGCAGATATGGATAGCTTTTTCAGGTGATACAGCTTTGAAGCAAAGTGATGTAAACCCAAGAGGTCATGCTATTGAATGTAGAATTAACGCCGAAGATCCAAGCAATAATTTTCAACCTTCTCCTGGTAAAATAGGCATGTGTCACCAGCCATCTGGCTTCAGGACAAGAGTTGATGGATCCATATATCAAGGATATAAAATTACACCATATTATGATAGTATGGTTTGCAAAGTGATAACACATGGAAGAAACAGAGAAGAGGCAATTCAAAGAATGTTAAGATCTCTTGACGAGTTTGTAATTGAAGGAATAACAACTACAATTGAACTACATAAAGTATTACTCAATAATGAAAAATTTATATCGTCTAATTTCAATGTAAGTTGGTTAGACAAAGAAAAAATGATTTAACTAAAACATTTTTTTAACCAAACATCATAAACAGGATGATCAAACGGTCTAATCGATGGACTTGATGCAAATGTCCAATCATTAAAAATAAATACTTTGTCATTATTTGTCATTGTGGTGTCTTTGACCTGTATATATGCGGTAACTTCAGGGTCGTCATCAAACTCCGAATTATAACATTTTAAAACTTTGATGCTTAGATTTTGAAAAGAAAATTCCTTTCCGACTTGAATTTTAATATTTGTATTTTTTGAACTAACTTTGTCTAGAACACTTAACTCAGCAATTTTTTCACTTTTAATTGGAGTATCAGCAAATATATTATTTATTAAAAGAAATGAAAAAGATATAATAAATATAAGATTAACTTTTCCAACTTTTATATTTTTTTTTAACATTACTGTACTTTTTTGGGTGATATGAATTGCTTGAGCCTGTTTGATTGGGCAAATGTTCTTTCTGCCAATCATATTTTTTTAAATTATGATCATTTTCTATTTTATTATTCATGTAATGCATCCATGAATACCATTCGTTAGGTATTTTTGATGCTTCAACTTCACCATTATAAATTATCCACCTTCTTCCTGATTTACTCTCATAATATTTATTTCCATTTTTGTCCTCTCCAACTAGTTTTCCTGAAAAGAATATTTGTAATCTTGTTCCAAATGTCTGCTGATTCCACCAAGTAAAAATTTGTTTGAATACTGTCAACATAAAAAGTTTATTTTTTTTCAATTTAAAATTGTAAAAATTAAATTAGACTAAATTTTTAAATTTCTATATACATTATATCTTTAAGATTCAATTTTATAAATAAATAAGGAAATTCAATGGCAAAATACTTAGTAGAAACGTATTACACATGTAGTTTTAAGGTAAGTCATTACCTGGATGACATTGACGAAAAAAATATTCAAAATATAGAGAAAAGAGATGACGGCAAATTTGAAATATTAGATGTAAAGCTAGATAATAGAAAAACTAAAAATTTAGAAAAAATTGATAAAAATAATATAAATGTTGTTGAAAAAGAGCTTCCTAAACCTGATCAAAAAAGAAGCCTTAAAATTAACCAAGAAATATTAACTAAAAATATTAAAGATAATAATGGAAAAAGATTTAGTATGCCAGATAGAAGAAAAGGATATATCCAAAAAGCATCTATTGGCGATCATAAGGTATATCTACATACTGGTGAATACGAAGATGGTAAAATTGGAGAAATATTTATAGATACAAGTAAAGAAGGTGAGCTAGTAAAAGCTACAATGAATAATTTTGCTATAGCTGTTTCGCTTGGATTGCAATACGGAGTTCCTTTAGACGAATTTGTGAATGCTTTTGTGGATACCAAATTTGAACCTTCAGGAAAAGTATTTGGAAATGATAGAATATTAAGTGCCACTTCAATTCTAGATTATATTTTTAGAGAGCTGGCAATATCATATCTTAATAGAGAAGATCTAGCACACACCCCTCCAATAGGTGGATCTGAAATTTTAGATGAAGCTGGTACAGATGAGAATAGTGAAGATAAAACTCAATTCTTAAAATTAGTAAAAGATATTACAAGCAAAGGATTTGTAAGGAGTAATTTCAAAAGGAAATTAGTAGATTTATCAGATATAAAAATAAGCCTAAAAGGTAAAAAATAATTAATTTTTCTTTTTCAAAGTTAAATTGAGTTCTTGTAGTTGCTCGTCAGAAATATTTGAAGGTGCATTCATCATCAAATCTTGTGCATTTTGATTCATTGGAAACATGGTCACCTCTCTAATATTTTTTTCATTTGCTAATAGCATAACTATTCTATCAATTCCTGGTGCTATGCCTCCGTGAGGAGGTGCTCCATAACTTAGAGCATTTATCATCCCGCTAAATTTATTATTAACATCATTTTTTGAATAACCAGCAATTTCAAATAATTTGTACATTAATTCAGGAACATGGTTTCTAATAGCACCAGATGATAACTCAATTCCATTACAAACAATATCGTATTGATAGGCTTTAATATTTAAAGGATTAGATAAGTCTAATTTATTTATTTCACCTTGAGGCATTGAGAATGGATTATGACTAAATTTTATTTTTTTTGTAATTTCATCAATCTCATACATTGGATAGTCAATAATCCAACAAAATGAAAATATTTCATTATCAATTAAATTTAAATCTTCAGCTATCTTATTTCTTGCAACACTTAATATTTTCTCTACATCATTTTTCTTTCCACAAGAAAGAAATAGCGTATCACCTATATTTGCATTTGTTAGTTTCATGATTTCTAATAATGCATTCTCTGAAAAAAATTTTCCAATTGGTCCTTTGGCATTTATTTTATCATCTTTTTCTAATGTAAAATAAGCTAGACCAGAGGATCCTTGCTCTTTTGCCCATCTATCAATACTATCAAAGAAACTTCTAGGTTTATCCTTTGTATTCTTGGTAACTAAAGCCCTAACTAGTGAGCCACTTTTCACTAATTTTTTAAAAATATCAAATTTCACATCTTCTCTTTCAAAAATAATTGTTAAATCTGAAATTTCTAAAGGATTTCTTAAATCCGGTTTATCTGACCCGTATTTAAGCATTGCATCTTTATAAGTAATTCTTGGAAACTTTTCATGAAGAATTTTTTTATTACTGAATGATTTAAATAATTTTAGAAATAAAATTTCAATTACTCGAAAGACATCCTCTTGTTCAACAAAAGACATTTCAACATCTAATTGATAAAATTCTCCAGGACTTCTATCTGCTCTGGCGTCCTCGTCTCTGAAACAAGGCGCTATTTGAAAATATTTGTCGAAACCAGAAACCATTATTAGTTGCTTAAATTGTTGAGGAGCTTGCGGTAAAGCATAAAATTTTCCAGGATTTAATCTACTAGGTACAAGAAAATCTCTTGCTCCCTCTGGGCTAGATGAAGTTAAAATAGGAGTTTGAAATTCTAAAAAACCAAGTTTTTGCATCTCATTTCTAATAAATGAAATTACTTTTGATCTTAAGATAATATTTTGATGTATTTTTTTTCTTCTTAAATCTAAAAATCTATACTTAAGTCTTATTTCTTCAGCATATTCTTGATCTGAAAAAACTGGCATTGGTAGTTCTTTAGTTTCCCCTAGAATATCAATATTATTAATTTTGACTTCTATTTCGCCAGTAGAAATATTTTTATTTATTGTTTCATTTGATCTCTCAATAACTATTCCCGTAATTTTAATTACAGTTTCCAAAGAAAGTTTTTCAATTTTCTTAAAAATTTCATTACTTTTGTCTATAACGCACTGAGTAATTCCAAAATTATCTCTTAAGTCTATAAATAAAAGATTTCCATGATCTCTTTTTTTGTTAATCCAGCCAGATAAGGAAATTTCCTTCTCTTTATCTAACTTGGTTAATTCCCCGCAGGTATGAGTTCTATATTTATTCAATTTACAAAATCTCTTTTATGGTTTTTAAATTAATTGGTTTTTTTTTTTTTAAGCTTAATTCGTCAATCTTATATATAAATTCGTCAATTTTTCTATAAGATCTGTCAATTCTACTAATTATGAAATTTATTATTTTTTTTTCAATTTTAATCTGGCGATCAGAAAAATTCTTTAGAATTATAGCAAAAAGTAATTCATCATTTGGATTTTCAATTACAGCGTAAAGACAATTTTTTGATCTTGAGATTAAATCAGGCAGTCTATATTCAATTTCATTTATTGGTTTAAATGAATTTATTAACAAATACTTACTATCTTGATCTATTAGATTAAAAATTGAATAAAGTATTTCTTCCTTGTTACAGTCTTCAAAATCATCAATAATTATACTTTCATGTAATTTAATACTTTTAAAAATTGAATTATCAATCTCATTTCCCTTAATTAAAAATGCTTTAGATTTTAATTTAAAAATATTTGCTAGGTGACTTTTTCCAGAGAATTTTTCACCTGATATATTTAATATTTTTTTATCCCAGTCAGGCCATTTATTAATCAAATTAAATGCGTTAGAATTACTTTTCGATAAATAAAAATCATGTTCATTAAAATTAGTTTTATAATCAAAGTCTAGAAGTAATTGATTTAATTCACTCATTTTATTTTCCAGTTGCTTGAGGATGTATCAATAATAATATCATAAGATAAAATATCTTTTAAAAATCTTTTTGGACTACTGCTGTAATAAACTTTATATATAATAGTTTTACTATCAAACTTTTCAATATTATAGCTATTTACAAAATCTAAATTACCCAAAGCATTTTCTAATTTTAATGATTTTTCTGTATTATTTGACTCTAACGACAATCGGATTGGAACAGATGTAGATGGACTCATTTTATTAATAGATTTCCAATTATCTTCATATTCGTTTTTGATATTAAGTATCATTGAATTTAAGTCTGTTTGATTATCTATATTTTTATCTTTAAAATTTTTACTTAATATTTCAAACTTATCATCAAAATTTATTTTTGAATAAAATTTAATATTATTTTTACTTTTGAAAATTATCATTATTATAAAATTTTCAGAATAATATTTATTCAATATTTTTTTGAAATTGTAGTTTTCAATATCTTCTAAGTTATTTTTTATGCTTAAATAATCCTCTGCATCCTCATTTGGTATAATATAAGAAATTTGAAAATAATTTTTTTCAATACTTTCCCAATTTTCTGCAAAAATATTTTCATTTAAATAGTTAAAATTATTTGTTTCTAAATCAATCATAACTGGTATTAAAAAAACGTTAATTTTTTTTGGTAATGATATAGCTATATTTTTAGAATCTAAGAATTTAATCAATTTTTTTCTGTTAAATTCTACCTCCATAATGCTTTTATATTTTTGGTTTATGAATTTTTCATCCAATATTGAAAAGTTTTCGATTAATTTTTTTATATCATTTATTGGTGTATTTCTGATTTTGTTAAGATCTTTTCTTTCAAGTAACATTTGAGAGATATCTTGAAATGCTTTTTTAAAGCCTCTATCCATAACTTTTAGTTTATTAAAACTAAGATTATATTTTTCCTCAACTTCAATTTTTGAAACAACAAAAGTTTTAGCAAGTGCTTCCTTTGTGGAAAACTCTATAAAATTAAAGGTTAAAAATATGAAAAATATATATAAACAATTTGATATATTTTTTTTAATAAAATACATAACTTTGTTATATGGCATCAAATAAATTAACATACAGTAAGAGCGGAGTTAATATTCCAAAAGCAGATAGTTTTGTTAAGTTCATAAGTTCACTAACAAGAAAATCAAGTAAAAGTGGTGATTTTAGGAATATAGGAGGCTTTGGAGCAATCTCTCCAATACCTAGACAACTAAAAGACCCTCACATTGTTACTAGCACTGATGGAGTTGGAACAAAAATTGAGATTGCAAATGATCTAAATAAATTTGATACAATTGGAATAGATCTTGTTGCGATGTGTGTAAATGATTTAGTCGTTCAGGGAGCGAAGCCTTATTTATTCTTAGACTACATTTCTATTAGCAAAATAAATTTGAAAAAATTAAAATATTTAGTTAGAGGAATTGTTAAAGGATGTGATATTGCTGGTTGTAAATTAGTTGGAGGCGAAACTGCTGAAATGCCAGGAACATATAATAAAGGGAAATTTGATATAGCAGGTTTTACTGTTGGTCTGGTTGAAAAGAAAAAAATACTTAATAAAAAAATTAGAAATAATGATCTTATTTTAGCTGTACCTTCTAATGGACTTCACTCTAACGGTTATTCGTTAGTGAGATATCTCTTAAAAAAGAAAAAAATAAATTTAAAAACAAGCAAATTTCTCAAAGACGAATTAATTAGACCAACTAAAATTTATGTAAAAGAATTATCTCTTATTAATGAAAAAAATTTAATAAATGGATGTGCAAACATAACTGGTGGAGGTCTAGTGGATAATATTCAAAGAATAATTCCAAAAAATTTATGTGCTGAAATAAATTTAAATAGAGTCAAAACATTAAAAATTTTTAGATGGTTATATAAAATGGGTGTAAGTGAGAAAGAAATGTTAAAGACCTTTAATTGCGGTGTAGGTTTTTGTTTAGTGACAAATCCGAGAAATTTAAATTCAGTGAGTAAATATTTTGGAAAAAAATTTAAACCCTATATAATTGGAAAAATAGTTAAAAATTCAAAAAAAGTAAAATTAAGTGGAAAAATATCCTGGTAAAAAAAATACCGCTGTCTTTATTAGTGGTAGAGGTAGTAACTTAAAATCTTTAATAAAACACTCAAAAAAAAAGGATTCTTTAATTAAAATTGTATTAGTTATTTCAAACAATCTAGATGCTGAAGGACTAAAATATGCATCTAAATCTAAAATAAAAATTTATGGAAATAAAAATAAATCAAATTTTGAAGATAAATCACTTAAGCTACTAAAGAAATATAATATAGATTTAATTTGTTTGGCAGGATTTATGAAAATCTTGTCAGGTAATTTTATAAAAAAATTTTCTAAACCAATATTAAATATTCATCCATCACTTTTGCCAAAGTATAAAGGATTAAATACTCATGAGAGAGCAATTAAAAATATGGATCGGTTTGCAGGAGCATCAATTCATAAAGTAACAGAAAAATTAGATTCGGGTAAAGTGATTTTACAAAAGAAGGTGAAAATTCTAAAATCAGATAATGTAAGAAGTTTAGAAAAAAAAGTTCTTAAAATTGAACATGAAATTTATCCAAAAGCTATTGATAAGTTTTTAACTAATCTTTAAAAAAAAAATCTAACTCGATCTTAGCATTTTCAACACTATCGGATCCATGAACAGAATTTTTATCAATTGAAATACCATATTTTTTTCGAAGCGTTCCTTCTTCTGCATCTTTTGGGTTAGTTGCTCCCATAAATTTTCTATTTTCTAGAACAGCATTTTCTTTTTGAAGACTCATTACAACTATTGGTCCAGAAGATAAATAAGCACACAAATCATTATAAAATGGTTTAGAATCATGAACTTTATAAAACTTTTCAGCTTCTTCTTTAGAAATATGTATTTTTTTTTCCTTTAAAATTTCAAATCCATTATTTTTAAATTCATTTTTAATCTGATCTTGCAAATTTCTTTCAACGGCATCTGGCTTAATTATTGATAATGTTTGTTCAATATTACTCATAATTCTCCTCTATAAATTTGTTTAATAATCTAACACCATATCCAGTTGCGCCGCCAGAATTCAGTGCTCCAGCATATTTAGAAAAAGCCATTCCAGCAATATCTAAATGCGCCCAAGGTGTTTTATTAATTATAAATCTTTGTAAAAATTGAGCAGCAGTTGTTGATCCAGCACCTCCAACATAATTAATATTTTGCATATCAGCATTATTTGAATTCATTAATTTGTTATAATTCTCATGAAGTGGCATCTCCCATACTTTTTCTTCTACATGCTCTCCAGCATCAAAAAGTTGTTTAGACAATTTTTTATTATTTGACCAAAGCCCAGCATATTCAGATCCAAGCGCAACAATTATTGCTCCAGTTAATGTTGCTAAGTCAATAATTAGACTTGGCTTAAATTTCTCTTCGGTATATGTAAGTGCGTCTGCTAAAACCAGTCTTCCCTCAGCATCTGTATTTAAAACTTCGATTGTTTGTCCGCTATAAGACTTTACAATATCTCCAGGTCTTTGTGCATTAGCTCCTGGCATATTTTCAACTAATCCAACGACTCCAACTGCATTAATTTTAGATTTCCTTAAAGCTAGAGTTTTCATAAGACCAACAACAGTTGCTGAACCAGCCATATCATATGTCATATCTTCCATAAATTTTGCAGGTTTAAGTGAAATTCCACCAGTATCAAAACAAACACCTTTTCCAACGAAGGCTAGAGGTTTTGATTTATTTTTATTTCCATTCCACTCTATTGTTACCATATAAGAACCTCTGATACTTCCTTGTCCGACACCGAGCAATGCATTAAAACCTAATTTTTTTAATCTTTTTTGGTCATATACTGTTACTTTTAATCCAAACTTTCTTAATTTTACAATTCTCTTTGCGTATTCATCTGGGTGCAAAATATTTCCAGGTTCAGAAACTAAATCTCTAGTAAGAAAAACCCCTTCCAAAAGAGCATTTAATTTATTTCTTAATAAATTTTTTTGATTAGTGTTACTGCCAACAACACTCAAATTTATACTAACATTTTTTTTCTTATCTGTTTTATAAAGATTAAAATTATATGACTTAAGTTGTGCTCCATGAAGAAACTTTTCTAATTGTACATTTGTAAAAGAATTATTTTTTAAATTTATAAATGAATTCTCTTTTTTATTTTCCTTTAAAAAAACAAATAATTTCGAACCAAGTTTTTCAAAATCTAATGAAACTTTTGATTTTGTACAATTTACGAATACATAGCTTTTGTTATTGTAATCTTTTGCAAGAAAATTCCCCTCAGAAAAAAGTTTATTATTGAAAACTGATTTTGTTAATTGTTTAATCTCTTTAATTTTTATAACTTTTTGAGTAAGGAGAATAATCTCGTTATCCTTTGCGATTTTTGGTATTTTATTTACAAAATTTAAATTTAGCTTCATTTTTTTGAAATATTTATTAGATAATGTTGTATATTTATTAAAACAATAATTTCAATGAATAAATTAATATTTCGCAAATTTTCTTTGGATATCTTAAATTTTTTTTTGATATCTTCCTTAAGCATCACCTTTATTGTATGGATTATTCAGGCTGTAAATCTACTTGATTTAGTATCTGATGATGGGCATAGCTTAAGTATTTATTTTTATTATGTCTCACTTAATTTACCAAAAATTTTTAGTAAAACGATAATATTTGTATTCTTTATTTCAATCTTTTATGTGATAAATAAATATAATAGCTCAAATGAATTAATTGTTTTTTGGAATAATGGAATAAAAAAAATTCATTTTGTAAATTTTATTCTTAAACTTTCAATTTTATTTCTAATTTTACAATTAATTTTTAATTTATTTATAGTTCCTAAATCACAAAGCCTTGCGAGGAATTTTATTAAAGAGTCCAATATTGATTTTTTACCAAAACTTATCTCTGAAAAGAAATTTATTAATGTAGTAAAAAATTTAACAATTTTTGTAGAAGATTATCAAAAAACTGGGACACTTAAGAAAATTTATATAAATGAAAAAATAGAGAAAAGTAAATCAAAAATAATTGTTGCTGAATCTGGAAAAATTATAAAAAAAAATAATAAATATATTCTTAGACTTTACAATGGAGGTATAACAAATTTAAATCAGAATAACATATTTGCTCTTAATTTCTCTGAAACTGATTATGATTTATCAAACTTCTCAACTAAGACTGTTACTTATCCCAAAATGCAAGAACTCAGATCTAAATTAATATTTAATTGTTTTAAAGAGTTTTTTTTTAAAAGTTTCGCAAATATCGAGAAAATTTTAAATAACTATGGTCAGTATATTTGTGAAAATAGACAACTTAAATCCATAAGTGAAGAGTTTTATAAAAGATTAATTCTGCCAATTTATACATTAGTTATTTCTTTGATCGCTGCCAGTCTTATTATAGAACCAAGAACAAAATATTTATCAAAATTTCATAAGTTGAATATTTTTTTAATTGGAAGCTTTGTTATAATTTTATCTCAATTGAGTATAAAATTTCTTCTGAGTTCAGCAAGTTTGATTTATTTGGTGATTTGTTTACCAATATTATTAATAATTATTTATTATTTTATATTATTATTAATAACAAAGTTTAGGTTGAATTTTTTATGATTAAACAATATGAAAATTATCTTACAAAATTATTTTTAAAAAATATTCTTACAATCATAATAGTTTTTATCTTTCTAAGCTTTTTTTTAAATATTTTTGAAGAAATTAAATACTTTGAAAATAAAGAGAGCAACATTTATTACCCAATTATTTTGACAATTTTAAACATACCATCGATCATTTTTGAAATATTGCCCTTTGTTTTTCTATTAGGCGTGATGTTTTTTTTTATAAGTTTATACGAGAAAGATGAAATTGATTTACTTATAAGCAATGGTGTAGATAATTTAAAAATAACAATCATAATTACAATTGTTTCATTAGTTTTAGGAGTTGTACTTATAGTCTTTTACTATTCTTTCTCTGCTAACTTAAAAAGTTTATATCTTAATACAAAATACAAATATTCCAATACAAGTGATCATTTAGCCGTAGTTAACGAAGACGGACTTTGGATTAAGGAGAAAAGTGCAGACAATAGACATATTTTTATAATTAATGCTAAGAGTTATAATATTAACAGCTTAGAAAAGTTAGAGATCACAAAGTTGAATCTTAATTATAATCTAGTTAATACCATTGTAGCTGAAAGGGCTGATATAAAGTCAAAAGATTGGGCTCTAAAAGATGTAAAAATATATTCGAATAATAAAAAGACAGAATTTTATGAAAGCTTTAATTACTTATCATCATTTAATGAAGAGATTATTTCTAACTTATACTCTAATTTAAATTCTTTAAATATCTTTCAGCTGATTCAGTTGAAAGATAACTATAAATCCATTGGATATTCTGCGACTGAGGTAAGTTTACATCTTAATAAAATTTATAGTCTGCCAATTTACCTTACATTAACCACAATAATAGGCGCTTTATTGATGTTTAAAATAACTTTTATTAAATCTAAATTTTTTTTAGTAGTTATTGGAGTGTTGGTTTCTGTTGTTTTTTATTATATTAATTATTTCTCAATTTTATTTGGAAAGAATGAAACTTTACCCGTTGTCTTATCTGTATGGTTACCCCAAATTATCATGTTTCTTATTTGTACTTTTGGTTTAACAAAATTAAATGAAAATTAATTATTTTATAAAGCTTCTTTTTCTATCTTACATATTTGTTAATTCAAATCTGATGGCAGAAACAGTTTTTTTTGACTCAAAAAACATTAAAATTGAAGATAGAGGAAATATGGTTTTTGCTACACAAGGTGTGGCAAAAATACCAACTAAAAAATTAAATATAGAAGGTGAGAAATTTGTTTATGACAAAAAAAATTCGGAACTTACGATTTTTGATAACGTGAAATATCTAGATAAAGAAAATAATGTAATAATCGAAACACAGAAACTTATTTACAATCAGATTGATAATACAATTATGTCCTACAGTGAAACACTTATCAAGATGGAGGATAAATACGAGATTAATTCTTTTGATGTAATGTTTGAAAGAAATTTAAAGAAAATATCCAGCAAAGACTTAACTGAAGTTAATGATAAAATCAATAACAAATTTATTTTTGAAGATGGTTTAATATTTGATACCAAAAATGAAATTATTTATTCAACTAAGTCTGCAATAACTGATCAAAATTTGAATAAATACTTTTTTGAATATTCAAAAATAAACTTAAAAACAAATGAAATTGCAGGAAAAGAAATTAAAATTGACTTCGAAAATTCTTTTTTTGGAGATGCAGATAATGACCCATTGTTAAAAGGAAGTAGTATAATTTCAAATGATAATAATACAAAAATTTACAAAACTGTATTTAGCACATGTAGCACAGAAAACAAAAATTGTAGAGGGTGGGAATTACAAAGTGAAACTTTTACCCATGATAAGATAAATAAGTTATTTGAATATGAAAAATCATGGTTTAAAATTTTCAATCGAAAAGTCTTCTATTTACCTTATTTTAATCACCCAGATCCAACAGTAAAAAGGAAATCTGGTTTTTTAACACCATTTTACAAAGGTTCTGATAATTTAGGGTCATCAATAAATATTCCATATTTTTATTCTATATCCGACTCAAAAGATCTGACTTTTAAGCCAAGGTTATATTTTGATAATGACTTTATCCTTCAAACTGAATACAGAGAAGCATTTGAAGAATCTGATTTGATTGCTGATTTTAGTTTTAATAGAAAAGAAAATACTAATACTCATTTTTTTTCT
Organism: uncultured Pelagibacteraceae bacterium; assembly: GCA_902583075.1. Classification (GTDB taxonomy): domain Bacteria; phylum Pseudomonadota; class Alphaproteobacteria; order Pelagibacterales; family Pelagibacteraceae; genus Pelagibacter. The sequence goes on along the minus strand of CACHUN010000003.1, from coordinate 191,224 downwards.
GAGTTAGAAGGAAGAATAGATAATGATACAAAATATAAGATACAAATTCAAAATGTTACAAATGATAATTATTTAAAAATTCATGATATTAAAGAGTATACTCCAATCGTAAAAAGTGACAGTACCTTACTCTCATTTATTAATTTTGAAAAAGATTTTGATGAGTACACAAATTTCGAGAGTGCAATCAAAATTTATGAAGATCTGTCAAAGGATGATAATGATAAATATCAATACATTTTTCCTGATTTTAATTTCATCAAAGATATTAGTTTAGATGAAAGCTACAATGGGAATTTTAAATTTTTATCATCAGGTTTTCAAAAAATTTATGATACTAACAAGTATGAAGCTCTCATAAATAATGATTTTAACTTTAATTCATTTGATTATGTCACATCAAATGGTTTAAAAACGGATTATAGCTTATTACTAAAAAATTATAACACTTACTCAGAAAATTCAAACAATTACGAAGATAAAAATGATCATGAAATTTTTGGAACATTTTTGTTAAAATCAGAATTCCCACTTAAAAATGTTTCAGGAAATACAAACAATTTTCTCAAACCCATTTTTCAATTTAGGTTTAGTCCAACTAATGGAAAAGATATATCTTCAAGTGATACACGAATAGGATATGATAATCTTTTTTCAGCAAATAGGATTGGAAGATCAGATATGGTCGAAAAAGGAAATTCAATTACCTTAGGAATAGAGTATGAAAAACAAAATTTTAACAACGAAAAAATCTTAGGTTTTAATTTAGGAAATGTTATTAGAGACAAAAAAAATGAGGATCTTCCATCAAAAACTAAATTAGATCAAACAAGGTCCGATTTAGTTGGTAATTTATTTTACAAATTCAGTGAAAATATTGAAATAAAATATAATTTTTCATACGATAGAGACTTAGATTATTCAAATTACGATTCTGTAAATGCAAAATTCGGTATAAACAAATTAATTACTAACTTTGATTATATTTCAGAAAATCATGACATCGGAGATAGTGAAATTATTTCAAATGATACTGAGTTTATCTTATCAGATGATCAAGCTATAAAATTTAAAACTACTAAAGATTTGAAAGATGATTTTACCCAATTTTATAAATTATCTTATGAATATAAAACAGACTGTTTGTTAGCTAATTTTGAATACCAGAAGAAGTTTTTTAGAGACGGGAGCTTAGTTCCAGACGAAAGTTTAGTTTTTCTAATTAAATTTATTCCTTTTGCTGAATTAAGAGGTACTGCTGATACAGTTTTTGATAATTAAATGAAAAAAATAAATCTTATTATTTTACCTTTAATTTTACTTTTAACTTTTACCCTTGCTCAAGCAAACACAATAAAAATAAAAGTAAAAATCCAGAACAAAATCATTACAAACATTGATATAGAGAATGAAAAAAAATATTTATTATATTTAAATCCAAAATTATTAAATTTAGAAGACAAAAAATTATTTAAAATAGCAAAAGAATCTTTAGTTACTGAAATAATAAAAAAAAATGAATTAGAAAAATTAAACGATTTTGAAAATTTAGATAGTTTCTCTGAAAGTATAGAAAGAAATTTTTTAAAGAATTTGAAAATTTCAAAAAATGAATTTTTACAAATACTCAATGAAAAAGAATTAAAATATGAGACGGTAAGAAAAAAATTACAAATAGAAGCTCTGTGGAACCAGCTTGTATATGATAAATTTAATAAAAATATTAAAATTGATAAAAAATTTTTAAGAGAAAGAATTTTAAAACAATATGAAAAAAATAGTAAAAAATATAAATATAACTTATCTGAAATTTTTTTTACCGAAGATATCAACGAAAACTTAGATGATAAATTGAAAAATATAAGTCTAAGTATAAGTGAAATTGGTTTTGAAAATACTGCAAATATTTTTAGTGAGTCGAATTCGTCAAAAAATGGTGGACTAATAGGATGGATTAATGAACTGCAAATATCTGAGGTAATTAAAAGAAATATTTCTAATATTAAAATTAAAGATATTTCGAAACCTATCAAAATAAAAGGAGGTTATTTATTAATTAAAATAAACGATAAAAAAGAATTTAAACAAGAAATCGATGTTGAAAATCAGGTAAAAGAGTTGACCAAAAATGAAATTAATCGGCAACTTACCACTTTTTCAGTTATTCTCTATAAAAGATTAAAAAGAAATACACAAATAAATGAGTTCTAATATAATTCTTGTAGTTTTAGGTGAGCCAAACAGTACTTTTTCAGAATTACTATTTAAATATTTTAAATCACCAATATTTAAAAAAAATAGAAACAAGATAGTTTTAATTGGAAGTAAAAAATTATTAATGGCTCAAATGTATCAACTAAAATATAATTTTAAAATAAATGAAATAGGAAACGTTGAGAGTGCACTTTTAGCGAAAGTTAATATTATAAACATAAATTTTAAATTTAAAAAAGCTTTTTCGAAAATATCTAAATCATCCAACGAATATATAAAAGAATGTTTTGATAAAGCTATTAGTTTGATAAAATTAAAGAAAATAAAGAAATTAATAAACGGGCCAATATCTAAAATTCATTTTTTGCAAAAAAAATTTCCTGGAATTACTGAATATGTTGCTTCAATAACTAAAACAAAGGACTTGGTTATGCTAATTTATAATGAAAAAATGGCAGTATGTCCTTTGACTACACATGTTCCAATAAAAAATGTATCTCAACATGTAAAAAAGAGAAAAATTATTAACACCGTAAATAAAATAAATGATTTTTACAAAAATAAATTAAGAAAAAAACCTAAAATAGCATTATTAGGATTAAATCCTCATTGCGAAACTACTAACAAAATTAGTGAAGAAAAAGAAGAAATTATACCAGCAATTAAATTTTTAAATCTAAAAAGAAATAATGTGTCTGGACCATTTTCAGCAGATACTTTCTTTTTAAAAAAAAATATTGAAAAATATGATGTAGTAATAGGAATGTATCATGATCAAGTTCTCACACCCATAAAGACATTGTTTGATTTTAAAGCAATAAATGTGACTGTTGGTTTACCATTTATAAAAGTTACTCCAGATCATGGACCTAACTTTCAAATGATAGGAAAAAATAAATCTGATCCTGCATCAATCTTCTATGCTCTAAACTTTTTAAATAAAATTAAATGAGTTTTTACTTTAAAAAGAGTTTAGGACAAAATTTTCTTATTAATAAAAATATTATAGATTTAATAGTAAAAAATGGGAATATTAACAATAAGATTTCAGTTTTAGAAGTTGGCCCTGGAAAGGGGTCTTTGACAAAAAAAATTTTAGAAATGAAACCAAAAGACTTAACTGTAGTTGAAAAAGATGAGAGATTAGCAATTTTTTTACAGGATCAATTTGGCGATAGAATTAAAATTATCAAGGATGATATGATGAAGATTTCATTTAATAGTTTTAATAAAGAAAATTTAATTATTTTTGGAAATTTACCATATAATATTTCTACGCAAATACTTGCAAAATGGATAAAAATGAAACATTTACAAAAATTTTGCAAAAAATTTGTCCTAATGTTTCAAAAAGAAGTTGCGGATAGAATTATAGCAAAAGTGGACACAAAAAACTATGGAAGATTGACTATTTTATCAAATTGGAAAATGAAAATAAATAAAATAATTGATATTGAGCCTGATAGTTTTATACCACCCCCAAAAGTACATAGCACTCTTCTGACCTTTGAACCAAAAAAAAAATATTTTCACCTTAAAGATCCTAAAAACTTAGAACATGTTACAAATATTTTTTTTTCTCAGAGACGCAAAATGATAAAAAAACCAATGAAATTTTTATTTAAAAATTTTGAGGAAGTTTCAAAAAATTTATCTATTGATTTAAGGTTAAGACCTCAAAACTTAGAAATTATGACTTATTATAAAATTTGTAAGCTTTATGAAGAATCAATTAATTAAATTAGAAATATGATTTTTGATAAATTTTTTATTGTAATTTAAAATATTTTTTTGTTTTTTCTGTAAACTAATAAACTTAATTATAGAATTATAACATTTTTCTAATTTATCGTTAATGACAGTATAATCATATTCTCTCCAATGCATAACATCCTTTTTAAATTGTTTCATTCTTTCACTAGCAATTTTTTTATCTTTGTGGTCTCTTTTTAACAATCTTGCAAATAATTCGTTTTTTGAAGGTGGGACTATAAATATTGTTATAATTTTATATTTCAATTTTTTTTTTTTTATTTGTTTTGTTCCTTGCCAATCAATATCAAAAATAACATTTTCACCTTTTTCTAGTTTATTAATTACAGAATTCTTCAAAGATCCATAATAATTATTGAATACTTTTGCATATTCTAAAAATTTTCTATTTTTTATTAATTTTTTAAACTCCTTTTGGCTTACAAAAAAATAGTCTCTACCATTTTTTTCTTTTAATCTTGGTTTGCGTGTAGTGTAAGAAATAGAAATTTTGAAATTTTTTTTGGATGCAATTTTTTTAACTAAAGTAGTTTTTCCAGCACCCGAGGGAGAAGATAATATTATAATTACCCCAGTTTTTCTTTCGGCCATTTATGTAAAAAAAATTAGCTTGCTTTATTTTCGATGAATTTAACTGCATCACCAACAGTTAAAATTTTCTCAGCATCACTATCGGAAATCTCTGAACCAAATTCTTCCTCGAAAGCCATCACTAATTCTACTGTATCTAAGCTATCTGCACCAAGATCATCTATAAAGCTTGACTCTTCATTTACTTTTGACTCATCTATACCTAAGTGATCTGCAACAATTTTTTTTACTTTGCTTGAAATATCATCTGACATTATGTTCCTTAAGTTAATTTGTTAATAAATATTTTATTTATTTTGTCAACTAAAATACATGCCTCCATTAACGTGTATAGTTTCTCCTGTAATATAATCTGATAGATTTGAACATAAAAAAGCAATCGTATTTGCTACATCCTCTGGATTGCCGAACTTATTGAGGGATATTCTAGACTTTAGTAATTCGGTATGTTCATCACTAATTTTATCCGTCATATCCGACTTAATGAAGCCAGGTGAGACACAATTTACTTTAATATCTTTTTTACCATATTCTAACGCTAAGCTTTTTGACATTGCTATTATTCCAGCTTTTGATGCTGCATAATTTACTTGCCCAATATTTCCAGAATGTCCAACCACTGAAGTTATATTAATGATTTTGCCATTTTTTGATTTTAACATTTTTTTAATTACATTTTTAGTTATTAAAAATGTTGAGGATAGATTAATATCAATTACTTTTTTCCATTCCTCCTCCTTCATTCTGATAGATAAATTATCTTGGGTGATACCTGCATTATTAATCAAAATATCTATTTTATTTGACAAAATTTTATAACAATCGTTTACAAACCCATCTATCTCTTTATGCTTAGATATATCAAACTTTAAAACATTTACATTATTGTGTTTATTTTTAATTTTTTTAAGTTTTTCTTCATTAGTTCCCGTTGCCAAAACATTGGACCCCGCAAAGACTAACATATCTAATATAGAATTGCCCAAAACTCCTGTTGCTCCTGTTAAAATTACATTTAAACCTTTTAAATTAATCATAAATTATTAAGATCACTTATATTATTTACTTGAATTAACTCTACATTTCTATCTATTCTTTTTATAAGACCAGACAATACTTTCCCAGGTCCGATTTCTATAAATTTTTTATTTCCAACATTTATCATGTTAATTATACTCTCTCTCCATCTTACAGGGCTTTCAATCTGTTCTATAAGTAATTTTTTTATCTCTTGAGGGTCTTTGGAAGCATTTGCTGTCACATTAGAAATTATTTCATTTTTAGGTTGAGAAAAACCGGTGTTCATAATTTGCTTTCTCATAATTTGGGTAGCAGGGTTCATCAATACACAATGAAATGGTGCTGAAACAGGTAATTTGATATTTTTAATATTTAAATTTTTTAATTCATTAATCAACTGATCAAGATCTTGAATTTTTCCACTTATAACAATTTGTCCGTTAGAATTGTCATTAGCCAAAAAACATGTAAATTTATTTTTATTATTTTCTAATAGCTCATTTACTTTAATTATATTTTCTCCCAATATTGCTAACATTCCACCCTCATTTCTGGGAACTGCATTTTGCATAGCATGACCTCTTATCTTTAAAAGTTTAATAGTTTCAATAAAACTAATAGCTCCAGAACAAGCCAATGCAGAATATTCACCTAAAGAATGTCCAGCAAAAAATTTTGCGTTATCTATTTGGAAAGAGCTCTCTTTTTGTATTACCTTAAATATTGCAAAACTTGCTAGAAAAATTGCTGGTTGAGTATTTTCTGTCTCATCAAGTAATTCTTTAGGTCCCTCAAATATTAGTTTACTCATTGACAAATTAAGCGCATCACTTGCTTCTTCGAAAAGATGTTTGACATAATCATAATTCTCGTAAAGTTCTTTAACCATTCCTACTGATTGAGAACCTTGGCCTGGAAATAAAACAGAAAACATAGAAAATATAAGTAAAAACCTTATTTTTTATATTGTAATTAAAAAATTATAATAGTATATCCTCTCTTTTTTGAAAGAATTATTATGAACTTATATGAGCATACTATTATAGCAAGGCAGGATATTAGCCCTTCTCAGATTAAACAAATTCAAGAAAAATATTCTAAAATTGTTGAGAAACTTGATGGTAACATAGTTAAACTTGAGAATTGGGGATTAATGAATTTATCATATTTAATCAAAAAAAATAAAAAAGGAAATTATATTCATTTCAAAATTAAAGGTAGCGGTCAAATTATTTCTGAGCTTGAAAAAAATGAGAAAATTGACAAAAATTTACTAAGATATTTAACTGTGAAAGTAAAAAAATTTGATTTGCAAACAGATTACTTTAAAAAAAGTGAGGAAAAAGAAGTTATTAAAAAATAAGTATTTTTATGAAAAAAAGAAACAGTAAAAATAAAACCAAACAAAGTAATTTTTCTAAATTAAGTATATTTCAAAATCAAAAATACAAATTTAAAAAAAAATGTCCACTTTCAGTTAAAGGAGCTCCGGCAGTAGATTATAAAAATATTAAATTATTAAAAAGATATATTTCAGAAAATGGTAAGATTCTGCCATCCAGAATTACGTCGGTAAGTCAAAAAAAGCAAAGAGAATTATCATTATCAATTAAAAGAGCGAGAAATTTAGCATTGTTATAATCATGAAAGTAATATTATTAGAAAATGTAAGAAAAGTTGGGTCGATTGGCGAAATAATTGACGTTAAAAGGGGGTTTGCTAGGAACTTTCTTATATCAAAGAAAAAAGCTTTATTCGCATCAGAGACAAATATTAAAGATGTATTAAAAATAAAATCTGAGTTGGGTAAAAAAGATCAAGAGAAAAAAAAACAAGCTCAATTAATAAATGAAAAAATTAAAGATAAAGAATATGAAATTAGAAAATTAAGTACTGAGAATAAAGAACTTTATGGCTCAGTAAAGCCAACAGAAATTTCTAAAATTTTGGAGGAGGTCGAAAAAGTTAAAATTAATCCATCCTTAATACAACCTTCAAAAGAAATTAAATCTCTTGGTAGCTACAATGTTATAATTAATTTACATTCAGAAGTTCAAACTCAGATTGTAATTAAGACTATTTCACAAGAGGAAATTAAATAATTATACAAAGTTTTCCCGTTGATAATTTTATAATTGTTTTTTTTTTTAATTTTAATAAATTTTAGGAGTGTCTCAATCATTAAATATAGTAAAAAATAGAATAGATGAACTACCAAATAATATAGAAGCAGAACAGTCTGTAATAGGCTCTATTTTGCTATCTAATGAAATTTTCGATGACATAAGAGTCATGATATCTAGTAAAAATTTTTATGATCCGATGCATCAAAAAATTTTTAGCGCAATTGATAGCTTAATCCACAAAGGAATGTTAGCTAATCCAATTACACTAAAAAACTATTTTGAAAATGAAAAAGATGAGCTTGATATTCCAGAATATTTAGTGAAAATTACAAAGTTTTCTACTTCCTCAAGACAAAGTATTGAGTACTCAAAACTGATTTATGATTTATATGTAAAGAGAGAACTTATAAAAATTTCGGATAATATTATTGATACTGCCAAACTAAATGATTTAAATAATGATGGGCAGCAAATCATTGAAACTTTTGAAAAATCGCTATTTGATTTGGCAGAAAAGGGATCATTTAGTTCATCTATTATTAAGTTTGATGAGGCAATGAGACAAACAATAGAAATGGCATCTAATGCATACAAGAATGAAGAAGGAATAGTAGGGGTTCCATCAGGTCTTAGAGATCTAGACGACAGACTGGGTGGGATGCATAAATCAGATTTAATAATTATAGCTGGTAGGCCCTCTATGGGTAAAACTGCTTTGGCAACAAATATAGCATTTCATGCTGCGAAAGATATTCAAGAAAAAGGAGAGAAATCCTGTATAGCTTTTTTTTCATTGGAAATGTCCTCAGAGCAATTATCAACAAGAATTCTTGCTGAGCAATCAAGAATAAAATCTAATGATATCAGAAGAGGCAAAATATCCGAGGAGCAATTTGATAAATTTATAGAAACTTCAAAAAATATTGCTGAACTTCCTTTATATATCGACGAAACTCCAGCAATTTCTATTGCAGCCCTTAGTAACAGAGCAAGGCGAATAAAAAGGATTCATGGATTAGATATGATTTTAGTCGATTATATCCAGTTAATGAAAGGGACAAACTTTAAGGATGGTAGAGTACAGGAAATTTCAGAAATAACACAAGGACTTAAGGCTCTTGCTAAAGAATTATCAGTTCCTGTATTAGCACTCTCTCAATTGTCTAGAGCAGTTGAACAAAGAGATGATAAAAAGCCCTTACTATCTGATTTAAGAGAGTCCGGCTCAATTGAGCAAGATGCAGACGTAGTAATGTTTGTTTTTAGAGAGTCTTATTATTTAAAGAATAAAGAGCCAAGGCCCGCGACTGTTGAACATGCAGAATGGCAGGCAAAAATGAATGAAATTTCTCATTTAGCAGAACTACTCATTCTAAAGCAAAGACACGGTCCAACTGGTACTATAATGCTTGAATTTGAGGAAATGTTTACCAAATTTAAAGATATTCAAAATAATTAATATAAATTATAAAAGCTAATATCCAATGTTAGCTAATTTTTACGAAAAAAATATCATAGAAAAACCTAAGCTAGTTTTTTTGATCCTGGTTTTAGTATTAATAACCTCTTTTTACTATTCTAAAGACTTTCGCTTAGATGCAAGTTCAGAGACCTTGTTATTGGAAAATGATCCTGATCTAAAATACCTGAATGAAATAAATGAGAGATATGGAGCTAAGGAATTTCTAGTGCTCACCTACTCTCCAAAAATTAAAATGAATTCGGAGGCTTCAATTGAGAATCTTTCTGCGTTAAAAAATGAGTTAAAATCATTAAGCTGGGTTCATAATGTTGTTACACTTTTAGATATTCCCTTGTTAGAGGCAACAGATGATAGTTTAATTGATCGTATTCAAAATTTTAAAACGTTAACAAGCAAGAATATAGATAAAGACCGTGGATTTAATGAAATCTTAAATAGTCCAGTATTTAAAAATTTTGTGATTAGCGAGGACGGAAAAACTAGTGGTATCATTGTATATATAAAACCAAATAAAACAGATAAAGAGATAAAGACAAATAAAGAATTAGAGGTTTATAAAGATAAAATTAAAAAAGAGCGACATCAAAATATTTTAGAAATTAGAGAGGTCATAAAAAATCATAATCAAAATACACAGATTTATCTTGGGGGTATTCCGATGATAGCAGATGATATGATGACTTTTATTAAAAATGATATTGTTACGTTTGGAATTGGGGTATTGCTTTTTATCATCTTAACACTTTGGTATGTATTCAGAAATATAATTTGGATAATAATTCCGATCAGTAGCTGTTTCTTTTCAGTTGTATTTATGACAGGTTTTCTGGGTTTGGTTGGGTGGAAAGTTACAGTAATTTCATCAAACTTTATCGCGTTAATGTTAATCCTTACAATGGCAATGAATATTCATATGAGTACTAGATTTTTACAATTAAACAAACAGTTTCCAGGAAAGAAAAAATTTGAAATTTTAATTATGACTACAAGAAAAATGATTTGGCCAATATTTTATACTGTCTTAACAACGATATGTGCTTTTATGTCATTAATCTTTAGTGAAATAAAACCAATTATTGATTTTGGATGGATGATGACTTTTGGACTATTAACCTCATTAGTAATTACATTCACATTGCTTCCCACATTGCTAAATTTTGTGCAAAACTCAAATGTTGCGCTATCAAAAGAGAATGACTCTAGGATAACAAGTTATTTAGGAATATTATCAGTTAAAAACAAATATTACATATTTGGTGTCACTGGGATTATTATATTTTTGAGCATATTTGGTATCTTAAAACTAGAAGTTGAAAATAGTTTCATTAATTACTTTGATAAAAATACAGAGATTTATAAAGGCATGAAGTTAATAGATGAAAAACTGGGCGGAACAACACCACTAGAAGTAATTTTAAAATTTCCAAAAGATGAGGATGAAGAAACTGATAGTGAGAATGATTGGGGTGATGAGGATGAAAATGACAATAAGTATTGGTTTACTAAAGATAAAATTAATAAAATAACTAGAGTACACAATTATTTAGATGATATAGATGCTGTTGGTAAAGTTTTATCCTTTTCATCAATAATTGAGGTTGCAACAAAATTAAATAATAATAAAGCACTTGGAACTTTGGAAATGGGAGTTCTCTATACTAAAATTCCTGATAATATTAAAAAAGAAATAGTAGACCCATATATATCTATAAAAAATTCTGAAGCTCGAATTAGTTTAAGAATAAAAGACTCTTTAGATGGATTAAGAAGAAATGATCTGATTAATCAAATTAATTTTGATTTAGAAAATAAATTAAATATCAGCAAAGATGAATTTAAACTTGGAGGTGTACTTATATTATTTAATAATCTACTTCAAAGTTTATTTAAATCCCAAATTTTAACTCTTGGTTTTGTGATGATTGGAATATTTGTTATGTTTTTAATACTTTTTAGAAATATTAAAATTTCACTCATTGGAGTAATACCAAATTTTATTGCAGCCTTTTTTATTCTAGGAATAATTGGTTTGGCAGGTATCCCCTTAGATATGATGACAATCACAATTGCTGCTATCACGATTGGTATAGCTGTAGATAATAGCATACATTATATTTACAGATTTAGGGAGGAACTGACTAAAATAAAAGATTACAATAAAACACTTAAATATTGTCATTCAACAGTAGGAGTAGCGATACTAAATACATCTATAACCATTGTATTTGGATTTTCTATTTTGGTTTTATCTAATTTTATTCCAACTATATATTTTGGAGTCTTTACTGGTATAGCAATGCTATTAGCTATGATATCAGTTTTAACATTATTGCCATCTTTACTTTTAGTAATCAAACCTTTTAAACTAGATAATTAATGGAAGTTGTAGAAGATTTTTTTACTAATCTGTATACCTTTGATATTGTTTATTTGGTTTTCACATTACTATCCTTGATTACATGCACAAAAAAGGGTTTTTTACTAAGCATATTGTCTGCCTCAAAATGGCTTTTAGCTTATGTAGTTACTCTATTTCTATTTCCAAAAGTAAAACCATTCTTTGAAGATATAATTGATAGTGAATATGTGCTTGATCTAGCAGTTGGTCTAGGATTATTTATAATAATTGTTTTTATAATTTTATTAATAAATAAAGGAATTAATAGAGCAGTCACATACTCTGGATTAGGGAATTTAGATAGAATCTTTGGTTTCTTTTTTGGATTTGTGAGGGCTTACGTTATTGTTGTATGTATTTATACAACTATAAATATCGTCTATAACCACAAAAAATGGCCAATTAATTTAGATGACGCTTTTACATATGCATGGGTTGAAAAAGGTAGTAACTATCTTATAAAAGAATTTCCAGATAAAAAAGATTATGAGGAAACTAAAGAAAAAGTTCAAGATATATGATCCTAAATTAAAAGAGGAGTGTGCCGTTTTTGGAATAAGTAATAATGAAGACGCAGCAACGCTTACGGCTTTAGGACTTCATGCTCTTCAGCATAGAGGGCAGGAAGGTTGTGGAATTGTTTCTTTTGATGGATTCAAATATCACTCTGAAAAAAGATTTGGGCTTGTAGGAGATAACTTCAATGATGAAAAAGTTTTAAAAAATTTGCCAGGTAAATTTGCAATCGGACACAATAGATATTCAACTACAGGAGGCACAGCATTGAGAAATGTTCAGCCATTTTTTGCTGATACTAACTCAGGAGGTATTGGGGTTGCACATAACGGCAATTTAACAAATGCAATTACTTTAAGAAATAAAATGGTTCAAGATGGATCGATTTTTTATACTACCTCAGATACTGAAACAATAGTTAAACTGATTGCCAAATCTAAAAGAGTTAAAACAATAGATAAAATTATTGATGCTATATTTCAAATTCAAGGTGGCTATGCACTTGTGATGATGACGCAAAATACCCTTATAGGAGTTCGAGATCCTTACGGAATTAGACCATTAGTAATTGGCAAATTAAAAAACTCATATGTATTTGCCTCTGAGACATGTGCCTTTGATATAATAGGAGCTAAATTTGTTAGAGAAGTTGAAAATGGCGAGATCGTTTATATTGAAAATGATGAACTGAAAAGCATTAAACCATTTCCACCAAAAAAAGTCAGACCTTGCGTGTTTGAATTTATTTATTTCTCTAGGCCAGATAGTATTTTGAATGGAAAAACAGCCTACGAATATAGAAAAAACTTTGGAGCACAACTTGCTAATGAGGACAATATAAATGCTGATTTAGTTGTGCCTGTACCAGACTCAGGAAATGCAGCGGCATTAGGCTACGCTGAAAAAAAAGGCTTAAAATTTGACTTAGGTTTAATAAGAAATCATTATGTTGGTAGAACTTTTATTGAACCATCTCAACAAATTAGAAGTTTAGGAGTAAAATTAAAATTAAATCCAAATATATCTGTAATTAAAGATAAAAGAATAATTCTAGTTGATGACTCACTTGTTAGAGGGACTACGTCATCAAAAATTGTAAAGATGCTATACGATTCTGGAGCAAAAGAAGTGCACGTAAGAATAGCTAGCCCAGAAATAAAATTTCCCGACTTTTATGGTGTTGATACACCAACAAAAAAAGAGCTTTTAGCTGCTAATAAATCTACAAATGAAATATGTGAATTCATAAAGGCAAAATCGTTAAAATTCTTAAGTTTAAATGGTTTATATTTAGGAATGGGCTTTGATAAAAGAAATGATAATTATCCACAATTAACTGACCACCACTTTACTGGTGAATATCCAGTGAAAATAATCGATGAGCTTGGTGAGGATAAAGTAACTCAACTTTCATTACTAAGTACGGCTTCAAATAATTAAAATGAAAAAAGTAAGTTTCACAGAAATGAAGTATGGAACAAAAGATGACTATCAATTATTAGAAAAGTTAGAGAATCAGTATGAAAGAAAAACTGCAGATAGAATTTTAAATTATTTAGCTTCACAAACTTCTACACTTGAGGGCTACAAGATAACAAGATTAGAACATTCATTACAAGCAGCAACAAGAGCATATAAAAATGGTGAAAACGAAGAAATGGTTGTAGCCACATTATTACACGATCTTGGAGATGAATTAGCTCCAATGAATCATTCACAGTATGCTGCTTCGGTGATTAAACCTTATGTTTCAGAAAAAACTTATTGGATTATTTTACACCATGGTCTATTTCAAACTTACTATTCTGCAGAACACTTAGGTGGGGATAAGAACGCAAGAGAAAAATTTAAGGATGCAGAACATTATCAAGCAACAATAGATTTTTGTGAAAACTATGATCAGGCTTCTTTTGATCCAAATTATAAGTCAATGACTTTAAAAGAATTTGAACCAATGGTTAGGAATATTTTTTCAAGAAAACCTTATTACCATCACTAAATTGTCAAATATTTTAAAAAACGAAAAAAGTCCTTATCTTCAACAACATAAAGATAACCCAGTTGATTGGTTTCCCTGGAATAAAGAAACTTTGGATAAAGCAAAGAAAGAGAAAAAACCTATATTTTTAAGCGTTGGATATGCAAGTTGTCATTGGTGTCATGTAATGGCTCATGAGAGTTTTGAAAATGATGAAACTGCTAAACTCATGAACGAAAAGTTTATAAATATTAAAGTTGATAGAGAGGAAAGACCTGATTTAGATTACGTCTTTCAAAAAAGCTTATCAATCTTAACTGGGGCACAAGGTGGGTGGCCATTATCAATGTTTTTAGATGAAAATGGCGTACCTTTTACTGGTGGCACTTACTTTCCACCAAAGGAAATTCAAGGAAGGCCCGACTTTAAAAAAGTCTTAAACAACGTGCATAACGTGTACAATGAAAATAGAGAAAAAATTTTAGCTCAAGCGCCGCAAGTTAAAGAAATATTCTCAAAAATTAATCAAAGATCTGCAGTTTTAAATCAGCCATTAGAGCCATTTGTTGAAAAAATTATTAATTATTTAGATGAAAATAACGGAAGTTTCAAAGGAGCGCCGAAGTTCCCCCAATTTTATTTATTTGATGCAATGTTTTACTTCTTTTTAAAGACTAAGAATAAAAATTATTTTAAGCCTGTTGAAATTTTGCTCAATAATCTCTGTTCCAAAGGTATTTATGATCAACTCGAAGGAGGAATTTCAAGATATGCTGTTGATGAAAAATGGATAATTCCTCACTTTGAAAAAATGCTTTACGACAATATCCAATTTATTGATCTCTTGACTAAATTTTATCAAAATACAAAAAATGATTATTTTAAAAATAAACTTTTGCAAACAATTCAATATTTTAATAATGAATTTAAAAACAAAGAAGAATTATATGGTTCAGCATATGATGCTGATAGCGAAGGTGTTGAAGGAAAATATTATGTTTGGTCATATACAGAATTAAAAAATCTTTTAAAGGATGATATTAAATATTTAGAAAATAATTATGAAATTTCAGAAAGTGGTAATTTTGAAGGAAATAACATCCTGGTAGAAAAAAATTTAATACCTGATGGATACAAAAATAGCCTAGATCAAATAAAAAATAAATTACTTAATATCAGAAGAAAAAGAATAAAACCATTTTTTGACGATAAATCTCAAACTGATTTAAATGCATATATGCTCCAAGTTCTTCTCAAAACTTCAGTAAATTTAGACGATGAAGATTTAAAAAGTAAGACGATAGAAACAATTGAAATATTAAATAAAAAATTAAATCAAAAAATTATTCATTGTTATGAAAATAAAGAAATAGAAACTTTTCTTGAGGACTACGTATATTATGCTTTACTTATGATAACTCTATATGAAGTTAATGCTGACAAAAAAGCTTTAGAAAAATCAATAAAAATAATGAATGATACTTGGGAATTATTCTTTAATAAAGAAACGCGGCTGTTCCAGAAAAATATTATTAAAGATAATGATTTGTTTGCAAGTCCAATAGACTTGAATGATAGCAATATACCAAATGGTAATAGTGTTTATCTACTAATTTCAAATAAATTATATTCAATTACAAATGATAAAATATGGTCTGAAAGAAATGAGGTTCTTAAAAAATCATTTCATCAGGTTTTAAACTCTTATTATTCACAAATGTTTAGCTTTATAAAAACCCTAGATATTTGCGATTATAGCTTATCATTCACATTCCATGGAACATCTCAGTCTATTAAGGAAATGCAGATTTATTTACAAAAAGAATATCTAGGAGTTGCAACATTTGTTTATCAATTAAATAATGATACAAAACCTAGTGTTATTATATGTAAAAACCAAACTTGTTCTAACAAATTAACTAACATAAACGAAGCTGTTGAATATCTAAGAAAGAGTGATTAAATCATTAATATGCACAAAGGTAACATAATAGATCATTTTAAATCAGGAATTAAGGAACCTATTAATACCAAAATAGGAGTTGAGCACGAAAAATTCCTTTTCTATAAGAAGAATAATAAAAGAATTAATTATGCTACAATTAAAGAGATTTTCAAAATTTTATATGAATTTGGTTGGAAACCATCTTATGAAGGTGAGAATGTTATAGCGTTAAATAAAGATAATAAGAGTATAACTTTAGAACCAGGTAATCAAATAGAGCTTGCGGGCGCTCAACTAGCTAATATTCATGAAGTTTGTTCTGAAGCTAATAATTATTTATTTGAACTTAAACAAGTTGTTGAAAAATTAGATTTAAAAATAGTAAGTGCAGGATTTGATCCAATATCTAAATTGTCTGAAATTCCAAATAATCCTAAAAAAAGATATGAAGTAATGACAAAAGATATGCCTAAAGGTGGGTCGCTAAGTTTAGATATGATGTATAGAACATCTGGGACGCAGTTAAATCTTGACTACACGTCTGAGAATGATTTTACAAAAAAATTTCAATTAGCAAATAGTTTAGTTCCATTAAGTATTGCACTTTTTGCAAACTCATCAATTGTTGAGAAAAAAGATAGTAAATATTTATCATACCGATCAAAAGTATGGCAAGAAACATCAAGAGGTGGACTTCCAGAATTTTTTTTAGAAAATGTTGATTTTGAAAAATATGCTGATTTTGTAATGGATTATCCAATACTGTTTTTAAAAAAAGATGATAAATATTTATCTGGTAAAAATTATAAATTTTCTGATTATATGAATGGTAATATTCAAGAAATTAATAAATCTTTACCAAGTATTGACGATCTTGGATTGCATTTAAGTACTATATTTACAGAGAATAGATTAAAACAATACATTGAATTAAGATCTATGGATACTTGTGGTTGGAACTGTATCTGCGCTGGTCCTGCTTTTTTTACTGGTCTTTTATATGGTAATTTAGACGAAGCATTAGAATTTATTTCAAAATGGGAGAAGAAAGATTTATTGAATGCTTATAAAGATGCGCCCATGAAAGGACTTGATACAAATTTAATGGGTAAAGATATGATTTATTGGATCTCTAACTTGTTAAAAATTGCTGAAAAAGGCTTAGAAAAGAGAGATTTTATTGGAAAAAGCGGTACAAACGAAACTAAATACTTGGAACATCTAAATAAGATTATCAATAATAAAGAAACAGTAGCCAGTCATGTTATAAACAAATTCTCTAAATTTCAAAATTTAGAAGATTTATATGACAAATAAAATAATAGGCATACAAGGCGATAAATTACATAAAATTATCATATCTTCTGACACATCAATATTTTTAGCTCATGAAGCTCAGAAATTAGGATATAAAATATTTTATTATACCCCCTCAAATTTATCCATCATCAAAAACAAAACATATGCAAATGGTGTATTTGTTAAATTTAATTATGAAAAGAAAAAATTTTATAAAATTTATAAAAAACAAAAAATTGACGTTGAAAATTTAAAATTTATTTTAATTAGGCAAGATCCTCCATTTAATTCAGAATATTTAATAACTACTCTTATTTTAGATGGCTTAAAAAAAGTAAAAGTAATAAATAATCCAACTGCTATCAGAAATGTATCAGAAAAGTTGTATTCAAAGCATTTTATCAAATTTATGCCTAATACTTTGTTTTCAAATAATATAGAAGAAATTAAGAAATTTTATAAACAAAATAAAAGTATGATTATGAAACCCATTAATGGATATGGTGGTAATCAAATTCATCTCATTAAAAATAAGTTTAATAAAAAACTTATTACAAATTTTTTAAATAAAAATGGTCATTCAATGTTTCAAAAATTCTTAAAAAATATATCTAAAGGAGATAAGAGAGTTTTTATAATTAATGGTAAAGTATGTGGAGCAATCTCAAGAGTTCCTAAAAAAGGTTCATATTTGAGCAATATGAGCAAAGGTGCTGTGCCTAAACTTACAAAACTTACAAAACAAGAAATTAAAATTTCAAAACTTATAGGAAAAAAATTAAAGAATGATAATATTTATTTTGCTGGAATTGACTTCATAGATCAGAAACTAAATGGAGATATTAATGTAACGTCTCCTACTGGATTAAAAACATACTATGACCTTTCTAAAATCAATCTTGCTAAGATATTTTGGAAAGGTTTAAGAGCTTGAATAAATTATCAGATCAAAAGAAAGGTTCACTACTAGCCTTCGTAGCTGTAATGTTCATTACACCTGACTCATTACTTATCAGGCTTTCAGACATAGAAACATGGGGAATGCTTTTTTATAGAGGAGCCATTCCTTTCCTTATAGTCTTAATTGGATTATTATTGTTTTATAGGCAAAATTTTATTAATGCCTTTTTAAAAGTTGGTATAGTTGGTATATTTTACGCAATTAGTTTTTCTATTTGTAACATCACTTTCATTGTATCTATTCAAAATACTAACGTAGCCAATACGCTAATTATGATTGCTTTAGCACCAATGCTTTCAGCAATACTTGGGGCAATATTCTTAAAAGAAATGCCTAGTAAAGGGACTTGGATCGCCATTTTCATCACATTTTTAGCGGCTTTGTTTATTTTTTACGACTCACTACAAGTCGGTAATCTTTTTGGGAACATAATGGGATTTGTTACAGCTGCAGGATTAGCAGTAAATGCAGTTCTTATTAGATATGCCAAGGACAGAGATCTTTTGCCTTCTGCTGTAATGGGCAAATTAGGAGTTGCAGTATTTGCTTTCTTTTTTGTTGAAAACTTTAATTTAAATGGAACCGATCAAATTTACATACCAGTAATGTGCATTATTTGTGTTGCCCTACCTTTTGTTTTGGTAACAATTGCACCAAGGTTCATACCTGCAGAGGAAGTAAATCTATTTTTCTTATTAGAAACGATAATAGGTCCAATTTGGGTTTGGTTAGTTGTCAAAGAGCAGCCTACCCTAGAGACGATTATTGGAGGTGCCGTGATCATTATTACTTTAGGTATCCACTCATTTATAAAACTAAGAGAGACTGAAAAAATAATTAATTAATTTCTTGATTTAATATCAAATCATTCATAGATAGCGAAATTATGGAAAAGATACTTAAAAACTCCTGGGCATTATTCACGGGTATGGGTCTAATTATGATAGCTCATGGATTTCAAGTTTCTTTACTTGGAGTAAGAGCTGTTTATGAAAGTTTCAGCTTAACAGCAACCGGCTTTATGTTGTCAGGATATTTTGTAGGCTATTTTATCGGAGCAAAAACAGTTCCAATTTTAGTATCAAGAGTTGGTCATATAAGAGTATTTGCAGCTTTTGCATCAATTGCTTCTATCGTTGTTTTAGTACACTCTATAATAATCAATCCATTTACATGGTTTGTATTAAGAATTGCCTCAGGTTTTTCAATGGTATGTTTATATACAATTGCAGAAAGCTGGTTAAACGACCGAGCAAGCAATAAAAATAGAGGAAGTGTTTTATCAATTTATATGATCGTTCTTTACGCATCTATGGCGATTGGAATGTTTTTTTTAAACTTCAGTAAGCCAGAAAATTTTCAGCCATTTATACTTGTTTCTTTATTCATGTCACTTTCACTTGTTCCAATATTATTAACTAAAAAAAAACCGCCAAAATTTAAAAAAATTATAGGAATGAAAATTAAAGAACTTTATGTAGCTTCTCCTTTTGGTATGGTAAGTGCACTTTTATGTGGAATTTGTCACTCTGCAATGTTTGCTTTAATTGCTGTTTATGCGGCTTCAATGAATTTTAGTATTTTTGAAATTTCTTTTGTAACTTTTTTAATTGCTATTTCTGGAGCTATTTCCCAATGGCCTATTGGTAAACTATCAGACATTTATGACAGAAGAACAGTTACAGTATATTCTACTTTTGCTTCGGCTTTCTTTGCGCTATGTGCAATTTTTTCAGTTGGTACAATGCATTTACCTGATGGTTTAGCTAGCTCAAAGTTTTGGTTTTATATTTTTACAGGCTTATATGCTTTCTTTAGCCTTCCTATGTTTGCATTAATTTTTGCTCACACTAATGATTTTATAGCTAAAGAAAAATTTGTCGCTGCAGGCGCAGGTTTACAATTCACCTTTGGAATGGGTGCAATTAGCGGACCTTTTTTATGTTCTATGTTTATGGATTTTATAGGGGAGAATGGTTATTTTATATTTCTAATTATATTTCACTGTTTAATAGGAGTATATGGAGTTTATAGGATGAAAGTTAGAGAAGTTGTTGAAAACCCTGACTCTCAATTTACACCTCTTCCTACAACAATAACACCTATTGGCTTAGAACTTAATCCAGCGACAGAGCCTATCGAAGAACCGATAAAACCAGTAGGTACCGAAGAAACAGTTATTATAGAGAATAACCCTTCCCAATAATTAAAATCTTATTTAAAATTTATATTCTGCTAAAATAGTTAATGACTAAAACTATAAATCTTGGAGTATTGGGTATTGATCATGGTCATATCTTCGACATGCTTGATGAGATGCTTAAAGAGGGATGTAGTTGTAATTATTTTTGGACCGAAGGATCTCCGTTAACTTTAGATGAATTTAGCAAAAAATATCCTCAAATTAAAAGAGTAGATAATAAAAGTAATATTTTAAATGATGATACAATTGATATGATTTTAATTTCATCTATTCCTAAAGATAGGGCAAATCTATCTATAGATGCAATGAAAGCTGGAAAAGATGTCATGGTTGATAAGCCAGGATGTACAACACTTGAGCAACTTAATAATATAAAACAAACAGTCAAGGAGACAGGAAAAATTTGGTCAATTAATTTTTCAGAAAGATTTCATGTAGCAGCTGTTACAAAAGCTGAAGAGCTAGTCGCTGAAGGTAAAATCGGTAAAGTTAAACAAACAATTGGTACTGGTCCACACAGGCAAGGTAATTATGAAAGACCAGATTGGTTTTATGATCGTGATAGTTATGGTGGAATAATAACAGATATAGGATCTCATCAAATTCATCAATTTTTAGTATTTACAAATTCAAATGAAGCTAAAGTAAATCATGCGTTAGTTGAAAATACGACTAAGAAAGAATTTGCTGGTTTTCAAGATTTCGGGGAAGTTAATCTTACTGGAAATGGTGGTCATGGATATGTTCGTTTAGATTGGTTTACTCCTGATGCGCTTCCTACTTGGGGAGATGGAAGGTTATTTGTCCTAGGTGATAAAGGTTTTATTGAAATTAGAAAATACACAGATTTAGCAAAATCTGAAAAAGGAAATCAACTATTTTTGGCAAATAATGACGAAGTTAAACATATTGACTGTTCAAATGTGAAACTCCCCTACTTTGCTAATTTAATTAAAGATGTTTTAAATAGAACTGATACTGCTTGTTCGCAAGAACTTACTTACTTATCAATGCAAGTAGCAATTAAAGCTCAAGAATTAGCAGAAAAAAAATGAAAAAATATCAGATAGCAATAATAGGAACTAATATAGGAGCTAAACATTTTGAAGATTTTCAAAAAGTATCGGACCGATTTAGTGTTCATACATTGTGTGGTTTAACAAGAGATGCAATAGATAAAATATTGGCGTCAAATAACGATACTAAAATGTCATTAAACTTTGATGATGTATTAAAAGTAAAGGAAATAGATATAATTGATATTTGTCTCCCACCCCATTTACATTTTTCTGCGTGTAAAAAATCTCTAGAAGCTGGAAAGCATGTAATTTGCGAAAAACCTTTGGTTTCAAGTCTTAAAGAGATTGATGAGCTAGAAAATATTAGTAAAGAAACAGGAAAGATAATTTTTCCTGTATTCCAATATAGGTATGGATTAGGATTTTCTAAATTTAAGGCACTAATAAAGTCAGGACTTGCTGGAAAACCTTTAATAGCCTCATTGGAGACTCATTGGAATAGAGGAAAAAATTATTATTCAAAACCTTGGCGAGGTACTTGGGATGGTGAACAAGGTGGGGCAATATTAAGTCATGCTATACATATTCATGACTTGGTGAGTATGATACTAGGCCCAGTTTCAAATGTATTTGCAAAATTAACAACAAGAGTAAATGATATTGAGGTCGAAGACTGTGCGTCTTTATCAATTGAAATGGAAGATGGATCATTGGTCACTAGCTCAATCACCCTTGGTGCAGCAAATGATACCAGTAGACTAAAATTCTGTTTTGATGGACTGACAGTAGAATCGGGAGCATCTCCAGATAAGCCTTATAATCCAGCTGACGATGAATGGGTATTTTTACCAAGAGCTCCTATTACAAAAAATCAAATTGAAGAAGTATTGTCAAAAGTCGAAAAACCTAAATCATGGTACGCAGGAATGTTTGATGAAGTAGCAAAGAAACTAGATGGCTCTTCAAGTGATGAGGTAACATTGTCAGATGCTAGAAAATCATTAGAGTTTGTAACTGCTGTTTACCAATCTTCAAGACAAAATATAAATATCAAACTTCCAATTGATAAAAATAATCCATTCTATAAGTCTTGGTTACCAAAAAATTAAAAGAATATAGAAAATGTGAATAAAGTAGCTTTGATGAAGGTTGTTCTAATTAAAAAATATATTAATGTAAGTAATATTAAAAAGTATGCCCTCATTTGATGTTATAAGTAAAATCAATTATCAAGAGTTTGACAATGCTCTTGCTAATTGTTTAAGGGAAATTGCTAACCGATATGACTTTAAGGGACTTAATATTTCAATTGAAAGAAAAGATAAAATAATAACTACACTAGCTCCAGATGAATTAAAATTAAAACAAGTAAATGAATTGTTACAAGTTCACCTCATAAGAAGAAAAGTAGATCCAAGAGTAATAATTATTAAAAATTCAGAGAGTGCAGCAGGTGGAACTATCAGGCAGGTTAGTGAATTAGCTGAGGGTATAAGCCAAGAAAATGCTAAGAAGATTATTGCTGATGTAAAAAAACTAAAACTTAAAATCCAAATTAAAATTCAAGGAGAAGAATTAAGAGCTCAAGGAAAAAAAAGAGATGATCTTCAAGAAGCAATAGCTGCCATAGAAGCAATAGATATAGGGCTTCCGATTGAATTTATTAATTTTAGAGATTAATTAAACATGATTGAAATTATTTTAGGTATATTTGTAATTGTTGTCGTGGGTTTTTATTTATTTAGACCTACCTCCAAACAAGAAGAGAAAGACTTCAAATCCAAAAACAACTGGCGAGGTGGATTTTAAATGAAAAAAATTTTTGGGATTGTGGTTCTAATCTTTTTTACATGTAATTTAGGTTATACAGAGCCTGTTACAATTAAAAAAACTAGGTGGCATCACATGGATATCAAAGAGCATTTTGAAATAGTCGATAAGAATGTTCGTGCTGGTAAATCAGCTCAAAAGTTTGAAATTAGACATGGTGAATGTAAAAAACAAGATTGTAAATGGGGTGCTCAAAGAACAGAAAGGCATTTAAAAAAACTTCATTACTCAAGTAAAAAATTTAAAGAACCAGTATTTTATGCTTTGAGTATCTATATACCCGAAGATTTTGGATATGATTTCGTAGCATCAAAGATGTCTTTGTTTCAAGCTAAAATGAAAGGTGTAGATATGCCATTATGGATGGTTTCTACACAGGGTTCAGGCTTTCAAGTGAGATTAGGTCACTATAAGAGATGCCATGGATTCTCTTTTAAAAAAGGTAGTTGGAATGATTTTATAGTTAAAACTAATTATAGTAGAGAAAGAATTAAAGGTGAAAAATATTTTGAGCTATGGTGGAATGGAGAACAGATTAATGAGTGCACCCATTATATTCCTTTTGTAAAAAATAAACATATTAAAGAGTCCAAAAGCCATGGGTGGAGCAGTAACAAACAACAAATTAATATGAGATATGGTATTTATAAATTTAGAGTTGGTGATTACTTATCTCAAATAAATAAAAATAAACCAAAGGGAATGAAAACCATGACTCAACCAAGTGGTCAAAAAAATATAATAAAACCTTTTAAATATAAATGGGAAAATAAAATTCCAACAACCGTAATGCTATTTGATGAAGTGAGATTTGGTAAATCCTACGATGAAGTAGATATAAATAAGAACAAACCAGTTGATTAATAAATTAAAAAATCTTTAAAGATTGTGGTTCTGTGTTGTAGGATTTTATAGATAAACTAGTCCCGAAACTTGAACAAGTTGAGATAAATTAGTTGAAAATCTTATTGATTGGGAATTTATTGTGTCTATATTATTTTAATTTAATAAAGAAAGGAATAACTATGAACTTTGTTGGAACAACAACATATGAAGGAACTAAAAAAGATACAGATGAATTATACAGTATGTTTAAAGATGATCTTGCAAAATGCACGTCATCATTTGAATGGGCACACATTCGTGAAGGTAAAATGATTTTTATTGCAAATGTCACTGATGAAGAAAAATTTTATGCCTTATTTGAAGATCAAAGATCTAAAGATTGGAACGCAAAGTTTAATGCTAAAGATGAAGCTTGGAAACTTGAGAAAATAATGTAACTAGTTCCCAAACTAGAATTTTTTGATGTAAAACAAGAAAAGTTGAGGTGTGAATAAAGAAAACGCAAGTAAACTCTGGAAAATTATTCAGGATGCTGGCGATTATTTACGGGATTAGAGGTTCAACCTATCCTGCATTAAGCTGCATTATTCTACACTACTTATGTGGTTATTAAAAAGTTACCTTAAAATAAATCGCTTAAAGACTCATTAATTTTAACTCACAAACTAGAAACTAACTAGAAACATAAGAGATAAATCAAATAGCTATTTTAAGCAAATAGACTCATGGTTCAGGATTTGGTAATCTTGGATAATGAAAATAATTTTGTTTTTTATTTTTTTAATTTTACCAACGTTTGCCAACAGTTTTGATGATCATTATAAGTTTGATCACTGGGCTTATGAAAGAATTATGTTTGGAAAAACTGAAAGTCGTGAAGAAGCAAAAAAACTTTTAGACAGTCATAAACTTAATAATCTTGAGGTAAGAGATACAAATAAACCTTATTTAGGACCTATAATAGATGGTCATGCACATCCTAGAAAATCCACCGGAAGAGCTTTAGATATAGGTACTGAGTATTTTATAGAAGATTTGCCAATGTTAACAAATAAGGCAAATGTTTTTATGTCTGTAATTATGGGAACTCCAAATACTTACAAATCAGAAGATAATTGGAATTATTATTATGATTTTGCTGCAGAGCATCAGAATGTTTTAACTAATTGTCATTCCAATTTTATTGGAATGGCAGCAAATAAAAAAAAATATAAGAACTCAGAAGTTAATAAAGAGTTTAAAGAAACTATTAAAAGATTTAAAAAAGGACAATGTTATGGATTGGGAGAAGCTGGACTGGTTCACTATAATAAAAAGAAAAAAAATCCCCCTTATGGTGGGTATCAACCCCAATTAGATTTAGATCTTAAAAACCCAATTATTGATAAGGCGTTCAAATTTGTCAATGAACACCGTATGCCGATTAATTTACACCTGGAGCCTTTTCATGAAATAGATGGGATAGATAGATTAACAGAGTTTAAAAATTTTTATAAAAAAAAATGTGAAAAATACCCCAACGCAAAAATTGTGATAGCTCATACAGGAATGATGCCAACAAAAGACCTTGAAGAAATTTTTGATTATTGTCCTAATACATATACTGACTGGAAAATAGCATTTCATTGGTCTTCTCTTTGGGGCTTTGAGGATTTGCATATCCCAAATGATTATAGATTTAAATTACATGAGGTTTGGGCAAAATCGATGGAAAAATATTCCGATAGATATTTTTTTGGTTCTGATCATAAATTAGGTAAAAGCCCAGCACATGATGTTTTTGTTGAACACTATATGAAGCATGTTCGTTTGATGATTGGATCTTTAAGCCCAGATGTACAAGAAAAGATTGCATATAAAAATGCAGCTAAACTTTTTAAAATTAATCTTAATCAACCTTTAATTGTTGGCAAACAATAAAAAATGAAAAAAATTCTATCGATCCTTGTTCTTAGTTTGTTATTTTGTGGGAGTGCTTATACTGAAACTTGGACTTGTGATAATTTCAGACATGGAAAAGCTATGTATGAAGTTAAAGATACAGAAATTATATTAAGCTTTCCAAATAATGATGGCATAACCTTTAAAATAACAAAAGATCAATGACAATACAAAATTAGTGTCTACGGAGAGTTCAGCGATAATCAAAGTGATTTTGATTTTGATATTTATATGGATTATGGAGGCAAGTATGTCATTAATAGAACCCAAGATGCTTTGTCTGGATATTCAAAATCCTATACAGATAAGAATTGTGTAATATTTCATTAATATGAAAAAACTTCTTAGATGATGGATCAACTAATACCTGTAGTATATATGATAGGAGTTCTATTGTTGGTTCTACCTGCTTTTTTACAGTCTAATTCCAAATTAAAACAATTATTAACTAATCTTACTATTTGGATTATCATAGTGCTTATAATTTTAACTTTTATTTATTTATTTAAGAATTAATGAAAAAACTTTTAGCTTACTTAGATAAAAGAATATCGCTCCAAGAATTTGATAATCAGATACCTAAATTAATAGATAATTTTCCTAAAGATATCTCAATACTAATAAAAGTAAGAATTAAAAAAGATTTTATTGAGGTAAAACTTTCAGAAAATCCTAATAAAAAATCAATTAAAAGATGGGAATGGGATCTAAAAGATGCTGTTAAATTAAATTAAATGTCACTCTCTTATAAAAATGTTGATCCTCTAATTCATGGAGTAATTATTGATAATGTCTAAAATTTATTCTGATAAATATAAAACTTATTCATATAATAAATTATTTTTTATTCAAAAATCTTTACCAAAACAAATAAATCAATTGGAGCATTTAATAGATCAAACTCAAAATGAAATTAATATTTATAAAAATAAAATTTATAAAATAGAGCAAAAAATAAAAAATGATATAGAAAATAAAATTGGGACTAAACAATCAAATGATAATGGATTACATATTATTTCTTATTTTATTTGTTTTATTCCATTAACGCTAATCTTATACAACACAACAGATGCAGATATAAGTAATAGCTTATTTGTAGCATTTTTTGTTAGTTTCTTACCTTATGGAATAGTTTATTTTTTATTTGAAAAATTAATTTCTTCAAGTTCAGCAGATCAAAGATTAGATTATGACACAACATACGAAAAAATTTATAGAAAAAAAATTAAATATAACTCGAAATTTCAAAGCACTTATAAAAAATTAGATAATTTAGAAAAAAAATTTAAAACTTTAGATAACAAATTTTGGGAGCTTGAAAATCTAAATAAAAACATTGGAACTCTAAAAAATAGAGCTAAACGAAGAGAGGAAAGATCAAAAATAGTAGCATTTGACAAAAATGCTAGAGATGGGGCTCAAATTGTAAGAAGAGATCTGCTAAATAGCATATCATCCAAACAAAATTGGAAATGTCCTTATTGTAATTTGAAAAAAAAAATTAGCTTATCTCAAGCAGATCATATTCATCCAGTCAATAAAGGAGGCTTGAGCACATATCAAAATATGGTTTTGATATGTAGGGAATGTAATTCTAATAAAAAAGCATTAACTCTTAGGGTATTCTCAAAAAAAATGAATTATAATTTTGATCAAATATGCGATAGATTAGAACACTTAGGTAAAGATGTTTAATTAAATTTATAGGATAACTAGAAACTAACTAGAAACAAAAGAGATAAATCAAATAGCTGCTTTTCAAGCAAATAGACTCATGGTCCATGATTTGGTAATCTTGGATTATGAAAAAACTCTTAGGGATCGTGTTTCTTGGTTTGTTGTTGAGTGGAAACTCTAACGCTTGTGAAAAAGAGGATTTCATAAAATATATATCAGCAGGTAAAAACAAATGTATAGCAATTTTAAATTTAGGAAAAATTGAAAAGAGTAAAAAAAACTTAATAGTATTTCTTCATGGTGATGGTAGTCCTAATTCTCCAAGGCCAGGAATACCCAAAAAAAGTCAAATTAGATTTGCAAAAGAATTAATAAACGATGATAACAATATTTTTCTTTTTGCAAGACCTGGTTACTTTATTAGAGAAAGAGGCAGTAGTGAAGAGGATAGATATTCATCAGGACCTCGTAACGCTATAAAGAGTACAGTAGTAAATTATGATTGGAAAAATTTTCAAATACTAGTACCTGCATTACAAAATCTTAAAAAATATTATAAACCAAAAAAACTAATTTTAATTGGTCATTCTGGAGGAGCTTATCAGGGAGGTACTATTCATGGAAAAGTACCAGGATTAGTTGATATGAATATTTTGATCTCTTGCCCGTGTGATTGGGAAATTAGAAAAAAACTAAGCAACGGTAAAAAATGGGAAACCAAATCTCAATTGAAAGAATTAAAAAAAAACTCACCAAGTTTCAATTATAAAGATATAGATTTAAAATCTCTCAATATATTAATTGTTGGAAAAGATGATAAAAATACAGCTCCAGGAGTTTCA
Organism: uncultured Pelagibacteraceae bacterium; assembly: GCA_902583075.1. Taxonomy (GTDB): domain Bacteria; phylum Pseudomonadota; class Alphaproteobacteria; order Pelagibacterales; family Pelagibacteraceae; genus Pelagibacter. The sequence continues at coordinate 162,559 of CACHUN010000003.1, read as the reverse complement.
AAATATTATTATGATTTACTTAAAAAGAAAAAACTACAAGTTAAGTTACATATTATTGATGGAGGTCACGGATTAAGGTCTATGCCAACAATTGGATCTATAATTAAAGAATATATAAACTAATGAAAAAACTTTTATAAATAGGATTTTATAGGATACTATACCGCAGACTATACCAGATTGAGATAAATCAAGGTTTGAAGTCGTATGAATAAAGAAAACGCAAGTAAACTCTGGAAAATTATTCAGGAAGCTGGCGATTATTTACAAGGACAACTTACAGATCATCCTAATCATCCTAAAGGTAGAAATCCTTATGCACATGTCGCAATTTGCGTAAAGAGTAAATTTAATGCAAGTTATAAAGATATTGAGGATGAAAAATTTGATGAAATAGTAAATTATATAAATTTCCTTAAAGAAAATCCTAGCTAAATTAGGATTTAATTATATTTAAAAACGACTCTACATCATCTGGATGAGTATTCCAGGCAGCAACTAATCGAACAGCTTTATCTTCCCACTCGTCATCGTTAATTTTGTAACCATGCAAATTAAATTGATCAATTATATTTTTTGGTATTTTGACAAAAACTTCATTTGCATCTGTTGGGTAAGCTAATTCAATATTTTTGTGTTTCAGTAAACCTTGGCTTAATTTTTTCCCCATAGCATTTGCATGCTTTGCATTTTTTAACCAAACCTCATTTGAGATATAAGCATCTAATTGAGCTGATACAAAACGCATCTTTGATAGTAAATGCCCTGCTCTTTTCATTAAAAAAGCTAAATTTCCGACTAACTCTGGTTTAAAAAAAATAATGGCTTCCGCAGCTAGGCATCCATTTTTAGTTGCTCCAAATGACAGTACATCAATTCCAGACTTCCATGTCATTTCTGCTGGAGTACAATTTAATGAAACTAATGCATTTGCAAATCTTGCTCCATCCATATGAATATTTAGATCGTGTTTATGAGTAATCTCTGATATTTTTTTTATTTCATCTAAATTGTAAGCAACACCTGTTTCACATAATTGAGTAATACTTACTGACGAAGGTTGAGTATGATGAACTACGCCTTTTCCAGAGATATTATTATCTAGCTCCTCTGCTATAATTTTTCCATTATTACCATCCAGATTTACTAACTTTGCACCTCCAGTATAAAATTCGGGAGCTCCACATTCATCTACATTTATATGGGAAAGTCTATGGCAATAGATATTTCCAAAAGAAGGAGTCATAGTTGATAAAGCTAAAGCATTAGCTGCTGTTCCTGATGCTGTTGGAAAAACTATAACTTCTTTCTCAAATATTTCTGAAAATTTATTTTGTAAGTTTTTCGACAGCTCATCATTACCATATGGGGTTTTGTCTTCATCATTAGCTTTAAGAAGTGCATTTAAGACCTCTGGACATGCACCTGTAACGTTATCTGAAGCAAATTTTACTCTTTCTCTTTTTGTTTTTATCTTTGTCACAATTATTGTTTTGGAAAATAATCTTTTAATTCACCTTCTCTATAAACATCTGCTGTACAACAATGTAATCCACCTCCAAATGCATAAGCGTCTCTAAGCTCAATAGGAACAACCTCCATTCCTAATTTATCTAGTTGTTCTGCTTGGTATACTTCACTTTTTTCAACACACACGGTTTTAGGATCTAGAACTAAAACATTCATTGATAACCATGTTGAAGAGTAACATAGAGGTGGGGGTTCGTTGTGTGCAGGTTGAGCACTATCAATAATTTCCCATCCATTATTTTCAAACAATTTTCTTTGCTCTTTAGGAAGCCTTCTTTGAGGATTGTTAATTATTAAACCCTCCTTGATAGGCGTAAAAGTTGCATCTATATGAATTGGATAAGGATCACCTGGGAAATTAACAGCATGAACCCTGTGATCTTTATAATGTCTTTTTAACCAATCAATTCCTTTTAAATTTGTTGTAAAACCATGTTGCACTACTAAATCTTTACCAAATCTTAGAACATCAGCAGCATCAAATAATGGCTCCTCTTCAGTGGTTACAAAATATTTATTTTCTGTCCATTCCAGTCTTTTTTGAATTCCTATTTTATCTGATAAGTAATCTTCTCTGTAATCCTCATCTGTTAACCTAGGTTTAGGAGCAGATTCGTGTCTCATATTTGGATCTGAATTATAATATTGTTTTAAAAGTGGTCTGTAACATAGATATTCAAACCATCGGCAACGATAACTCATCGTAGCCTCTAAAATTTCATTCCCTACAGTTAACAAAACGTCTCTCGGTGGCATGCAACCAAACATTGTCTCCGACTGCCAATCTGGTGTAGATGTTTTTTGATTGAAATCAATTGGATCTGGTCTATCAACTTTAATACCTCTTTTTTTTAATATATTTGAAAAATTATCTAAAAGCTGATTTGCTTTATCAACAGTATCTTTAGTTCTTGGACCAAATTTTCCTCTCATATCGCTGTCTTCAGGAACTTTGGCGTCTAGTGCTGGCTCAGGGGCAGGTATACAAGTGCCATCTGCTTTACCTACTATTACATGTTTCAATGGATCCCATTCATTCCAACTATTAACAATTACTTTTTCATTTTTCATTTTAATTTAAACCTATGAATCTTCTATTTGACTGCATAATAAGGCTGTAGTAAAAAATTGACATAAAGATAAAAAACCCACCAATAATAGTATTTGTGGATGGGACTTCATTAATTCCCATCCATGGTAACCACACCCAGAATATTCCACCTATTACTTCAGTGAGTGAGAGCAAGGTTAGATCAGCTGCTGGAATATTTTTTGATCCAATTGAATACAAAATCAAACCCATACATACTAGAGTTCCATGAGTAGCAAATAAGGCTTCATTTTTTCCTGTAGATAAAAAATTAGCATCATTCGACATAAGCATTACAGCAGAAAATATGAAACAGAACAGCCCCGCAAAAGCTACGGTAGTAAATTTTGGTGTTTCTTTTCTCCATCTAAGTGAAACAGAAAAAATTGAGAAACCTAATGCAGAAATAAGTCCAAACACAAGTCCTAGCAATGAATTTTTACCAGAATTGTCTAAAGCCATTATACATATACCCACTGCTGCAACTACAATCGCAATCCATACTGTTAATGAAATTTTTTCTTTTAAAAATAAAAACCCTAATAAAGCTGTTATAAATGGCATTGCCGCAAGGCAAAGTAAAGTGATAGCTGCTGTTGTATTAGTAATTGACCATATAAATGTTATCATTGCAGTGCCAAGTCCAATGCCTCCAATTAGACCTGATATACCCACTTTAAAATAATTTTTATAAAACTCTTTTCCTTCTTCAAGGAACAAATACATATTTAGCAAAAAAAAAATAACTATTCCTCTTGTAAATAAATATTGCCAAGGAACAGTTTCTGGCTGATCGATGTGTCTTACAACATATGGGCCAAATGACCAAAAAATACCAGCAATTAATACGATTGGTATGGCTACTTTAGGATTTTTTAAGTTTAGCATGTGCTATTTTTTTATTTAAGAAGTATGAAAATATAAATATAAATTTGTATAATAACAATCAAATAAATACTCAAATTAATGGATATTAATATTTTAAAAATAGCTTCTGATACCAAAAACAATAAACAGATTCATAACTTTACTCATTCGATGAAATATAAAAGTCAAATTTGTGGTGATGAGATTGAAATTTTTTTAATTATTAAAGACAATGTTATAAAAGATTTTTCTTATCAGTCTCAATCTTGCATATATTGCAATGCATCTGCAAATTTAGCTACAAAAAATTTTAAGAAAAAAAGTAAAGATAAAATTAAAAATTTTTTAAAATTATTAGATAAGTTTAATGATAAAGAAAATATTTCATTTCCAAGGGAATGGAAAGAGTTTAAAAAACTCTTTGATAAAAAAAATTATGCAAGGAAAGAATGTTTAACACTTCCAATAAAAGCTTTAAAAAAAGTAATACAATAAATGAATAAAGATAAAATTTTAAAATCCCTTTTAGCGTTGATTTTTACAACTATAACAATTGGTGTTTTAACTTTATTAACTTATAAAACTAATTTTGGACTTTTTTTAATTGCATCATTTGGGTCCTCGATGGTTCTTTTGTATGGTTACCCAGAAAGCCCATTTGCTAAACCTAAAAATATATTATTTGGTCATCTAGTAACTTCAGCAATTGGAATTCTATTTTATAATTTTATCCCCTTGCCAATATATATTTCAATACCTTTAGCGGTAGGTCTTGGTGTTGGATTGATGATTTTACTAGATGTAACCCACCCCCCAGCTGGAGGAAATCCTATTATAGTCATATTGGGCTCAGTATCGTTTGACTATTTGTTCTCTCCAATATTAACTGGATGTTTGATTATAATAGCCTTTGGAATTATTCTGAATAAATTCGTTGCTAAAAAGAAATACCCCTAATCAACTACTATTCGTTTGATTGATGTTCTAATTTTATGCTACACTTTCTTAAGAAAATATCTATAGAGAGATTTTAAAACATAAATATTAGGAGAAAAAATGAAAGTACTTTGCGTATTATATGATGATCCAAAAGGTGGGATGCCTAAAAGCTACCCATTGTCAGATCTTCCAAAACTAGAAAAATATCCAGATGGGATGACACTACCAAGTCCAAAAGGTAGGGATTTCACACCTGGAGAATTGTTAGGATGTGTATCTGGTGAATTAGGATTAAGAAAATTTTTAGAGAGCAATGGTCATGAGTTAGTTGTAACAAATAGTAAAGATGGAGAAGGATGCGAGGCTGATAAACATATAGTCGATGCAGATATAGTTATTTCTCAACCATTCTTTCCTTATTATTTAACAAAAGAAAAGATTGAAAAAGCAAAAAACTTGAAAATGGCAATTACTGCAGGAATTGGTTCAGATCACGTAGATTTACAAGCAGCAATGGATCATAAAATTGATGTCGTAGAAGTTACTTTCTGTAACTCAAGATCAGTTGCTGAGCATATAGTAATGATGATAGTTTCACTTGTTCGAGATTACCACAACCAACATCGAATCGTAAATGAAGGTGGATGGAATATAGCAGATGCTGTTCAAAGGTCTTACGATGTTGAAGGAATGCACATTGGAACAGTTGCGGCTGGAAGAATTGGTTTAGATGCACTCAGAAAAATGAAACCATTTGATGTACATCTTCATTATTTTGATAGACATAGATTACCTGAATCAGTTGAAAAAGAGTTAAATCTTACTTTTCATGAAACTGTTGAGTCTATGGTTAAAGTATGTGATGTTGTTACAATTAACTGTCCTCTTCATCCTGAAACAGAAAATTTATTTGATGATGAAATGATAGGTAAAATGAAAAAAGGTGCATATATTGTGAATACAGCAAGAGGTAAAATTTGTAATAGAGATGCAATTGCTAAAGCTTTAGAAAGTGGTCAACTAAGTGGATATGCAGGAGACGTGTGGTTTCCTCAGCCAGCTCCAAACGATCATGTATGGAGAACAATGCCAAACCATGGAATGACACCTCATACTTCTGGAACTTCACTATCTGCTCAAGCTAGATATGCTGATGGTGTAAGAGAAATCTTGGAATGTTTCTTTGAAGGTAGTGAAATACGTAACCAATACTTAATTGTTAAAGATGGACAATTAGCTGGAATGGGTGCGCATTCTTATAGTAAAGGAAGCGCTACAGGCGGTTCTGAAGAAGCGGCAAAATATCAAAAAAAATAGAGTTTTAAATACAAAACATTAAAGGTAAGCTATCATTAATCTAGATAGCTACCTTTAATGAAAAAACTTTTATCAATAATTTTCTTTCTAATTTCTTCAAACTGCTTTGCTAATTCACCAAATTTTGAAAAAGCCTATTTTGCTGGAGGATGCTTTTGGTGTATGGAAGAATCTTTTGAAAATATTCTTGGTGTTTCAAAAGTTATCTCTGGCTATTCAGGTGGCACTACCGAAAATCCAACTTATAAAGAAGTTACATATGGAAATACAGGTCATTTTGAGGTTATTGAAGTCATATATATTCCAGAAGTAGTTAGCTATGAAAAACTCTTAGAAGAATTCTGGGTAAATATTGATCCATTTGATGCTGTAGGGCAATTTTGTGACAAGGGATATAGTTATAGATCAGTGGCATTTTATCAAAATGATAAGCAAAAAAACCTAATAGAAAATAGTATTAAGGAAATAGAGAAAAAATTTAAAAAAAAAGTAGTAACTTATGTAAGAAAATTTGATAAATTTTACATGGCAGAGGCTGTTCATCAAGATTATTACCAAATAAATTTTCTTAATTACTTAAGATATAAAAAAGGATGTAGACGCGAAGCAATATTAAATAGTATTTGGGGGTCTTAAAATGTCTGTGGTTAGTAAATACGTATCTTTAAAAAATTATATTCCAACTGGATTACCAAAAGAAACAGATTTTGAAATAAAATCAAAAGAAATTTCAATGAATGATGAAAAAAATGTCTTAGTATCAAATTCATGGATATCAGTTGATCCATATATGCGTGCAAGAATGACTGAGAGAAAAAATTATAAACCACCATTTAAAATTGGTGAGGAAATGGAAGGGTATGCAATCGGTAAAGTAGAACTCTCAAATGATAAAGGTTTTAGTGTTGGAGATTTAGTATTTAGCAGTCTTGGTATGAGAGATAAATTTGTTTGTAGTTCTGATGAACTAAAGAAACTAAAACCAATTGATATGCCTATACAGTCGTACTTAGGTCCACTTGGAATGACAGGTCATACAGCTTATATAGGTCTGTTAAAACACGGTGAATTAAAACCTGGACAGACAGTTTTAGTCTCCTCTGCTGGAGGGAGTGTTGGATCCACAGTTTGTCAAATTGCAAAAAATCTTGGTTGTAAAGTTATTGCAAGCACAGGGTCTGATGAAAAAGTTGATTGGTTAAAAAATGAATTAAAAGTTGATCATGCTTTTAATTATAAGAAAGTAGAAAACCTTGTGTTACATTTCAAGGAAATTTGTCCTGATGGTTTTGATCTTTATTTCGATAATGTTGGTGGAGATTTTTTAGAGTCCGCTATTTTCCAAATGAAAATATATGGTCGTATTGTGATTTGTGGAAGAATTTCTCAAATGAATGCAACAAATCCTGGATCTGGTTTGAAAAATATGGCTTATGTTTTAGTAAAAAGACTTACAATTAAAGGATTTCTTATTTTTGATCACGATAATGAAAGAGAGCCATTTGAAACTGAAATGTCAAAATGGTTGGCGGATGGTAAAATAAAATTTAGAGAAACTATCTACGAAGGAATAGAGAGTGCTCCAAAGTCATTTATTGATTTATTAAACGGTAAAAATATTGGCAAAATGCTTGTCAAAATTTAGTTTAGAAAATTTGTGACTTAAAATCCTCAATAAATGATTAAAACATTTCCTTTACTATTTATATTGCTATGGTCATCCGCATTCATCTCAGGTGATATTATAGTTCAGAATGCGTCACCTTTTGCAGCACTTGCCTTTAGATTTGGAATTGTAACTATAGGTTTCTTCTTATTCGCATTACTTAAAAAAGAGATAATTTTTACAAAAGTAAGATACATATTAGAAAGTATAACTACAGGTGTATTATTTCATGGATTATATCTTGGTGGTTGTTGGTACGCGTTTCATGTAGGGGTCCCTGCAAGTGTTGTAGCTTTAATAGTTACTCTTCAGCCAATATTAACTAACTTATTATCAGGACCAATTTATAAAGAAGTAATTGGGTGGAGACAGTGGGTTGGTATTATATTTGGTTTTATTGGCTCTTTACTAGTGCTTGGGGTAGATTTTGGAGATGAGTTCCCAAAGGATGGACTTGTAACTTGTTTTATAGCTCTTGCTGCAATTACTACAGGAACTTTGTGGCAAAAAAAATTAAGTGGTAATATTCCATTATCAGTTAATAATGGATTTCAAGCTTTTGGGGGCTGTGCTTTTAATTTAATTTTAATATTAACATTTGAAACTCCTTATATAAATTTTACAACAGGATTTTTATTAGGAATGACACATCAAATTATTCTTGTGTCATTTGGAGCCTTCACAATTTTAATGTTTTTAATAAAAGCAGGCTCAGTTAGTAAAACTTCAACATTATTTTTTCTTGTCCCACCTACAACTGCTGTGATGGCCTATTTATTTTTAGGAGAAAAATTATCTAATATTGATATAGCAGGATTTATACTAGCAACAATTGGTGTTTATATTGCAACTAGAAAGTAAGTGAAAATTTTAAAATTTATAAAAAAATTTTATCGACCTTTTGTGTTAACTTATCTTTTTTTTTCAATTGGGATAAGTTTTTATCCATCCTTTGAATTTTACTCGTTTAAAGGACAATTATTGATTTTAGCTGTATCTATATTTAACGGAATACTAGGAGTTTATATTAAAAAATTATAAAACGTAAGGTTCTGGTCTAGCATTACTTTTTAAAACTCTTTCTACATCAAAAACACTTATATCTATTGATTGGTAGCTACCTGTTGTGATCAATTCAGTCAGAGCCCTTCCAATTCCTGGTGCCTGCATTAAACCTCTTCCAGTGAAACCGGAAGCTAAATAAACATTGTCATATTTTGGATGTTTGCCTACAACTGCGTTGTTATCAAGTTTATTACAATCATAAAATCCTGCCCAACCACCGGTTAATTTTAGTTCTTCAAAGGCTGGAACTCTTTTTGCCAGAGCAGGCCAAACTAATTCTTCAAAATCATTCCATGCTGGTTCTAAATCTTTCGCATCAAACACAGATATAGGTGAACCTGCTAAGAATTCTTTACCCTCTGGTCTCCAATATACACCTGTTGTTAAATCTCCAGTTAGTGGCATATCAGGAAAATGTTTTGGGCATTTAACTCGAAATACAGTGTGCTTTTGTGGTTCAACTGGAATATCTGATAACAATTCTTTAGTCCAACATCCTGCTGCTGAAATGATAGTTTTTGCATTTATCTCAGACAAATTTTTAACCTCACCTTTAAGAAACTCTGCGCCTAACTCAATTGCTTTACTTTTTAAAGCACTATGAAACATAAAAGGATCAATCCAACCTTCACTTTTATTATCAGTATATGTAGCTGTTTCTATACCTTCGTTATTTATATATGGAAAAATTTTATTTAATTCTGAACCTTTAATATTTTTTGTACCAGCATCGCATTCTCTATGATTTTCTAAAGCTTTATATTGTTCCTCTGCATGTTCTGGTCCAAACATTAAAAGGTATCCATTAGGAACCATGCTTGCCGTTGGGTTTGGATTTTTTTTTGTTTTTAATAATTCTGGTATTTTAAAGATGAATTCTCTAGCAAATTTACCTAAAAGTATATTTTCTTTTTGAAAAAATTGTCTTCTAAATCCACCCAAAGATAAAGGAAATGAGGCAGTCTTATATGTAGGGTCTCTCTCAATTACCTTAACTTTTCTACCTTCCATTGATAAAAAGTATGCAGTTGCAGCGCCTATTATACCTCCACCAACTATGACGACATCATCCATAAATTTTAATATATACTATTTTCTTTGCATTAACCATAAAGCATCTTGAGATAAAAAATAAATTTTTCCGTTAGAGGGATGCACTTGAATGTCTCTAATTCTTCCAATTTTATTTTTAAAAATAACCTCTTCTTTTACATTTGATAAGTCATCAAATATCAGTTTTCTTAAGGATTTATCTTTTAAAGAAGTGATTAAAGCATGACTATTCCACTCATTAAACTCGTCACCTTTATAAATAGTTATTGCGCTAGTTGCTATTGAGGGTACCCAATATTGAATAGCTTTTGTAAATCCAGGTTTCCATTTTGGGCCAATTGGAATTCCAGAATAATTGGTTCCTCCCCATCCTAAAATTTTCCATCCATAATTTTCGCCTTTTTTAACTTCTCCGAACCAATCTCCACCTTTTGCCCCATGATTACTCATGTAAACTTTTCCATCAAATTCAGAAAGTGCCATCCCTTGAGGATTTCTAATTCCAATTTGATAAATCTCTGGCAACCAATCTACCATACCCTCAAACTTTGGATTATCTTTTGGTATACTTCCATCTAAATGAATTCTTATAATACTACCTGGATGCTTTGAGGCGTCTTGTGCAATCATACCTTGTCCTCTCTCACCCGCAGAAGCAAATATAAAATTATCTTTGATAACTAATCTTGATCCAAAATGATAACCAGAGTCTATTGGGGGATTTGCTTGAAAAATATTTTTAAAGTTTAATTGTTTCTTATTAAATTCTGCTTTTGCAATAGAAGTGCTAGTTTTATATCCACCTCTATCTTCAGTATATGAAATCCAAATATTATTGTCTTTATGAATAATATCTAATAAGCCTCCTTGACCATGGACAACAAAGTTAAGTTGATGACTAATTTCTTGAACTTCTCTAGATAAAATATTTACAATTTTTATTTTGCCACTTTTTTCTGTAATTATTATTTCATTACTATTAATAAAAGAGGATCCCCAAGGTGAATCTAGGTTAACTAATTTTTCTAATTCAAAGTTTTGTGAATACGATTTTGAGGCAAATACGAAAAAAATAATTAAAACGTATATTATTTTTTTCACTTTATGAAAGTTTTGATCTTCCACCATCAACTGCAATTATTTGACCCGTTACCCAGGAACTTTCCTCAGTAAGTAAAAATTTTGCTAAAGCTGCTCCATCTTTACCCTCACCTAGTCTTTTAAGTGGGTGGGCTTTAGCTATTCCTTGAGCAATTGCTATATTTTTTAACATTGGTTGAGCTATCTTAGAATTAGTTAAACTTAGAGCAACACTGTTAACTCTTATGTTTGGAGCAAATTCAGCTGCTAATGATACAGTTAGTCCCTCAATAGCCGCTTTGGTTGATGCTATTATTGAATGATTTGTAAAACCTCTTTGAGCTGCAACTGTTGAAAATAAAACAATTGAACCATTATTTTGTTTTAAATTATCTTGATATCCTTTGATTAAGTCCACCGCAGAATAAAAATTAAGTTTCATACATTTATTGAAATCATTCTCAGTTACCATCTTTAAAGGTTTCAAATCTATAGATCCAACACAATATGCTACACCTTTGATTTCTGATATGTCTGATTTAATTGTATCCACGAACCCCTCGTGTAATACATCTGCCACAGTATAAGAAGAGTTCAATTTCTCAGCTAAATTTTTAAGTTGGTTTTCATCTCTTCCAACTAAATGAATTTCTTTACCAGAAGAATACATTTGCTCTGCTAAATTGGATCCGATAGAACCTGTCGCACCGACAATTAGATATTTTTCTGACATATAATAATTAATGAAATTATTTTTTATACTTGGAAATCAGTTATTTCCATTAAAAAACCTCGACCGCTACAAAAAAGACCACCTTTTTTTTATGTCAGAAGACTACGAATTATGTACATATGAAAGACATCATAAATTAAAAATTCTACTATTTTTATCTTCAATGAGATCTTATGCGGATAAATTGAAGGAAAATAAATTTAAGCTAAATTATTCAAAAATTGATTCTGCTGATTTTAAAAAAGATTATACGAAAAAATTAGAAAAAATATTAAAGGCAAACAAAGTAAAAGAAATAACTAGTTTTGAAATAGAGGATAAATTTTTTGAAACAAAAATAAATAATTTTTTAAAAAAACAAAATATTAAGTGGAATATAATTCGATCTCCAATGTTTTTAGATAGTCGAGAAGATTTTAAAAAATATTTAACTAAAACAAAAAAACCCTTTATGGCTAAGTATTATAAAGAAAAGCGTGAAAGATTAAATATTTTGTTGAATAAAGATGGCACACCAGAGGGAGGGAAATGGAGTTTTGATGAAGATAATAGAAAAAAAATACCAAAAAATATCTTAATACCTAAATTTCCAGAAATTAAAGAAACTAAACATACAAAAAGTTTAAAACCAATTATTGAAAAATTATTTAGTAAACATCCAGGTGATACCAAAAAATTTTGGTTTGCAACTGAATATAAAGATATTTTAAAATTATTAGATTTTTTTATTAAAGATAAGTTGAATCTATTTGGTGATTATGAGGATGCGGTTGACCAAAATAATAATATTTTATTTCACAGTGCTCTTAGTCCATATTTAAATCTAGGTTTAATAACGCCAGATATAATCATTCAAAAAATAATGACTTATCACGATAGTAAGGGTGTGAGACTAAATTCTTTAGAAGGCTATATAAGACAAATAATTGGTTGGAGAGAGTTTATGAGAGGAATATATCAAAATTTTAGTAAAGAAATGGAAAGTGGAAATTTCTTTAAACATAATAGAAAAATGAAAAATACATTTTATGATGGTAGCACTGGTTTGGATCCTTTAGATCATGCAATTAAAAATGCTAGCAAATTTGGTTGGTCGCACCACATTGAAAGATTAATGATATTATCAAATATTATGAATTTATGCGAAGTTGAACCAAAATCAGTTTATAAATGGTTCATGGAGATGTTTGTGGACTCATCTGATTGGGTTATGGTTCCAAATGTTTATGGAATGGGTTTGTTTAGTGATGGTGGAATTTTCGCAACCAAGCCATATATATGTGGATCAAGTTATTTTATGAAAATGATGGATTTTAAGAGGGGCAGCTGGTGTAATGTTATGGATGGTCTATATTGGCGTTTCATAGATAGAAATAGAAAATTTTTTTTGAAAAATCCAAGGTTGTCTATGATGGTAAGAATTTTTGACAAAATGAAAGAAGATAGAAAAAAATTAATATTATCAGAAGCAAACAAATTTATTAAAGATAATACTTATGGGAATTAAAGTTTATTTTAACGATTCTTGCAATATTTGTAGAATGGAAATAAATCATTATAAAAAAATTGCAAATAGTGATTTGGAGTGGATAGATATTACAAATAATGATGAGGCTATAAAAATAACATCTAAGTCGCAAAAAGAGTTGCTCAGAAGGTTGCATGTAATAAATGATGGTGAAGTTATTGGAGGTGCTAAAGCATTTATTATAATTTGGTCAAAAATACCAAAATATAAAATCCTATCTAAAATTTTTTCAATAAAACCCTTATTTATTATTTTTCATTATATATACGAAATTGCTGCATATTTCTTATTTTTAAAAAACAAAAAACAATTAAATGAAAAAACAAAACCTACCTACTAAGCTATGCAAAGTTTGTAACAGGCCTTTTTCTTGGAGAAAAAAATGGAAACTTAATTGGGAAAAAGTTAAGTATTGCTCTAAGAGATGCGCTTCTAGTAATTAATTATTGTGTATTGCTTTTTCTAGGATCTTTAAGTGTTTTTAAAATTTTTGATAGCCCCGTAATTTTTAAACTATAATAAATCACATAAATTAAAGTTAATCCTAAAGCCATGGTAGATAGAAATACAAATATGGCTGTCAAAATTTTTTCTTGAAACCAGTTCTCTACCCCAGAGTTTGAATAATAAAGAATATTCCAAAACGCGACGAAAATTAACTCATATATGATTATAATCTTGAACATATGGTTGATATAGTTCTCAATATAATTAATACTATTCAATTCTTGTCGCATGTCGATAAAAATTTATGAGATAAAACAAAGAAAATAGATGAAAAAAGTAATTTGGATAACTGGCGGTAGCAGTGGAATAGGAAAAGCAGTTGCATTAAAGTTTGCAAATAAAGGGTGGCAGGTAATTATATCATCAAGACGTGAGGAAGTCTTAAAAGATATTTCAGATAAAAATGAAAATATTGATTATTTGAAATTAGATATTGTTGATTATGAAGCATGTAATTCAGTTTTTAAAACAATCGTGGAGAAATACAATAAGGTTGATATTTGTTTTTTTTCTACTGCAATTTATGAGCCTGAAAAAGAGAAGGATTTTGATCTTCAGAATATAATTGATGTTACAAATGTGAATTATATTGGAACCATAAACTGTATTAAAGCTGTTGAAAAATATTACAAAGAAAAAAGGCAAGGAGTTATATCTATTGTATCTTCTACTGCAGGATACAGAGGTTTGCCAAATTCAACTGCCTATGGGCCTGCAAAAGCAGCTCTTATTAATTTAGCAGAAAGTTTATATCTTGATTTTCAAAGATATGATGTTCGCGTATGTCTAGTCAGCCCTGGATTTATCAAAACAAGACTTACGGATAAAAACACATTTAAAATGCCATTTTTAAAAACCACACAATATGCGGCTGAACAGATTTATGATGGTTTAATAAATAAAAATTCATTTGAAATAGCTTTTCCTAGAAGTTTATTTTTAATATTAAAATTTTTTAAGATTTTGCCAAATGGGATCTACTTATATTTGATAAGAAAAATGACGAAGCTTCAAAAAAAATAAATTTAATCTTTTACAAACATCACAGTTAATTCTGCAACTTTAATACCAAACTTTGTCATTTTTGCTCTATTAATTGCTACTCTTTCATCTTGCATAAAGATCCAATCATCAAAAGTTATTTTCATTTCTCTTCCTTTTACAGGAACTAACAGTACATATTCAAACTTAAATGCAGGACCATAAGAAAAACCCTTTGCAGTTCCAACTACGTCTCCAGCAGTGCCTTCATAGTTATGTTCATCGATTTTATTGATTGTCCATTGCCTATTTTGAATTTCTCCATCGTTCCAAACAAATTTTTCGTCAAGTATTAATTGTTTTCCATCCCACTTTCCATCTAGGTCTGCAGAAAATTGTCTTGTCACTTTACCTGATCTATTTTGTAAAATTCCCCATGCTTTTACATTTCCAGATAAATACTCTTCTATTATTAATCTAGGTTTTTGGTTTTTGAAATCTTCTGGTTTCATTGCTTGGTTTGATGAACAACTTGTAATCAATACCGAGATTATTATCAATAATAAATATTTTATTTTCATAGTATTATTTATTTTTGAAGAGCAAATTGGATTAAGTCTATATTTTTTGATTTAAAACCTGCTTCACAATAAGATAAATAAAAATTCCACATTCTTTTAAAAGTATTGTCAAAGCCTTGGGATGAAATTTGTTCCCATTTTTCTAAGAACTCTTCTCTCCAAATATTTAGTGTATTTGAGTAATGATCACCATAAGAATTGCAATTCTCAAACTTAAGTCCAGATTGGTTTGCTAGATTTACTAACTCATTTTTACTAGGTAAAAAACCACCAGGAAAAATATATTTTTGGATAAAATCAGTTTTACTTTTATATCTATCATAGATGGAGTCATCTATAGTAATTGATTGTATAGCTGCTGTTCCTCCATCAACTAAGTTTTCTTTAATAGTATTAAAATAATTTTTTAAATAACTCTGACCTACTGCTTCTATCATTTCTATAGAAGCTATTGAATTATAATTATTTTTAACATCTCTAAAATCTAACATTTGTATATTTATTTTTTCATTCAAACCTTCATTGTGAATTCTTTCTTTTGAATATTCGTATTGTTTTTTGGAGATTGTTATACAATCTAACTTTACGTCATAATTTTTTCCAATATATTCTGCAAATCCTCCCCACCCACAACCAATCTCAAGCATCTTATCGCCTGATTTAGGCTTAACAAGACTTGAGAGTTTTTTATATTTATTTAACTGAGCTTTTTCCAAATCATTACTATCGTCAAAAATTGCACTTGAATAAGTTAGGGTTTTATCAAGCCATAATGAGAAAAATTCATTCCCTAAATCGTAATGCTTTCTAATGTTTTCTTTACTCCTAGATTTATTATTTTTAATAAACAAACCTTTGATTTTATTAAATATTGAAAGATCGAAAGAGCCAGAAAATTTATGAACTATTTTTATATTTTTTGCCGCTAGCTCTATAAGATTCGTTAAATTATTCGTCTCAAAATAATTATCCATATATGCTTCTGCCAGACCTACACTTCCATTTTTGATAATTTTAAAAGTTAACCCTGGTTTATTTATTTTTAGATCAGCATTTAATCTTTCATTACTATTTCCGAAAGTATATTCTTTTCCATCATGGTTTGTTATTTTTAAATTTCCATGTTTAATAAATTTTAGTGAGTTAAAGACAATTTTGTCTGATAATTTATTCAAATTCACTTTTTTCTACCGAACTATTATTTTTAATATTTATTTTTTTTTTAATAAACTTTATTCCTTTTAACCATAGTTTAAATGCCTCATAGTGGATTGCGACAATAACTTTAAATGTCATCAGGGGGTGAAAAATATAGGAAACGAATAGATTTTTATTACTAAATTCTTTTGCAATACCGTCCTGGGATGCGAATAAAAGTTTACCATCATTATCAGATTGGTCAATAATAACTGATATTTTGTCTGTGGGCTTATTTACTCTAAATTTATAATTACACTCCATATTTATGAAGGGCGATACATGAAATTTTTTTACACAACTATTTCTTAAAGTTTCTTTATCTTCAGCTTTGAAAATGTATGTGTGTTGTTCACCAAATGTATTTTTAACCTCATAAAATATAGAGATTATTTTATCGTACTTATCATATATAAAAAAAACACTTAGAGGATTAAATACGTAACCTAATATTCTTGGATAACAGAATAATTTGATTTTAACGTCTTTATTGTCGATACCAATATTTTCTAGTTTTTTTTTTACCCAGTTTATTAAAGAGGTGCCATCTCTATCCCCATGGTCTTTGTCAAAAAAACTAATGATATTGAATTTATTATATGAAAATAATTTAATTTTATTATCAATTTCATTTAAATCATCTAAGTCTATTAATAATGAAAAAACCCTATATTTGAAATAATGATTTTTAGGTTTAAATCGTCTGTGTATTACTTTTCCTACATATATCTTAGAGTTTTTAAGCATTTATATACTTAATCATATCTATTGATGATTTTATACCATCTTCATGAAATCCATATCCAAAATAACTTCCACAAAACAAAATATTATTTTTATTTTGAATTAGGTGAAGATCTTTCTGGCTATTGATTGCATTTTGATCAAAGTAAGGGTGTGTAAATATAACTTTTCGGATTATCTTATCTTCGGGTATCTCTAAATAAGGATTTAATGTTAAAAAAATATTTTTATTTATATTCAAATTTTGTAATAGGTTTAACCAATAAGTAATCGAATTTTTTTCACTATTCTCAGATTCGATCGAGGAATTCCATGAACACCAAGCACTTTTATTATTTGGCATATAACTTTTATCCTCATGTACTATAGCCTCATTTGTTTTATATTTAAAATTACTTAAGATCTTATTTTCTATTTCTTCAGGATTTTCAATTAAAGAGAGGGCTTGATTAGCATGAGTAGCCAATACAACTTTATCGTAAGTAAAATATTCATTTTTATCTCCATAATAAACCTGAACTGCGGATCCAATTCTTTTAATTTTATTAATATTGTAATTTTTATAATATTCGCCACTGATTTTACTTAGAATTTTATTTACATATGTTCTACTTCTTTTGGAAACTGTGAACCATTGCGGTCGATCTTTTAATTTGAATAATCCATGATTTTGAAAAAATTTAAAAAAAAATTTCAATGGCATTTGTTTTGCCTCGTAAGGGGGCATTGACCATATTGCTGATACCATAGGAATAATATGGAATTTGATAAAATACTCTGACAATTTTAAATTGTCTAAATAGCTGCCTAAAGTAATATTTTCATTAATTGAATCTTGGTTTTCACTTTGTTTATAAAAACTAATTATAGTAAAAAACATCTTCAAAAATTTTATATTTAACAGGTTTGATTTATTGCTGAAAATTCCAGAAAGACCTTTTCCACAATATTCTATATTTGAGTCTCTAACAGATACTGAGAATGACATATTGCTTTCTTCTATAGCAATATCATTTTCTTGAAAAAAATTTATTAAATTTGGATAGGTTTTTTTATTAAATACAATAAAGCCTATATCAATAGGGACTATATTATCTCCAACATTAACATCAATAGTATGAGAATGACCTCCAAAATGGTCTTCTTTCTCAAATAAATCTACTTTATATTTTTTAGATAAACTATACGCTGCACTTAGACCTGATATACCAGAGCCTATAATAGCTAATTTCATTATTGAGGATTATATTTATTTTCTTTTGTAAAGGATGAGACAAATTGTAGAAAAACTGCAAAAATTATAATGCTTCCTCCTATTAATACGTAGAATGAAGGGTTTTCATTTACAAATAGCCAAGCCCAAAGAGGACCAAGTATTGCCTCTGTAAGCATTATTATGCCGACCATAGCTGATAGAGTTTTTCTTGCACCAATTGTTATTAATATAAAGCCAAGTCCTATTTGAAATGTCCCAGACAAAAATGCCAAAAACATATCATTTAAAGATATAGAAATTTTTGTTGAAGCTAAAAAACCTATTATCATTGCAACTATTCCTGCAACTAATTGTAAGGGTACCATATCCACATGAGGATATCTTCTCACAATTAAAATTAGAGTTGCGAAGGTAATTGGCATTATAAAGGCAACAATATTTCCAGACATTTGTCCACTTGATAGAGTATTACCTAGCATTAAAATTAATCCAGAAATTGCTAAAATAATAGAAGCTAAAGTAATTTTTGAAATTTTTTCTTTCAAAAAAAAATATCCAAATATCGCTAGGAAAATTGTTTGTGTTTGTATTATGAAATTTGTATTTGCAACAGTAGTATTATACATAGCATAAACATAACTGCTAAATCCAATACCCAATATAATTCCACCAATTAAGCCAGGAATTCCTGATACATAAATTTTTTTAAATACCTCTCCTTTGTAAGTTACAATTAAAAAAATAGTTACAACAATTATAAAAAAAATCTGTCTCCAAAATAAGATTTGCCATAAAGTTGATCCTTCAAATGATTTAACAATCAACCCACCAAAACTAAGACAAAATGCGCCAAAAAAGATTAATAATGGACCTGGTATCTTTGAAATAAAATTCATTTAATACTGGAAATCAAATTTTGAGTTTCCATCTCATACAACTTAAAAATAGTTTCTGCATCTTTTAAATTAATTTCTTTAAATTTAATTTTTGATCCTGGAGGTATTTGTACTAGTTTGTCATAATCAGCACTTATTACAACTCCAATCTTAGGGTAACCTCCTATAGTTCCATGATCAGATAGCATAATTATTGGATCCCCATCTGCAGTGATTTGGATAACACCCTTTACTAACCCTTCCGACTTTATATTTGTATTTTTAATATTATTAATCTTAGGTCCTTTAAGTCTTATTCCCATACGGTCACTTAATTTGGTTACATTAAATTCATTACTAAAAAATGAATCAATTGCATCCTTTGAAAAATAATCAAAATGGGGTCCTTTTATTATTCTAATATTTTCAATTTTAGAATTTAGGTATTCTATTTTATTTTTTGGAAGGATTTTTTTTATATTTTTTAATTGAATTATTTGTCCTGTCTCAAGTTTTTTCCCACTATTTGCACCAATTTTAGCCTTAGTATTTGTAGAACAACTATTTAAATAATAATCTACCTCAAATGTGCCTCCAATAGATAAATAACCATATACTGATCGATTGGTAGACAGTATATCTAAGCAATCATTATTTTCTAAAACGATATTTTCATAACAACTAAACTTTAAATTTTTGTTTTTTCTTATAATTTTAAAATTAACATCTCCAGTAACATTGATGGAGATATTTTCTCCTACATATTTCAATATTGGACCTTGATATGCAAATTCTAGGACCGGATTGTTTATTCCATTATTTGAAATGGTATTTGCTAATAAAAAATTCCTATTATCCATTGCTCCACTAAAAGGTATGCCTATGTGATAAAAATTATTTCTACCATTGTCTTGAAATGTAGAATTGATACCTGGTCGTAATACCTCAAAATAGTTTTTATTCATATTTTTTTTCATATTCTAATTTAGAAATTGGGTAAAATGATATTGTATCACCTGGATTAACTAGATTTGGTTCAGTATTTTTTTTATTATCAAAAATATCAATTGGTGTTTTGCCAATTATATTCCAACCACCTGGGCTTTCAAAAGTATAAATATTGCAAAATTTCTCTGTTATACCTATGGAATTTTTTGGGACCTTAACTCTCGGTGTTTCTAAACGCTTTGCAAAAAGAGATTTATCCATATCTCCTAAGAACGGCATTCCTGCAATAAAACCTGTCATATAACAATAATAATTTTTTGAAAAGAATGTTTCATAAATTTTTGCTTCATTTATCTTTAATAATTTTTGTAAACGTTTTATATCTAGTGCAAATTCCTCTGCGCAACAAACTGGGATTTTAATAAGATTATTTTTTAAATTATTATTTTTTTTTAACTCAAGATTTTCAACTTGTTTTTTTAATTTAGCAAAACTCGTAAGTTTTAAATCGAAACTAATTACCAGTTTATTATAACTTGGTGTAATATTTGTAATACCTAAAAAATTACTATCTCTTAAATTGTTAAAATAATTTATAACATTTCTGTTTATTTCTTTATTTACCTCATTACCAAAGTCACAGTACAATGCTGCGTCACCAAGATTTGATATATTTTTAATCATGTCATGTTATACTTTAAGCTTAATAGTATGGAAATTAATTTAAATTGTGATTTAGGTGAAAAATCAAAGCATCATTCAAATGAGAATGATCCCGATTTACTTAAAATAGTAAACTCTGCGAATGTGGCTTGTGGGTACCACGCTGGAGATGAGGAAACTATGAGAGAAGTTGTAGAGATTTCAAAGCAAAATAATGTAAGTATTGGTGCACATCCATCTTTCAATGATCCAGAAAACTTCGGAAGAAAACGAATTAATCTTGGCGCTGATGAGATTTCTAAGCTTTTAATAGATCAATATGAAATTTTGCAAAATATTGCCATTAAATTAGATGAAAAGGTTTCTCATATTAAACCACATGGAGCCTTGAATAATATGGCTTGTGAGGACCTTGAACTAGCAACAATTTTGGCAAAAACTATTTACAGTATTGATAAAGATATAATTTATTTAGTACCAACAGGTTCAAAAATGGAAATTGCAGCTAAAAAATTAAATATGAAAATTGCATGTGAAATTTTTGCAGATAGAAATTATGAAGACGATGGAACGCTTGTGTCAAGAGGTAAGGACCATGCCCTAATAACTGATCCTGAGCGAGCTAAAGAGCATGTATTCAATATGGTGAAAAACCAAACTCTTAATTGTCACAGTGGAAAACAAATACCTTGTGAAATCGATTCAATTTGCATACATGGTGATAACGCAAGCTCTCTTTCTACTGCAAAACAAGTAAAAGAAAACTTGATAAAAAATAATTTAGAATTAAAGCCTCTAAATAAAATGAAAAAATTTATATAATTATGATTAAAAAAATATTTACTCTTTTCATATTCTTTTTTTTAACTGTTGAAACTTTTGCTGCTGGAACAAGTTCATCAGATAAAAAACCGAGCTATAAAAATGCTGTAAAAATAATTGAAGCAGCTAAGAAATATGAGTCCAAAAATAAAATGGATAAAGCATTAAAAAGATACGAAAAAGCTCAAAAAATTTTATTAAAACTCGACAAAGAAAAGCCCTTACAAGCTGATACACTAAACTACCTGGGTTTTACAACTAGAAAACTTGGGGACTTTGAAGCAGGAGAGAAATATTACTTACTAGGGCTACAAGTTGAACCAAATCATGTTGGAATAAATGAATACTTAGGTGAATTATATGTCGTTACAAACAGAATAGATTTAGCAAAAGAAAGACTAGAAGTTTTAAAAGATTGTAATTGTGAAGAGTATCAAGAATTAAAAGAAATTATAGACGGATCAAAAAAATCAAAATATTAGTTTATATTTTGAATCATTTGCTCAGGCATCCATAGTGCTATTTGAGGAAACAAGACAATTAAGATTACCGCAAATATCATCAACAAGAATAAAGGAAATGCACTCTTGGCGATGTAGCCCATATCTTTGTTAGCCATACCTTGCAAAACAAATAAATTAAATCCAACTGGAGGGGTAATTTGAGCCATTTCAACAACTATAACTAAAAATATACCAAACCAAATCATATCAAAACCAGCCTGCCTTATCATAGGTTCGATAATAGCCATTGTAAGTACAACTGCTGATATTCCATCAAGAAACATCCCTAAAATTATATAAAAAATCATTAATACGAAAATTAAAACATATGGTGATAATTCCATATTTTGTATCCAAATTGCTAGGTTTCTAGGAAGACCAGTAAATCCCATGGCAAGTGATAAAAATGTTGCTCCAGCTAGTATGAATGCAATCATGCACGAGGTTTTTGTTGCACCAAGTAAAGATTCTTTAAAGGTTTTTAAGTTCAAACTTTTTTGAAAATAAGAAAGTATTAAAGCTCCCACAACACCCAGAGATGCCGCTTCAGTTGCTGTTGCAATTCCAGTATAAATAGAGCCAATTACACCAAGGATTAATAAAATTACAGGTATTAATTGTTTTGATTTACTTAATTTATTTAAAAATGAGTAATTTTCTTCAGTTAACGGCATTTTATTTTTATTTAACAAAGACCAAATGATTACATAGCCCATAAAAATCAGAGCAATCATTATTCCAGGAATTATTCCAGCTATAAATAGTTTAGCAATAGACTCTTGAACAGTTACTCCATAAATAATTAGAATAATTGAAGGAGGGATTAGTAATCCTAAAGTTCCAGAGCCCGCAAGACTTCCAAGTAAAATTTTTTCAGGATATTTTCTTTTTCTCAACTCTGGAATTGACATTTTTCCAACCGTAGCGACTGTTGCAGCTGAGGATCCAGATATAGCTGCAAACAATGCACATCCAACAACATTGACATGTATTAAACCTCCAGGAAGTTTCTGTAACCAAGGAGCCAGTCCCTCAAATAAATTTTCAGATAATTTAGTCCTAAATAAAATTTCTCCCATCCATACAAAAAGAGGCAAAGCAGTCAGAGTCCATGATGATGATGCACCCCAAATTGTTGTGGCCATCGCATCTCCAACTGGTCGAGAAGTAAATAAAATCATTCCAATAGAAGAAACACCAATCATGCTTATTGCTACCCATATTCCAGAGCCTAAAAAAAGTAGTAAAACTGTAATAAAAAAAATAGCTAATAAAATTTCAATCATTATTATAAATTTTTAAGATTAGTAGATGAAAGGCACATATAAAAAAAAGTGTTGCTCCAATAGCGACGCTACATTGAGGTATCCATATTAAAATTTCATCAGCACCTTCACTTCTTTCCTCAAATTCGTATGAGATTTTTAACATTTTGATAAAATAATATGACATATAACCTGCAAATATTGTTGTTACGACTAAGCTCCAAACTTCTAAAAATTTTTTTTTAAAACCTGTGGACTTTTCTAAAAATAATGTGATTCTTATATGACCCCCATTTACGAATGTATATGAAAGAGCAAAAAAAGATGAGGCAGCCATACAATACCCTGAGTATTCAGCTAACCCCCTTATATAAAAACCGAAAATTCTAGATGCAATTCCGGTTAATATAAAAACTGCAATAAGAATTAAAAAAACTGCAGCTATATATCCTGAATAATTATAAATATTATTTAATGATTTATTTAATTTCTGTAACATAAAAAAGGCTGTTTTTTTAAACAGCCTTTTTTATTATATTTTTTTTATTTGTATGCGGCAAGTACGCTAGCACCTGTTTTGCCAGCTTTTTTCTTCCATTCTTTTGCCATTTTTTTTCCAACTTTTTGAAAATGTTTTTCTAAATCAGCATTTACTTTGCCTACTACCATTCCTGCAGCGGCTAGAGCTTTTTTATCTTCTATATTTCCAACTCTAGAAAGCATCCAACCTTTTTCTTCTGCAGCAGCAGCTTCTCTTTTAATTAGCATTTGAGTATCAGAATCTAGTTTATTCCAAGATCCTCTATGTGCAACAACCATATTTTTTGGGAACCAAGCAGCGATGTCATAGAAATATTTAACACCGTTCTCCCATATTTTGCTATTTTTACCAGTTGTTGGCGAAGTAATCATACTTTCAACTGCTCCAGTTGAAAATGCTTGACTGATTTCAGCCGCCTCAATTTTAGTTGGAGCCATACCTGTAAGCTCTGCAATTCTAATTGTTGCAGAATTATAAGCTCTAAATTTTAAACCTTCTAGATCTGAAACACTATTGATTTCATTTTTGCTATATAGTCCTTGTGCAGGCCATGGCACAGCGTATAAAAATACTAATCCTTTTTGGTTTAAACTTTCAATGATTGCTGGCTTTGAAGCTTGATAAAGTTTCATAGCATCGTCATATGAAGTTGCTAAAAAAGGTTGTGAGTCAATTTCAAGAATAGGGTCAACTTTTCCTAATGCAGACATAAATCTTTCACCCATCTGTGCTTGACCAGTTCTTACCGCTCTAAAGATTTCTCCACCTTTAAATAATGATCCACCAGGATGTGTAACTATTGCAAGTTTTCCTCCACTTTTCTCTGAAACATTTTTAGCAAATTCTGCTGCATTTGCTGAGTGAAAGTTGCTCGCACCATAAGCTAAAGCCATATCCCACTTTTCAGAAGCATTTACATTTGCTATTAACAAGACAGAAAATAGAATAGAAAACAAAGTTTTTAAAATTTTCATTAATCCTCCTTATTTTTAAAAAATACATCTCATTATGTATTATTTATTAAATCAATAAAAATTTTCCCATGTTTTATTGAAAAATTTAAAATTGTTACTATTATATTGTTATCTTGATAGAAGAAGCCCTTATTTTACTGCAAATTATCTTTATAGATATTATATTGGCAGCTGATAACGCCATAATAATTGGTCTAATTGCGGCTAATTTTGTCCCAAAGAATAGAAAAAAAATCATATTTTGGGGAGTGGTCGGAGCTTTAATTTTTAAAGTTTTATTTGCAGTATTTGCGACCTATTTATTCAAATTTTACTTTATAAAAATTCTTGGAGGTTTGCTTCTAATTTGGATAGTAAATGATCTTAGAAAAGATCTTTTACAAGCTCAGAGACAAATTAAATCACCAACAAAAAAATCCTTAGAACCTTCATTTGCAAAGGGTATGTATAAAGTGCTTTTTGCAGATATAACAATTAGTTTTGATAATGTTATAGGTGTTGTTGGTGCTTCTAAGGGTAACTTTGGGTTTATGATTTTTGGTTTAATTTTATCTGTAGTCCTCACAGGTGCTATGGCCACTTATTTAGCTAATTATATTCAGAAACATTTATGGGTCGTCTATATTGGAATAGTAGTTATTCTTATACTTGCAATACAGCTTATTATTGGTGGACTTGTTGACTTAGAAATTCTAAAAATTAATGAGGAATTTAAAAAGTATTTTTAGTAAGAATGCTTTAATGATGGATATGAACCTCTTTTCACGTCTGACCCAAATTTTTTAACTGCATTTCTAATATTAATTTTAAAATTAGCATATTTCTTAACAAATTTTATTTTACTATTAGTCAAACCTAATAAATCGTCTAAAACTAAAATCTGACCATCACAAAACTTTGATGATCCAATTCCTATTGTTGGAATTTCAATCGTCTCAGTAATTTTTTTTGAAAGTTTTTTCTCAATACATTCTAGTACAATAGCAAAAACACCTGCCTCTTCTAAGATTTTTGAATCTTTTAATAAATTTTTTTTTTCTTTTTCAGTCTTACCTTTATATCTAAATCTACCTCTTTGAGATTGTGGAGTTATACCTATGTGGCCCATTACTGGAATTTTATTATTTACTAAATATTTAATTATATCTTT
Organism: uncultured Pelagibacteraceae bacterium; assembly: GCA_902583075.1. Taxonomy (GTDB): domain Bacteria; phylum Pseudomonadota; class Alphaproteobacteria; order Pelagibacterales; family Pelagibacteraceae; genus Pelagibacter. Next base: position 136,724 of record CACHUN010000003.1, on the reverse strand, counting down.
GATCTTACTACCTCCTTCTAATTTGATACCATCACATTTTGTTTCTTTAATTATTTTTTTACAATTTTTTAGCGCCTGCAATTTATTTTTATAAGTATTAAATGGCATATCTACAATCATTAAACTTTTTTTTACTCCTTTTCTTACACTTTTAGAATGTTCAATCATCATAGATAGATTTACTTTTCTTGTTGTATCAAAATTATATAAAACAGAACCCAAGGAATCTCCAACTAGTACAAGGTCTGTGTATTTATCAACTTCTTCAGCAATATTTTTTGAGTAGGCTGTTAAGCAGACTATTTTTGACTTATTTTTTTTTTTTAATATAAGCCTACTTATTTTCGGAGGCATAAATATTTATTACCAAGTGCCTGTATTTTCCATAGATTTCCATGGTTCTATTGGTTCCAAGTAGCCATCTTGAAGTATTTCAACAGAAATTTTATCTGGAGATCTAACAAATGCCATATGACCATCTCTTGGTGGTCTGTTAATTGTATAACCCATGTCTCTTAATCTTTGACAAGTCTCATATATATTTTCAACTCTGTACGCCAAATGTCCAAAGTTTCTTGAACCATCACCCAAACTATCTCCATCCCAATTGTATGTTAATTCTATTTCAGCTTTCTCATCATCTGGAGCAGCAAGAAATACTAAAGTATACCTGCCCTTTTCACTGTCTTTTCTTCTTGTTTCTTTAAGACCTAACCCTTCACAGAAAAATCTTAATGACTCGTCTATGTTTGAGACTCTAATCATTGTGTGTAAATATTTCATATCAGTTACTTATATAGTCTTATTATTCCAATTCAATAGTACTCGGTGGCTTAGAAGTAATATCATAAACTACTCTATTAATACCTCTTATATTATTTACAATTTGATTAGATACTGTTTGCATAAAAGATTTATTAAATTGAAAGAAATCAGCTGTCATTCCATCTTCTGATGTAATTGCCCTTAAAAGACAAAGAAACTCATAAGTTCTATTATCTCCCATTACACCGACTGTTTTTACAGGAAGTAATGCAGCATAAGCCTGCCAAATCTTGTTATATAGGTTATTTTCTTTTAAAGAATTGATAAAATAATTATCAGCCTCTTTTAAAATGTTTATTTTTTCTTTAGTTATTATGCCAGGCATTCTTATTGCAAGGCCTGGTCCTGGAAATGGATGTCTAGAAATTATTTCATTACTCAATCCTAGTTCTGATCCTAACTTTCTAACCTCATCTTTAAAAAGGTATTTTAGTGGTTCTACTAATTGAAGTTTCATTTTTTTTGGCAAACCGCCTACATTATGATGTGATTTAATTTTTGAAGTTTGACTTCCAGTCACAGATTTACTTTCAATTAAATCGGGATACAAAGTTCCTTGAGCCAAAAATTTTACATTTTTAATTTTATTTGCATATTTTTCAAATATTTTAATAAAAAGATTTCCTATTATTTTTCTTTTTTTTTCTGGATCAGATATATTTTTTAATTTTGATAAAAATAAATTTTCAGCATTCACATAAATTAGATTAATTTTAAATTTCTTTTTGAATGTATTTACAACTTGCTGTTCCTCATTTTTCCTAAGTAGTCCTGTATTGACAAAGATGCATGTTAATTTTTTTCCTATTGCATTTGATAATAATTTAGCGACTACGCTGCTATCAACACCTCCAGATAATGCACAAATAACCTTTGAATTTCGTACTCTATTTCTTACTTCATTTATTAACTTTGTTTTCTGATCTTTTGCTGACCAATTTTTATTTAATTTACAAATAGAAAATAAAAAATTTTTTAGTATTAATTTTCCTTTAATTGTATGACTTACCTCTGGGTGAAATTGAATACCAAACATTTTTTTTTCTACATTTTCAATTATGCACATCTTAGAATTGTTACTTTGTGCAATTATTTTGAAGTTTTTTGGTAATTTTGTTACTTGATCAGCATGACTCATCCAAACATTATTTTTTCCTTTAGAAAAAAAATTTTTTGTTAACTTACTTTTTTTAATTTCTTTTACCTCTGCTAGTCCAAATTCTCTATATTTTGAATTTCTTACACTTCCACCCATTGTTTTTGAAATTATTTGATGTCCAAAACAAATACCTAGTACAGGAGTCCCTAATTTAAGAAGTTTACTATTAAACTTTACTTTTTTGCTTTCATAAACATTCAATGGCCCACCAGATAAAACAATACCTTTGATATTTTTTTCAAAATTTTGGAACTTTTCTATTTTTTTGTGACTTATAATCTCACAATAAACTCCCAGTTCCCTTATTTTTCTTGCGATTAATTGTGTAAATTGAGAACCAAAGTCTACTATAAGTATCTTATTGAGAGTGTCCTCAAGACGCATCTTTTATCTCAAAATCCTTTAATCGACTTTCTATTGAAGCAATTTTTTCACACATATCTACACAAATTTTCTTAAAATCTTCACTTAATTCATCTGCTTTTGAAAAGTTTGATCTTTCTAACTCCATATCAATTAAAAGGTACATTGCTTCTTCGTTCTTAGGATCTAAAAGTAAAGTAGTTCTTATATTTTTTTCTTCTTGTCTTTTATCATCTTCAATTTTAAAAATTTTAGCTAAATAAAGGTAAGATACCGAGTCTTTTGGGTTATAAACTATGTTTCTATGAAATAAAAATTTTGAATCTTCATATTTTTCTTTATCGAATAAATCTTTAGCTTGATTAAAAAAATTATTTTCATTTGTCTTAGCAACAGTACTAACTAAAAGAAATGTTAAAATTAAAATTAAGTATCTCATAATTATTTTTTTATAACATCTATATTATGTACCATACTTTCATAAAATCCTGCTTTAGTAATTTTTACAAATTTCGGTTTTTTTCTTAAATCAATTACTTTCTTGGCTCCCATGTAGCCCATTGAAGATTTTAAACCTCCAACTAAGTTGTAGATTATGTTATCAACTTTACCTTTGTATTTAATATATCCCTCTACACCTTCCGCTACGTATTTTGATGTATCCTTTTGTTTCGTTTGAAAATATCTGTCTGCTGAACCTTTATTCATAGCACCAATTGATCCCATACCCCTGAAATATTTATATAATTTTCCATTTTTTTTTATTTTTTTACCAGGCGCTTCATCTGTACCTGCAAATAATGAACCTATCATTACTGCATCTGCGCCAGCTGCTAATGCTTTAGCAATATCACCAGAAAATTTTATTCCACCATCAGCAATTAACCTTGTTTTACTTTTCCCAATTCCCTTTTTAACATTTAATATCGCACTTAGTTGTGGAACACCTATTCCAGCTACAAGTCTTGTTGTACAAATAGATCCTGGACCAATTCCTACTTTTATAATATCAACACCTAGTCCTACCAAAAATTTTGCAGCTTCTGCTGTGGCTATATTTCCGGCACAAATTGCTGTTTTCTTAGGACGTATTTTTTTTATTTTTTTAATTATATCTCCTACTTTTTTGGTATGTCCGTGCGCTGTATCAATTACTATTAAGTCTAAGTTTTCTTTTAATATTTTTTGAGCTCTTTTTAATTCTTTATCACTCGCGCCAACTGCAGCACCTACTAGTAATTTTTTTGATTTTACTTTTCTAATTTCTCTAATCTGTTCTTCAATATTTAAGTTTCTATGAATTATTCCTAATCCCCCTGATCTTGCCATAGCAATACCCATTGAAGATTCTGTAACAGTGTCCATTGCAGATGACAAAAGTGGTATTTTCATCTTTAGACTTTCTGTTAAATTTATGGAGGTGATTACTTCACTAGGTAGAATTGCTGAGTAATTTGGCGCTAAAGTAACATCATCAAATGTTAAAGCTTCTTTAATAGTTTCCATGTCCTTATATAAATGATTCTTGAAAAAATAAAAGGATAACTATTTCAAATTTCTACAAATTATAAAATTTTCTTTAGAGTCTTTTCTGCTTGAAGGAGGCTTGAAAATATCAACATCTTTAAAAGATTTTTTACCTAATGCGACAATCTCGTTAAAAGATGATCCCATAAAAAGTTTAGAAATAAAATTTCCTTTTTTATTAAGTAATTCAATTGCAAAATTCATTGCTTCTATACATAATTCTCCTGTAACTAATGAGTCTACACTTTTATTACCTGTGGTGTTAACTGCCATATCAGAGACTATAAGATCAACTTTCTTACCAAAATAATTTTTGATATTTTTTTTTTGTTGCTCCTCAGTAAAATCCCCTTTTATATGTATTAAATTCTTTATTGGTTCAATATCCTTTAAATCAATTGAAATTATTTTAGAGTTACTGAAATTTCTTGATATATACTGAGACCAACTACCCGGGGCTGCGCCAAGATCTATAACTGAGATATTATTTTTGATTATTTTAAATTTATCGTTTATTTCTTGCAATTTGTATACAGCTCTTGACCTATAACCCTCTAATTTTGATTTTTTGACGTAAATATCTCTCTTTTGCTTAATGATCCAATTTTTAGAAAATTTATTCTTTTTCAACTAATTCCCAAATCTTAAAGATTTTTCAATTGTATCTCCATCCAATGTTTTAACTTTGGACATATAATTTTTATTATTTCTTATATTGTCATTATTTTTTCCTGCTAAATGAATAATTCCTATTTCATGGTTTGGTAAATAAGGTTCAACAAAAGTATTTTGTTTTTTGTCAAATTTAATCGCTTCGATTAAAGTCCAGTTGCAATAAGCAGGTAAAATTTCTACGTCTAAATTATCTGAATATATTGTAATATTCATTGCAATTTGTTCTGAACCCCAAATTTTTCCAGAGGATAAAGCTTTTTTCAAATTTTTTTGCCAGATTTCCCAATGAGGAGCACTTTCTTCTAAGCAAAATAATCCAATATTCAAATGGGGTTTAAGGGCAACTTCTCTTGAAACTTTCTCTGAGAAACCTGATGATTTAGCGTGTTTATAATTTTGTGATTTTATTCTCGCAAAACTTCCCCACACCCAATCTGCTCTTAAAACTCTTCCGTAAGATCTATCTGCTGATGTTGCTATTGCTAATTTTTTATTCTCACAGCCCTGAAAGTAAAGATCGATTGCGTACCAAGAGTTTACCCATGCATCAGCATCTATCCATAAATATTTTTTATATCCTGGAAAATAATTTGGTAAGAATGCTCTAGATACCTGACTTTTCAACCATTCTCTTCCTTTTATTTTAAAATTTGGAACTTCTATATCCCACTCAGCCTTTTTGATTTGAGCTACTTTTTTTTCTAATATTTTAATTTGTTCACCAGTTAATCCTGCATCCATGATGCAAATATCTACTGTTTTGCTTTGTTCAAATCTATTAATTGAGTCAATTAATTCGTTAAGAAGATTGAAATAATTTGCATCTGCTAATGAGATTATTGTATTTTCCTTCATTTATAACACATCTTCGTGATGATCAGTATCATCTGCGATGGCTTTCGCATTCTTTTTAACCATTAAATAATGCATTGAACTTATTGGTACCATTAACAAATAAATTACACCTGAAATAATAATAGCATTAAATGTATAAACAAGAATTAAGCCAAAATATAAGATTATTCCAAATAACAAAAATATTGATGTACTTCTTGGGACAGCTATCCTTTTAAAAGAATAAGTTGGTATTTTGCTTATTAACAATATTGAAACAATTATAAACATAATAGGTACGATAATTTGATAATTTAAGTTTAAAAACTGAAATTCACTAATACTTAATATCAAAGGCATTAAAACAAGAACTCCACCTGCTGGAGATGGAATTCCTTCAAAAAAATTATCTTTCCAAGAACTCTCTTCATTTGAAGAAACATTAAACCTTGCAAGTCTAAGTGCAACACAAACAACATAAATTAACGAAATTAACCAACCTACTCTTCCAGTTTCAGACAAAGCCCAAAAATACATTATAAAAGCTGGAGCTACACCAAAACTTATAACATCAGTAAGAGAGTCTAGTTCTTTTCCAACTTTAGAAGTTCCTTTAATTAACCTTGCAATTCTACCGTCTAAACCATCAATAATTGCAGCAACTATAACTGCGATAATTGATAATTCAAATTTACCATCAAATGCAAACTTTATTGAAGTCAGTCCAATACATACTCCAACAAGTGTTAAAATATTTGGTAGAATAACTCTTGTTTTTTTACTAGAAACTAATTTAATATTTTTATTTTGAGGCTCCATTAAATCATTTTTTTGCGATTAAAGTTTCGCCAGCTATAGTTTTTTGATCAACTTTTACCAAAGGAGTATAATTTTCAAAATACATATCAGCCCTACTTCCAAATCTAATCATTCCTATTCTTGAACCTTGTTCTACAAGCTCATCTTTAGAAACCTCTGTTACAATCCGTCTTGCAACAAGTCCTGCTATTTGGACAACAATTATGTCTTCTCCATTAGAATTTTTTATTTTATAATAATTTCTCTCATTATCTTCACTTGCTTTATCTAAAGATGCATTAAAAAACTTTCCTGGTTTATAAAGTATCTCAGATATTGCTCCAGAACATGGAGACCTATTTACATGGCAATCAAAGACATCCATAAAAATACTAATTTTTTTCATTTGTTTATTTTCTAAACCTAATTCTTTTGGACCATTAGTATCCATTACTTGTAGTACGACTCCATCAGCTGGACTTGTAAGATAGTTATCATCACCTATTGAAGTTCTTTCAGGGTCTCTAAAAAAATAATAACACCAAATAGTTAATACCAATCCTATAAAACCAAGAAATCCGTTTAGGAAATAGAGAATTATAGTTACGATTGCAAAAATAATAATAAATTTGTATCCTTCGTTATGTATTTTCGGAAATATTTTACTCATGACAATCCTATAATTGATAATTTTGGATTAATATGTATACAAAAAGAATAAATTCAACTATTAAGATATATCGAAAAAATGAGTAAAATTAAGGTTAAAAACCCCATTGTAGAGTTAGATGGCGATGAAATGACCAGAGTTATATGGGACTTCATAAAAAACAAGCTCGTTTTAACTTACCTTGATCTCAAAATTGAGTATTACGATTTGGGAATGGAAAGTAGAGACAAAACAGAAGATAAAATTACAATTGAATGTGCTAATGCAATTAAAAGAAATGGTGTCGGTATTAAGTGTGCAACCATCACACCTGATGAGGCTAGAGTAAGAGAATTTAATCTTAAAAAAATGTGGAGATCTCCAAATGGTACAATAAGAAATATAATTGGAGGAACTGTTTTTAGAGAACCTATAATTTGTAAAAATATTCCAAAACTTGTGCCCTCATGGACAGATCCATTGATCATAGGTAGACATGCTTTTGGTGATCAATACAGAGCAACAGACTTTACAGTACCCGGTAAAGGTAAGTTAGAAATCAAATGGACTGCTGAAGATGGTTCTGATGAGAGAAAGTATGAAGTCTTCAATTTCCCAGGTCCTGGGATTGCATTATCAATGTATAATTTGGACAAATCAATAGAGGACTTTGCAAGATCTTGCTTTAACTATGGATTAATTAAAAAATGGCCAGTTTACCTTTCTACTAAAAATACAATTTTAAAAAGATACGACGGAAGATTTAAAGATATTTTTGAGGAAGTTTTTGAAAAAGAATTTAAGGATAGATTTGATCAAAATAAAATTACTTATGAGCATAGATTGATAGATGACATGGTAGCATGCGCAATGAAATGGCATGGTAAATATATTTGGGCGTGCAAAAATTATGATGGAGATGTACAATCAGATACCGTTGCTCAAGGATATGGATCTTTAGGTTTAATGACAAGTGTCTTGCTTGCTCCAGATGGCAAAACAATGGAAGCAGAAGCTGCACATGGAACAGTAACAAGACATTTTAGAATGCATCAACAAGGTAAAGAAACCTCAACAAATCCTATTGCATCTATTTTTGCATGGACAAGAGGTTTGGCTCATAGAGGAAAATTAGATGGAAATGAGGAATTAATAAAGTTTGCAGAAACACTAGAAAAAGTATGTGTTGATTGTGTTGAAGAAGGCTCAATGACTAAGGACTTAGCTATTTTGATAGGACCTTCAACAAAGTATTTAACAACTAATCAATTTTTAGATACTTTAGATGGTAAGTTGAGACAAAAACTAAATTAAAGACTTAATTTTTTCAAAAGCCTCATCAATTTTATCTTTAAATTGGCCTCCCGCTTGTGCAAAATCTTTTCTACCACCACCACCTTTTCCACCAATAATTTCAGATCCTGTTTTAGCGAATGTGACTGCATCATACTTATCAAGAAGCTCATTTGTTATCCCAACTGCAAGACCTACTTTGTCTTCTAGACTAGCAAAAACTATTACAATTCCTGTGTTTAGCTCTTTTTTTCCGGCATCAACCAATTTTCTCAGCTCTTTAGGTGGAAGATCATCAACTTTTTGAAATCTTACACTTATATTATTAATTTTAACATCTTGAATTATATTTTTTAAATTATTTTCTAAAATTGAACTAAATTTTAATTGCTCTAGTTGTTTTGATAAATCTTTAATTAAAATCTTATTATCTTCATTTTCTATATTTGGTTTGCCACCTAATTTAATTATCTGTTTTGATAAGTCATTAATCATTTCTTCATCTTTTTGCGCGGATAAGTCAGATAATTTTTCTTTATTTTGTAAGAAACTATTTAATTGATTTTCTCTAAGTGCTTCTACTCTTCTCACACCTGCTGCAATTGATGATTGGCTAATAATTTTGAATTTTCCTATGTCACCAGTGTTTCGTACATGCGTACCTCCACACAATTCAGTGGAAAAATACCTTTCTTTCTCATCTCCCATAGATAATACTCTAACCTCTTCTCCATATTTTTCTCCAAAGAGTGCCAGGGCTCCATTATCTACTGCTTCTTTAGGAGTCATGATCCTTGTTTTAACTTCTGATTTTTTTTGTACCATTGAATTAACGTGATTTTCTATTTTTTCTATTTCCTGGTCTGAAATTGGTTTCATATGGCTAAAATCAAATCTTAATCTATCTGGTGCTACTAATGATCCTTTTTGTGTAACATGAGTACCTAATACTCTTCTTAAAGACTCATGCAAAAGGTGTGTTGCTGAGTGATAAGCTCTTATATTATTACGTCTATCAATATCAATTTTCATCTCAACATTGTCTTTGATTTTTATACTTCCTGATTTAACTTTGCCGTAATGTACAAATAGATCACCTAATTTTTTTTGGACATCTGTGATCTCGAACTTAAAGTCTCCAGATATTATTTCACCAGTATCTCCTACCTGTCCTCCAGACTCTCCATAAAAAGGAGTTTGATTTAAAATAATAATTCCTTCATCGTTTTTATTCAATTCATTTACTTCTTTGTTGTCTTTTAGTAATGATAAAATAATACCTTCTGCTTGATCAGTCTCATATCCTAGGAATTCTGAAGGACCTAATCTATCTTTTATCGAAAACCAAATATCATCTACCGCACTGTCACCTGAGCCTTTCCAATTTTTCTTAGCAAGTTCTTTACTTTCTTTCATTAAACTTTGAAATTTATGGTTGTCTATTGTTAATGATTTATTTTTTAAGATGTCTTGTGTCAGGTCTAATGGAAAACCATAGGTATCATAGAGTTTAAAAGCTACTTCTCCAGGTAATATCTTGTCTATTTTAGTCATTTCCTCATTTAATATTTTAATACCTCTGTCTAAAAGAATTAAAAATTTTTCTTCTTCCATTCTTAATGTTTCTTTAATTAAAGACTCAGCTCTTTCTATTTCTGAGTAATTACCTTTCATCTCATCTTTTAAAGTTTTAAAAATATTATAAAAAATTGGCTCTTTAGAACCAAGCAAGTGGGAATGCCTCATTCCTCTTCTCATAATTCTTCTTAGTACATAACCTCTTCCTTCATTTGATGGCAAAACTCCCTCAGCAATTAAAAATGAACTTGCTCGTAAGTGATCTGCTATTACTCTAAAACTTGCTAAATTATCGTTATTAGGTTCGACTTTTAAAATTTCTGCAGCAGAGTTTATTATTTTTTTAAAATGATCTGTTTCGTAGTTGTCGTGAGTTCCTTGAAGCAATGCAGCAATTCTCTCTAAACCCATACCAGTATCAACTGATGGTTTTGGCAGATTAATACGCTTATCTTTTGAAATTTGCTCATACTGCATAAAGACTAAATTCCAAATTTCTATAAATCTATCACCATCCTCATTTTTTGTTCCTGGCAATCCACCTTCCAAGTGGTCTCCATGATCATAAAATATTTCTGAACAAGGTCCACAAGGTCCAGTTTCACCCATAGACCAAAAATTATCAGATGTTGCTATCCTTATGATTTTATCTTCACTTAACCCAGCAATTTTTTTCCAGTAATTAAAGGCTTCGTCATCGTCGTGGTAGACTGTTACATAAAGCCTGTTCTTATCTAAACCAAATTCTTTTGTTATTAAATTCCACGCAAGTTCAATAGCTCTTTCTTTAAAATAATCACCAAAAGAAAAGTTTCCCAACATTTCAAAAAACGTATGGTGTCTTGGAGTATAGCCAACATTTTCAAGATCGTTATGCTTACCACCTGCTCTTACACATTTTTGAGATGTTGTAGCTCTTTGATAGTCTCTCTTTTCCAGTCCAGTAAACACATTTTTAAATTGGACCATTCCTGAATTGGCAAACATCAATGTTGGGTCATTATTCGGGACTAAATTGCTAGACTCAACTATTTTATGATCATTTTTTTCAAAATAATCCAAAAATGCTGACCTAATTTCATTTAATGTTTTAGCCATATTTATCTAAAATACAGCATTTTTATATGATGTCTACACCTCTGAAGGGAAAAAAGGCGCCGAATAGAGCGCCTTTTTTTAATAACTAAAAGTTATCTGCTAATTCTTTTTAGTAGGAACTTCTTCCTCTTTCTTCTGTGCTTCAAGCTTTTCTTCGCTTAAAGGATTACCCTCAATCTTTTTTGAAATAACACCAGCTTTTTCTCTGATAGCCATTTCAATTTCAGCAGCAGCTTTTGGATTTTGTTCAAGGTAAAGTTTAGCATTCTCTCTACCTTGACCAATTTTTTCACCTTTGTAAGCGTACCAAGCTCCAGATTTTTCAACAATCTCAGCTTTGGCACCAAGGTCGATTAGTTCCCCTACTTTACTAATTCCTTTTCCATACATTAAGTCGAACTCAACAACTTTAAATGGTGGTGCAACTTTGTTTTTAACAACTTTTACTCTTGTTGTATTTCCAACAATTTGCTCTTTATCTTTTATTGCTCCAATTCTTCTAATATCCATTCTTACTGAAGAATAAAATTTTAAAGAATTACCTCCAGAAGTTGTTTCTGGACTTCCAAACATTACACCAATTTTCATTCTAATTTGGTTAATAAATATAACCATTGTATTAGTTCTTGAAATTGATCCTGTTAATTTTCTAAGAGCTTGAGACATTAGTCTTGCTTGAAGACCAACATGGTGATCTCCCATATCTCCTTCAATTTCTGCTCTTGGAGTTAATGCTGCAACTGAATCGACTACTAAAACTGACATTGAGCCAGATTTAATTAAAGTATCTGTTATTTCCAATGCTTGTTCACCAGTATCTGGCTGTGAAATAAGTAACTCTTCAGTATTAACACCTAATTTCTTTGCATAAACTGGATCCAATGCATGTTCTGCATCTACAAATCCACAAATTCCACCTGCTTTTTGTGCTTCAGCAACAACTTGTAAAGCTAATGTAGTTTTACCAGATGACTCTGGTCCGTAAATTTCAACAATTCTACCTTTTGGCAAACCGCCTATTCCAAGTGCTAAATCCAAACTTAAAGATCCTGTAGAAATGGATTCAATATCCATTGCTTTTTGTTCTCCAAGCTTCATCACAGAGCCTTTTCCAAAACTATCTGTTATTTGGCTGATTGCAGCATCTAGTGCTTTATTTTTTTCTTTATCTTCCAATTCTTTATCTTTTGCGGTTTTCACCACTTTTAGGTTATTTTTTGTCATTTTTTGCCTCGTTTTTTTCATTTATTAACATTCGAATCATGAAAATAAATGTACACATTTTGTTCTCATTGGCAATATTTTTTTAAAATTAGGGCTAGAAGTCCCTATTTATCTAAGTTTTAGGTATTCGCTATTTAATAAACCTGCGGACTTTAAGAGACTATATTGAGCTAATAAATAATTTCTTTCAGCTTCGGCAAGATTAATTTTAGCATTTATTAAATTTGATCTGGATTGAAGAACATCAAATGTAGATCTATTTAAACCACTCTCATATTCAAAACTAATCCCCTCATTTGCAATTTCAGCAGCCTTAACTTGTGATTGTACGGCTCTTAGTAGACTTTTCGAAGATTCTAAAGTAGACCAAGCTGCAGTAACACCTTGTGTATTATTTCTAAAAGCATTCTCAAGTAATAATTTTTTCATTCCTTTTACTTGAAGATTTTTATTTATATTAGATTTATTCTTTCCTCCAAATTGAAATGGCCAACTTACTGTTGCTTGTAGTACATCTTTTTCCCTTTCATCATAAGTTGCGCTTAGATCATCTGTATATGATCTTTCAAGTGAAAGTTTTGCTGTCGGAGATAAATCTGATCTTGCGATTTTAACATCTAATTCAGACTGTCCATATTCTATTTCAGCAATAATAAGATTGGGACTTTTTTGTTCAGATATCTTTTTTGCATCAACTAAACTTGAAGGTAATGGAACTTCAGAATTATAAATTTTTTTTAATTTTTCATTACTGTTGATTGGTCCAATTATATTTTCATAAGCTAATTTGCTGGTTACGATATAATTTTGTGCTCCAATGTAACCTGCTTGTGCCCCTGATAAAGAAGATTGGGACTGTGCTAAGTCAGTTGCAGTTATTTGAGCTCTAGATAGTCTTGCATTATCTATTTCGAATTGTCTTTGAAGAAGGTTAACATTTTCTTCATTAATACTTAATTTTTCATAAGCAAGGATTAAACCTGTATAAGCCTCAATTGCTTTCATAAAAACATCTTGTTCTTTTTTAATAAGTTGTGCTTCAGATAAGTTTAGTCCTAATTTGCTTTTTTCGTATTTTGTGCCACGTTCACTACCATCTAAAAGTGTTTGTTCTAACTTTATAGAAGATGTCATTGGATTTGTATTAGTTATAGAAGCATCAGTACCATTTTGATTAGTAAGTTTATTGGTATCTTCAATACTTTTGGTTCCTGTAAGAGTTAAAGTTGGAAAAAAATCACTTTTAGAAATATTTAAGACTTCCTTTTGAACTTCTAAATTTTTTCTCTCAGCTTTAAGCTCTAAATTGTTCTGATAGGTCTGTCTTAATGCATCACTCAAAGTTGCTGCATTTACTGGTAGTATAAAAACTATTAAGCAAAAAGTGATTAAAGAGATTTTTTTCATTAATTATATTTTATTGATTTAATTTGATGATTTCTATTTAAATTTAATACAATTGATGAATATTTTGGAGCAAATTTAAACATATTTTGTGTGACCCTTTGGTAAGTCTGCATAAAAGTTAATACCTCATTTTTGCTCATAACCTTGCTATTTGCTTTATTTTTAGAGTTTAATTTTAATAACGCCTCCTGTTTAAGTCTCCAACTCTGCAATAATTTGAAATTTCCTGCTTTTAAAAATAACAAACAGTCTAATTTAGAAAATAATTTTTTGTATTTAGTTTGCAACTGAATATTTACATATTTTCTCCATCTTAAATTTTTATCTTCTGTTCTTTCAAGAGAATTAATCGATTTTTTTAAGGTTGTATTTTTTTCTGCTCTAGCTCCTACACACCACCCCTCAAAGATTATAACATCTGGTACCTTTTTAAGTAGATACCAAGACTTTCTTTTTAATCTATCATCTATTGCCTTATTAAACTTGGGAAGTCTCTGTTGATTGAATTGCTTTCCCTTTGTTTTTTTTAGAAGATCAAATAGAAAATTTATATCGTGAGTACCTGGAACACCTCTGGTCATTAATAGGGGATGAATTTTTTTAGATAATTTTATTCTGTCTTTTCGGGTTTTATACAAATCATCAATTGATATTTTAAAAACATTTAACTTGAAATATTTTGTTAAAATGATTCTTAAAATAGAACTAATTGTTGTTTTACCAGTTCCTTGACCTCCTGCTAAGCCTATTAAGTAAGGTTTAGATTTATTTATTCTATGATTGATCCAGAAACTAATTGGAATTAGAAAAGATTTAATCATCTTTTCTTTATTTTTAAATTTTTCCTTTGTTGTTTCTTGAGATCTTATAAATTTGAAACAGTCTTTACTAACTTTTTTATAACACTCGGTAATTGATTGCATAAAAATTTATTGTTTTTGATCTAAAGGATGATTTTTGCCATCGTTCACTGGCACATCTTCAATTTCAAATGGCTCCACACCTTCTATACAAGCAATATTTACACCAAATATTTTTGGATTACTTCTAGGTCTGTTGTGAGTGTGAATTCCACAAATTGAGCAAAAGTAATGTTTAGCAGTATTAGTATAAAACTGGTAAAGAGATAGTTTATCTTCCCCTTTTGTAAGTTTAAAATCATCAGGACCAAGTACACCTATAATATAACCTTTTTTTTTGCATATTGAACAATTGCAACGCATGATTTTTTCAATACCACCCAAAGGCATCTTAACTTCTGCTTCTATTGCACCGCAGTGACACGATAATTTTTTCATATTTTAATCTCCTAAAAATTTATCTTTTATTATCTTTTAAATAATTTTTATATCTTTCGTAACTTTCTTTTGGCCAAGTATTTTTTAAATCATACATTTTTTCAAAACAATTTGCATCATCAGTAAGTTTTAACCATGGATCTTTATCTTTTGTAAATATATGTGCTTCAGGAGGAAAGTTTTCGGAATTATCTAAAGTTTTAGTTCTAACTGTTGATCGACCAACTGCAGTAGCATAATCTGTATAAATATAAGTACCACATTTGTTACAAAAATAAGCCCTCGAAGTAGCTCCACTACCTGTTTTAAGTTCAGTTGACGAAATATCACCCTCTATAATTAATGTATTGTCTAGAACGCTAGTATTAATAACATAAGAAGACCCAGTTATAACTTTACAATCTTTGCAATGGCAAGCTTGGGTGAATAAAGGCTTCTCAGTAATTCTATATTTAACCTGACCACAAATACATCTTCCTGTTAAGCTCTCTTTTTTTTCCATTTATTATATTCAAACTATTTATGGTTAAAGTTATCCACATGTATACAACATGTGGTTTCGATGTTCACGTTTTGATTCACTTTTGATTCAGTTACAGACTCAAAATACAACCTGATTGACACTATTGAATAACTTAGATATTAATTAGAACAAAATAAGAACATTTATGAAGCTAACGATACCTTACTATTTACATAAAGCTGGCGCGGGTTTTCCATCCCCTGCTACAGACTATATTGAGGAAGATATCGATTTAAATGTTCATTTAATCAAAAATGTTCCAGCAACTTTCATCATAAGAGTTCAAGGGAAATCAATGGTGGATGTTGGAATTAATGATGGCGATCTATTAGTTGTTGATAAAAGTTTAACGCCAAAAAACTTCTCAACAGTTATTGCAAATGTTCATGATGAACTAGTTGTTAAAAGTTTAGTTCAAGAAAGAGATAAAAAATTTTTAACATCAGGTTCTAAAGAATTTACAGATCGAATTTTAATTAATGAAGATGAAGATATATTTATTTGGGGAGTTGTAACTTATGTCATCCATTCAGTATACTAAAAAAATAGCACTTATTGATTGTAACTCTTTTTACGTTTCTTGTGAAAGATTATTCAATCCTAAAATAAGAAAAAAACCTGTTGTAGTTTTATCTAATAATGATGGTTGTATAATTTCAAGATCAACTGAGGCAAAAGCTTTAGGTATTAAAATGGGAGAACCTTACTTTAAAGCAAAAGATATTATCATTAAAAATAAAGTTGAAGTTTTTTCATCTAATTATTCTTTGTATGGAGATTTATCTAGAAGAGTGATGAGAACGCTGAAAAGATTTAATTCTGCCATTGAAGTTTATTCTATCGATGAAGCATTTCTAGATTTGTCAAATTTTCCAGATAATGAGGTTGAAAGAGTTGGAAAAGAAATTAGAGAAACAGTTTTAAAGTGGACAGGTATTCCAACTAGTATTGGTATTGCTAAAACAAAAACTTTAAGCAAAGTTGCAAATCATATTGCAAAGAAAAAAAAATCAGGTGTAACAAGTTTAATAGGAATTGAAAATATTGATCCCATATTAGAAAAAGTTGAAATTAATGATGTATGGGGTGTTGGAAGACAATTAACAAAATTTTATCACAAAAATGGAATTTATAATGCAAAACAACTAAAAAATAAATCTAATACGTGGATAAAGAAAAATTCTAATGTTTTGGGTTCAAGAACTGCAATGGAGTTAAGAGGAGTTCCTTGTATTGATATTGAGACAACTCAATCAAAAAGAAAAAGTTGTGTAGTATCTCGTTCTTTTGGTCAAAGAATTGAAAAATACCAAGAATTAAAAGAAGCAGTTGCAAATTATTGTTTGAATGCCTCAGAAAAAATAAGATCTGAGTCTTTGATTACAAAATCAATTACTGTTTTCGTTAGAACAAGTCCTTTTCAAAGTAGATTTGGGTATTACTCAAACTCAAAAACGATAGATTTTGCAATTTCTACAAACAACAGCATTGAAATAGTTAAAACTGCTTTGGTTGCTTTAGACTCTATCTTTAAAAATGGCTATCGTTACCAAAAAGCAGGAGTAATGCTTACTGGTTTATCCAATGAAGATCGTAGTAAGAACCTATTTTATTCTGAAAAAGACGAGAAAATTAAGGGTTTAATGAAGTCTATTGATAATACTAACTACCGGTATGGAAGATCTACGTTAAGTCTTGCTAGCGCTGGTGTCCAAAAAAGATGGAATATGAGAAGAGAGCATTCTTCCAAAATAGATACAGCTGATTTCTACCTACTGCCAACAATCAGGACTTAATTTAAAGGTGCTAAAACAATTTTAATATTTTCAGTTTTATCAGAATATTCTTCAAATATTCCTGATCCTTTAAATGTAGCATTGTTATTTTTTAAAATAATTAAAACAGAAGTAGTCTCTTGATCAGTATCAAGATCAAGATACCCCTGAATTCTGATTTCATCATCATAATACTGTAAAATTTTTATTTTTTTACGATATTTGTCAGAAATAATATTACTTGATCCAATTTTTTCAAATTGAAATTTGCCATTTTTAAAAAAAATTACATCTGAAACTATACGTTCACTTCTAGTTACTTTGTTTGTAACATTATTAGTATTAACCCAGTACCAATTGAGTTTATATTTTCCCTCAAGTTTTATTTTACTTTTTGGTAAAGTTAATTTTGCTTTTTTTTTAGAAATTTCTTTTTTATTACTCCAATGTATATCTTTATAAAAAGCAACTGCCATAGGTGGCTCAAAGTCAGAAAATTTCTTTATACTTTCACCACCTTTTCTCCAAGAGTAAATACCCCATTGAAAATTAAATCTTTGCTGGCTTTTTTTACCATCTCTCTTGGCCACATCTTGATTAATTGGAGCAGTTACACATTTTATACAACTAAAAATTTCTCGATTGTCATGCTTTAAAGTTAATTCACCAAGTTTATTCTGAGCCCACAAAATATCTATTTCAAATTCAATCCATTTATTATGGAAATTTCCTTTTCTAGAAATTATTAATGCATTTTCTTTGCTATGAGAATCTAAATTATCAGGAAAAATGACTGATCTAAAATAGAAAGCTAAATCACCATGTTGTATCGCATTTGGATTTAAAGCGTCAGCTTTTGAAGCTATTACGTTTCCTTTTTTATCAACAGTGTTAACTATACCTAAATCAGAACTTGGAACTATAACAAATTTATAAGGCACGTCTTCATCGCCATAACCGTGGAGTTGGCCAAAATGCATAATATCATCATAAACACCAAGATGATCGACAGTTGGATTATCAGGTATAAAAACACTAAATTTTATTTTTGTTCTATGCCCATATTTTGCTGCCATGTTATTGTCATTTGGAAAATTTAATTCACTTCTTTTAAGTTTGATTGCCAGACTTTTTTCTCTGCAATCCCAACTGTTATCAGCACATCCCTTAGTTAATTGAAACCTTTGTACATTCCCTTTAACTCCAGGAAAATTTGATACTAAAATTGCCCCATCTTTGGCGGCTATATTCTTTCTATGAAGTTTTTCACCTTTATGTTTAATAATTTTGCTTTTAAATTTTAAGTTTTTATCAATCTCTAATATTTGTGGTATTTTATTCTTTAATTCGTAATCATATTCACTACTAATATAGTTGTTTTCACTAGCTGCTAAAATTGATGTAAAAGAAAAAAATAAAAATGATAAAAAAATTATTAATAATTTTTTCATCAAGTTTTAAACAGTTTATCTGATAAGTTTTGAAGTTTATCTCCCCAGAAAACCTCTTTTTGAATTCTTTTAAAATCTATATCAAAAACAGTAGACATGGCTGAAGCATATACAGATCTAGCATCAATTGTGGAATTTAAATCTCTTCCTTCAAATAATTCTTTTTTCTTTAATCCAGGCCAATCAGAATAAACTTGAGTTTGTTTTAGTAGACCACCAGCCATGAAAATTGCTGAGCCATAACCATGTTCTGTTCCACGCCCTCCATTTTGTTCTATGGTTCTACCAAATTCAGTTAAAGTTAAGATTAAAGTATTTTCTATTTCTGATCCTAGACCTTTTTCTAAACTTTTAAAAATTGAGTCCATTTCAATTAAGCTATCTGAGTGAGAACCATTCACACCTCCTTGTGCAGCATGTGTGTCGAAACCATCAACTTCAAAAACAGCAACCCTAGGACCATTTATTTTTTTTAATTCTAGACCTGCCTTTAATGCTAAAGATGAATTTTTTCTAGACATAGAGGTGCCTCCATTATTCATCATAGATCTGTTAGCAATTATTTCCATCATATTAGCCAAATCATGCTCAGATTTATTTGCATAAATTGATTTTAAAAGTTGTAAAAGTTCTGTTCTTGGAAGTCTTTTTTTTGAAGGATAAAAATTATCATTACTAGGAATTCCTCTAAGAATTAAAGGCATTGGTAATGCCAATGCAAGACCATCCCCTTTTAGCTCAGCTAATTTCATTCCTCTTCCTAGCCAGCCAGTTTTAATTGCATAAGGAATATGACCACCTGTTTCCATAAGATTTTGACCATCAAAATGAGATCTTTTTGTATATGGAATATTCGTTGCATGCACGATCGCTCCAAGATTATTTTGCCACAAATTATGAAAGTTTTTGAGTTTAGGATGTAAGGCAAAATCAGAATTTAACTTTATTGTTTTGTCTAAAATCAAATCTTTTCGTCTCTTTTCAAAATTCTTATCTCCAATTATTGGAACAGCACATAGACCATCCATTCCACCTCTTAACATTATAATTACAAGATTTTTTTTCTTATCAGCATTTGCTAAAACTGGAAAATTAAAACCAGCTAAAAATAATGTAGTAGCTGAACCTTTTAAAAAATTTCTTCTTGATATCTTCATGATCTTAATGTCTCCGGTAAATTAAACAATATTACGTGTTTATGAACAAGCTCTCTATGTTGACCTATAATTTTTAAAATTTCACCTGGATTATCATAATTTTTTTCAATCATTTCCTCGTAAAATTCCTTTGTTTGTGAATTGCCAGATTTTTTATAATAAGCCTCTCTTGCATAAACTAGTCGTCTTATTAATAATTCTGGTGACATCCAATCCTCTGAAATATCTGACCATCCGTTTGGTTGTTTTGCTAAATAAGGATGTTGACCAAGCTCATCCATCAAGTATTCTAATGCTCTTTGATCTCTGATAGGTTTATTTCCAATTTTATAAAGATCCATAAATGCAGGAGATGGAATTAAATCAACATCAGCCATTTTGCTCATTTGTAACAACCAGTTTTCAGGATTCTGAAATTTATTGTATTGATCAGAATAGTGGAAAGCAACCTCAATTGCAGCCTTATGAATCTCTGGCAAAAAACCATCTGATTTTTCCCAAGCTTTTATAATTGGTTCCATCATTTCTTTTGTAGGATTATCAGTAATTAAATATCTACAAAGTTTCATGGCTATAAATTCTCTACATGATGGGTGATTAACTAAATCTGTAATTGCATTTGATAAACCTTTTCTTCCACTTTTATATTTTTTACCTAAAACTATTTTTGAGCCAGGTTGATGGGCATTAGGATCAAAATGGACATCTCCAGTTTCTAATCTTTTTTTTCCCCATTCGGGTCTCCAACCTGACATAATATATGCCATTTGAATCACATCCTCTTGAGAGTAACCACAATTTGGTGAAACAGTGTGTAGCTCTAAAAGTTCCCTTGCATGATTTTCATTTACACCTCTTTTTTTTCCTTTTTCTCTTGCCCATTTTGCACTTTGACTTTTTGGACCAATATTTTGTTCGTTATCCAAATGGTGAATCATGGACCAACCTTTGGTTGCCTCTTGTGCCATTTTTTCAAAGTTTTGGTTCATATTAGCTCTGATAATTTCTCGCTGATATGCTCCTGTTGTATATTGTGCTAAAAAATCTTTTTCACTAATTGCGAAATGATTTCCCCAAAAGTACCAGAGTTTAGCTAAAACTGGATTTTGACTTTTTAAAGCCTCTGAATATCTTATACAAAGTTCTAGGTTCCACCAAAATTTTTGTCCAGTTGCATGCCTTAACTTATTTTTTTCTCTTTTGTAGCCATCTTTATCGTTTTTAAATTTTTTTCTTAAAACTTTTCTATCTCCATAAACCCACTCTCTATAGTAACCTCTAAGTTCTTTCTCTGGTAAGATTTTTCCCTTCCAAGAAAATTCAGGAACATTATTCAATTGGTTGTTTGCCCACTCTAGTGGATCAGATGGCACCTTTTCATCAGGTCCAAGTCCAAATGCAACCTTACGATAAAAATTTTTCATAAATTATTTTAAAATAAATTATTTTAATGTGTCAATATCTGAAATGTTTGTTAAAGAATTATTAAATTCATTCATATTTTCTCTTCCTGAGATTTTTAAAATAACTAGACCAAAAATAATGATTAAAGCTAGAGGTATTGCAGTAATTAGGCTTATATATTCAGCAATTATTATTAAATATATTGCATAAAATGCTATCGATCTAAAGATCACTCCAGTTTTAAACACAGCAATAATTGCCAAAGAGTGCTTTATCAAATTTAAAAAGCTCATCTTTGATGGGCCAAAGTATCTTGGACCTCTCATTGATGGAGATTTGATTAAATTAATCTCATTTTTTGCTAGTGAACCAGAAAAACTACTCCAAGTTGCTTTCTCTTCGATTAATTTTTTAACAGTTTGTTTTGTAAGACAAGTGTAATTGCCAAATTTTATAAATTTTCCTGTAAAGGTAAAAGTAATAATTTTATGAAAAAAATAACAGATTTTAAAAATAATACTTTCTGATCTTTTCACTCTTTCTCCAACAATGGTATTATTTGGATTATCTTTAATCTTTTCCATAAAGTTTCTTATTTCCTCAGGTCTATCCTCTCCATCTCCATCCATAGGTATTACATAATTAAATTCCTCATTTTCTGAGATATATTTAAGTCCTGCAGCAATACATCTTGCATGTCCTCTATTATTTCTCATATTTATTAATTTTAAAGATTTAATATTTTTTATATTTTTAGTTTCTAAAATTTTTTCTTCAGTTGAGGCATCATCGACTACAATAACTGAGAATGAAGCTTTAAGGTCGGAGACATTAATATCAATTTCTTCAATTAATTTTGATGCAGATTTAAAGTCATTAAAAACTGGAATTAAAATTACTATTTTCATTAACTTACTGAGCCTATCAGTCTAAATAGAGAAGCAAAAAAACCATATCCTGAGAGTTCAATTAAAACAACAATACCAATAATGAATAAAAGTCTCTTGTTTTTTTGGTTTAACTGAAATTTCATTTATATGTTAAGCATTTCATATCTTTGTTACACAATTGGACTTCATTTGAACTATAAATCCATTTTGGTCTTTCTGGAAGATGGTAAGATATATTACCTGCAATCCACTCATTACCTTTAATATATTCCATTTTTCCAAGTTCCTCACCTTCAGTTTCAAAAAAAACTTTAGCCTGCTTAGCTAAATTTTTACCCTCAAAATCAGTTCTTTTATCAGTTTGAGTAATTGAAACATAAGAATACAAAATTGGAGATAATAAGAATAATATCAAAAAGATTGAATAAAACGTTCTTATTTTTTCAAAATTAATTTCTGATTTTAAAATATAAACAAATAACAAGCCAAAGCTTATATAAAATGGCGTCATCCACATAGTTCTAATTTTTATACCCATAGTAAATGATGTAAGAAAAATAAAAAAAATTGGAATTAAATTAATTGATAATAAAAACAAAAGCTTTTCGTCGTTTAAATTAATATTTATTTTAAATTTTTTAACTAAAACAAAAATCATTAGTAAAAACGGTAATAATATACCAATTTGCTTTCCTAAAAATATCGTAGGATGTTTTAAGTGGTTTAAAATACTTGCTTCTTCAGAACCAGTTCTAAGAAGTCCATAAGTAATGGTTACATAATCATTCTCAGTTAACCAAATAATGTGTGGTAATAAAATTATTATAAAAGGAACGAAAGAAACTAGGCACTTTAAATTTAGTCTTTTGGTATAAATCATGTAAATTAAAAGTACATCTATTGCTAAACCTAAATAGACAAATAAGTATTTAGATAAAAATCCAAGTCCAGCAAATAGACCGAGTAGAAACCAATCTAATATTTTATTATTTTTAATTCCCCTCCATAAGTAAAAAACTGAAAGAGACCAAAATGGTATTAAGCAAACATTTACATTAAATTCAGGTGTAGTAAAGTTATAAAAATATATTCCCTCTAATAACAAAACTGATAGCAAACAATAAATTTTGTTATCAAAAAAATCTTCAGCTAACTTAAAAACTACAAGGAATGAGACTACGATACAGATTTGACTTAACAAATAATAAACCCAGTCTTGAGGTCCAAAGATTTTGTAAAATATTTCAGGTAAAAATGCACTCATCGGAGGGTGCTTATTAAATCCCCAGTCTAAATTACTACCCCATGCTAAGGCCTCTATAGTATCAAGTGGTAAATTGTTATTTGTTAAACTTGGAACCAATGTCCATATGATTAAGTGAGCTGAAACAAAAATATAAAATAAATTACTTATATTCTTTTTATAAATAGCCATTTTCATTAATTTATACAATTAATCCATTCTTGACACTCAATAAATGATGAATATATTCACCGAATTTATAAATTTGAGTATGGTTAAAATTTCTAAAAAATATATCCCTAAAGAAACTGAAAAATATATGTGTGCAAAACATCTTGCGTATTTCAAACAAAAATTACTGGAGTGGAAAAAAGATCTTAAGAGAACTAACAATGAGGCGATATTTAATGCTTCAATGGATGACAATAGTGCATCTGCAGATATTGTCGATCAAGCGAGTTCTTACACTGAAAAAAATGTTGAAATGAGAGCGATTAATAGACAAATAAAATTAATTTCTAAAATTGATGGTGCTTTAAAAAAAATTCAAAATGGAACCTATGGATTTTGTGAAGATACAGCAGAACCAATTGGTCTTAAAAGATTGATGGCAAGACCAGTTGCAACTTTATGTATAGCAGCACAAGAAAAACACGAAAAAGAGGAAAAAGTTTACGCAGATATTTAAGGGTAATCTATCTCAGCATCTTTGTTTAATACTTTAAATCCTTTGATCACAGCAGGACGTTTTGCAATATCCACATACCATCTTGCTAAACCTTTAAAATTTTCTAATCCAATGTCATGTCTTTTATGTCTTGCAATCCAAGACCATGTGGCAATGTCTGCGATCGAATAATCCTTACCCGCCAAATAATCACTTGCGGAAAGCCTAGCTTCTAAATCCTCATAAAGTTTTCTCGTAATCTTAAAGTATCTTTCTTCTCCCCAATCACTTTTACCTTGATGATAGTAATGAAACTGATGATGTTGTCCTATCATTGGACCAATTAAACCCATTTGTGCCATCAACCATTGATTTATCTCTAACTTATTTTCTTCAGGATAAAACAATTTACTTTTTTCACCCAAATACATTAAAATCGCTCCTGACTCGAATACTGACTTATTATTTTCGTGATCTGTAATTACTGGAATTTTATTAAAAGGGCTTATTTTTTTAAATTCAGGCTTATGTTGTTCACCTTCAGATAAATTTACCTTTGTAACTTTATAATCAAGTTTTATTTCTTCAAGCATGATGCTAATTTTCCAACCATTTGGTGTATCGGCAGTAAATAGCTCAATCACTATTTTACACCCAGTCTGTCTTTGATAGTATTAGATGCTGTTGTAAATTCAAATCTGTATTTTTCATTAGGTCTTGCATACTTGAAACAACCTCTGGCAGCTAGAGCACCTTCATGAAAACCTGAAAGAATTAATTTAAGTTTTCCTGGGTAAGTACATATATCGCCAATAGCAAATATACCTTTTTTATTAGTTTCAAAGTTTTCAGTATTAACTGGTATTGCTTTTTTATCTAAATTAAGCCCCCATTCTACTATTGGTCCAAGTTGCATTATCAAACCAAAGAAACCTAAAACATAATCAGCTTTTAATATTTTACTCTCCCCTTCTTCACTTTTAATTTCTACTTCTTCTAAAGACCCATTTCCTTTGACATCTTTAATTGAGTATTTTGTAAATAAATTAATTATATTTTTTTCACTTAATTCTTTTATTTTTTGAACACTCGCAGGTGCCCCTCTAAACTCATCTCTTCTGTGTATAAGTGAGACCTTGGAAGTATTAGAAAGTTCTATCGCCCAATCAAGAGCACTGTCTCCTCCACCAAATATTGCTACAGATTTATCTTTAAAAATAGTTTTGTCTTTAATTGAATATAAAACTGAAGTTCCATCAAATTTTTCTGCACTTTTAGTTGGAAATTTTCTTGGCTCAAACGAGCCAACACCTCCAGCAATTACAACATTTGGTGCACTAAATTCTTTTCTATTTGTTGTTGTAATAATCCAATTATCATTTACTTTTTTAAGTTTTTGAACTCTGTCATTTAAATGAAAATTAAACTTAAAAGGTTTAATTTGCTTTATTAGATTGTTTGTAAGTTCTTCTCCAGTACACTCTGGAACTGCTGGAATATCATAAATTGGTTTGTCAGGATAAAGCTCTATGCATTGACCTCCTATTTTATCTAGGTTATCAACTATTTCACACTTCAATCCAATAATACCAAGTTGATGTGCGCAAAATAATCCTGTTGGACCTGCACCGATAATAACGACGTCAGTTTTAGTCATTAAACTTGTTTCTCCGGCATGTAAACACGCAGACCATCTAAGTCATCTGAAATCATAATTTGACAACTTAATCTGCTTTTTGAATTAGGTTCATAAGCTTGGTCTAACATATCGTCTTCGCCCATTTCTTTTTTTGGTAACTTATCATACCAATCTTCTTTGACATAAACATGACACGTGGCGCAAGACATGCTTCCTCCACAATCCGCGTCAATACCAGGAATATCATTTTGAACAGCACCTTCCATGACGGTAAGCCCATTTTGGACCTCGGCCGCATGCTCTTTTCCATTATGTTCAATATATATGATTTTAGCCATTGCTTTTATATAAGCACAAAAAAAAATAGGGCAAGTAATCAAACTTGCCCTATTTTATATTTCGTAACTAAAATTGTTACTACGCTCTTCTTGTAGAGTTAGATACTGCACAAGACCAGATAATTAAACCAAATGCGATTTTATTAACAAAGTCTGCTAAGTTATAGATAACGTTTAACGCGTTACCATCTATTCCACCTGTTAGGTAACCAAAAATGTAACCTAATGGGTAAATAGCCCAACCTACAGTAACAATCATTCTTAAAGCTCCAAATGCAGTTACTAAAGATTTATTTCCAGATTTAGCAGCAACTTTACCTGCTTCTCCAGAAAAGATTTCATAAAGAATGTAAATCCATCCAGCCATACCGATTATGAAACCTAGTGTAGCGTTAATGAATCCAGCTTCTCCAAGATATCCACCTATTAACATAACTAGTGAACCAATTAAGATTCTCCAGAATATGTTTGTGTCAACTTTTCGTACTGCTGAAAGAATTAAGTAAAATTCTACTAGCTGTAGTGGCACAGTAATTAACCAGTCGATGTATCTGTAAACAGTTGGAGTATCACCTGTTTCGATCCATACTGCTCTCATATACATGTAGTGAATAAATGCTATACCTGTTACTAATCCAGCTACGTTTACTGATTTTCTCCATTGTGAACTGACGTTAGCCTGTTCCATAAAGAAAAACGCTGTAGCTGCTAACATACCCATTGATATTAACCAAAACGAAATACCTACAAAATCGTCTGTGGCTAAAAAGGCAGTTGCTGCGTTAGCTGCCGTAGTTGCTCCGAAAAGCACTGCCGCTAATGCTAACATTTTCATTGTCTTCATAAAAAACTCCCTCATAGTTAGTTTTTTTTAGTTTAAATTTAAACTACAGACCAATCTAATGAATGGTCTAAAGTTATGGCTTAAATAACAAATTAAATAAGTTTGTTGAAGAGTTATTTTGAAGCAATAAGTATTGATTTTATTAACTTTATGAAATTAAATACAACCTATTATATAAAATCATTAAAAAAGTGAGTCAAATAACAAATCACTATGAAAAATAGTTTTGACAAAATTTATCAAGAATCTATTCAAAATCCGGAGGAATTTTGGAAAAATGTATCTGATGAAGTCTTCTGGTTTAAAAAACCTACCAAGATTTTAAACAAATCTACCCCACCATTTTATAAATGGTTTGAAGATGGCGTTACAAACACCTGTTACAACGCTATTGATGTTCATATTGACAATGGTAACGGTGAGAAGACTGCTTTAATCTATGATAGCCCTATAACTAATTTTAAAGCAAAGTATACATATAATGAATTAAGAGAGAAAATATCAAAATTCGCTGGAGCACTTGATAATCAAGGTATTAAAAAAGGTGACAGAGTAATTATCTACATGCCGATGATACCTGAGGCGGTAATAGCGATGCTTGCTTGTGGAAGAATTGGTGCAATACACTCCGTTGTCTTCGGTGGATTTGCTTCAAATGAACTAGCAAGTAGAATTGATGATAGTAAAGCAAAAATTCTAATCACTGCCTCTTGTGGGTTTGAACCTGGAAGAACTGTTGAATATAGACCTTTAGTTGATGGAGCATTAAAGCTTGCCAAGCATAAAATTGAAAAAGTAATTTTGTTTCAAAGAAAAGATCACGAAGTAAAACTTAACTCTCCACTTGAAATAAGTTGGGAAGAAGCTCTAAGTAAAGCAAAACATAAAGATTGCGTTGAGATTGGGTCAAATGAATTTGCCTACATTTTATACACATCTGGAACAACAGGTATACCAAAAGGAATAGTTAGAGATGTGGGAGGTCATATCGTTGCTCTCAAATGGACAATGAAAAACATTTACAATATCAATGAGGATGATGTTTGGTGGTCAGCCAGTGATATTGGTTGGATTGTGGGACACTCATACATTGTTTACGCTCCATTGTTCAAAGGATGTACAACAGTTTTGTTTGAAGGAAAACCAGTTGGAACTCCTGATGCAGGAGTATTTTGGAGAATAATTTCAGAGTATAAAATTAAATCTTTATTTACAGCTCCAACAGCATTTAGAGCTATTAAAAAAGAAGACCCAGATGGTAAGTTTTTCTCAAAATATGATTTAAGTTCTTTTGAATCCTTATTTCTAGCTGGAGAAAGAGCTGATCCAGATACAATAAAATGGGCTGAAAATCTTTTAAATGTTCCAGTGATAGATCACTGGTGGCAAACGGAAACTAGTTGGGCAATAAGTTCAAATTGTACAGGAATAGAAATGCAAAAAACAAAGTATGGTTCTGCATGTAAAGCAGTTCCGGGTTATGATGTTAAAATAATTAAACCAGATCATTCAATCGCAGAACCTAATGAGATGGGAGATATAGTTGTTAAATTGCCTTTGCCACCTGGTACTTTTCCTACACTTTGGAATGCAGACAAAAGATACGAAGAAAATTATATGACTAATTATAAAGGTTACTATCAAACTTATGATGCAGGACACATTGATGAAGATGGATACATTTGGATTATGTCGCGAACCGATGACATTATAAATGTTGCTGGTCATAGATTATCGACAGGTGCGATTGAAGAGGTATTATCTGAACATCAATCAGTTGCTGAGTGTGCCGTTCTTGGAATTGCAGATAAATTGAAAGGACAATTGCCTATTGGTTTAGTTGTTTTAAAATCTGGTGTTGAAAAAGACAATGAAACTATATCAAAGGAATGTATTAAAATGGTAAGAGATAAAATTGGACCTGTTGCTGCGTTCAAAGTTGTTATTGTTATCAAAAGATTACCTAAAACAAGATCAGGAAAAATATTGAGAGGAACTATTCGTAAAATTGCCGACAAGGAAAATTATAAAATGCCAGCAACAATCGACGATCCAGCAATTTTAGAGGAGATTACTCAAAGTTTAATGGAGAATAAAATTCTTACCAAATAAATTAAATTAATTATTAAATTTGATGGGCTTACCTGATGCTTCGCCAAGGATTTCTCCATTTTTCATTTTAATCTCTCCATTTATGATTGTATAAACTGGAGTTCCCTTAAACTTATATCCATCGAAAGGTGACCATCCACACTTACTCTCTATTTTTTCGTTTTTGATTTCGATAATTTTGTTCATATCCACAATTGTAAAGTCCGCATCATAGTTTTCCTTTATAAATCCCTTACCTACAATACCAAAAATTTTCGCTGGGTTTTCACAAACGAGATTCATAAGCTGAATTAAAGTAAGTTTTCCATCATTTACATGGTTCAGCATTACAGGTAATAAGGTCTGAACCCCAGGCATTCCTGAAGGAGTATCTGGATATTCTTTGTCTTTATTTACTTTCAGATGAGGAGCGTGATCTGAACCAATAGTGTCATTATAATTATTTCTTACAGCATACCACAGTCTATCGTAATGACTTTTTTCTCTAATAGGTGGATTCATCTGAGCATAGGTGCCTAGTTTGTCATAACAATCTGGTGCAAACATTGTTAAATGCTGTGGAGTTATTTCAAAAGTTATGTCTCCCTTATTCTGGGATAAAAAATCAATCTCCTGTTTAGTGGTAATATGCAAAATATGAGCTTTTTTACCTAATCTTTTTGCAATTTTTACAATCTTTCTAGTAGATGAAATTGCACATTCTTCATCTCTCCAAATTGGATGAGAATGAACATTACCTTTCTCTCTTAATTTCTTTCTTAAATTTAAAATATCCTCATCTTCTGAGTGAACTGCAACAATTTTTGATGTACTTTCAAATACTTTTTCAATGTCTTCTTCCTTATGAACTAATAATGTTCCCGTGGACGAGCCTGCAAATAATTTTACTCCGCAACATCCTTCTAAACCTTTAAGATCTTCTAATTCGCTTTGATTAGTTGGAGTTGCTCCAAAATAAAATGCATGATTACAATACATTCTATTTTTTGCTAAATCTATTTTTCTTTGAAATTCTGCTTTGTTTGTAGTTGCGGGATTAGTATTTGGCATTTCAAATACTGAGGTTATACCTCCAACAATTGCTGCTCTACTTCCAGAAGCTAAATCCTCAGTGTCTGTTGAACCTGGTTCTCTAAAATGCGTTTGAGTGTCAATACAGCCAGGAAGTACAGTAAGTCCAGTTGCATCTATTGATTGACTTGAATCTTCATCTAACTTACCAATTTTTACAATCTTGCTATTTTGAATGCCTATATCAACATGTTTGAGATCTTTATCAATATAACACTTTCCATTTTTAATTATTAGGTCTAACATTTATAAAAAAACTAATTATATCATTCGTTATAATATTACAATATGAATAGAAATAATATTTACATCCTAGAGGATAGGGGTCTTCTTTATATTAATGGAGATGATGCTAAAGAATTTTTACAAAATATAATTACAAACAACATTGAAAATGTATCAGATTATAGAAGTTGTTTTTCAGCTCTCTTAACACCACAAGGCAAATATCTTTACGATTTTATAATTATTAAACATAAATCAGGCTATTTTTTGGATTGTGAAAAGAAAATTATTGAGAATTTATATAAACAGTTAAATTTATACAAGCTTAGATCTAAAGTAGAAATTTTAAATCTAAGTAATGAGTTTGTTGTTGCAAATCTAACAAAGGAAAAATTTCTAGAATTGGAAAATTCTAAAGATGAGATGGGTTTTACTATAAAATTTAGAGAAGATCCTATTCTTTTAGATCCAAGGTCTGATAAATTAGGATCTAGATTAGTGATTAATTTAGAAAAATTGTATCTTTCTATAAAAAAATTGGGATTAAAAGTTTCTGATGTAAATGAGTATTATAATTACAGTCATGAATTAGGAATTGCTCAAATTGATACAAATAATCTGCAAAATAAAATATTTGGAATTGAATGTAATTTTGAAGAACTAAATGGAATTGACTTTAGAAAAGGGTGTTATGTAGGGCAAGAAAATACAGCTAGAATTAAACTTAAAGATAAACTTAATAAAAGACTATTTGCAATTAAAGTTTTAGATGGAGAGATCAATAGTGACGAAATTACTTCTGAAAATAAAAACTTAGGAAAGTTATTAATCAATAATAAAAATCCATTTGCTTTACTAAAACTAGAAGATAAAAGCTTTAATTTTGATAAAGATCTAAAGTGTGGTGATGCAAAAATAAAAGTCTTAAGACCTAATTGGATATAAATTATTTAATAAATTTTGATAAATCTGGTTTGAAATAGTCTGGTCCTTTCATAACTTTTCCAAATTCATTATATATTGGTTTTCCATCTTTTCCCAATTTACTCATATTAGATTTTTGAACTTCTTCAAAACATTTATCTAAATTAATACCAAAAGCATGACCTGCGCCATAAGTAACATACAAAATATCTGTTAATGCATCTGCAACTTCAGTCAAATTTTTTTCTGATATTGCATGTTTAAGTTCCTCTAACTCTTCATTAATCAATGAAATTCTTAACGAATTAATTTTATCTGTGCTTAAACTTGATGAATCTTTTACATCTTGATTAAAAGTTTTCATAAACACGCCAACTTTTTCAAAATTTGTCATTTTACTCCTATATGATTTTATTATTATTTAATGTATAAGTGTATAAATATACTCTCTAAACTAAAATATGAAATTCAGAAAAGAATATGATAGCATTGGTTCTATAAATGTACCTGTGGATAAGTATTGGGGCGCATCCACACAAAGATCAAAAAAATACTTTGATATTGGAGATGTATTAGTCAGACCAAAGTTAATAAAATCCATAGCTATTATCAAAAAAGCAGCTGCTATTACAAATTATAAAAGCAAAGATATTAATTCAAAAATTTATAAATCAATTGTACGAGCATCTAGTGAAGTTATTGCGGGAAAATTAGATAATCATTTCCCTCTTAAAGTTTGGCAAACTGGTTCTGGCACACAAACAAATATGAATGTGAATGAAGTTATCTCAAATAGAGCAATTGAAATACTTAAAGGAAAAAAGGGTACAAAAAAACCCGTTCATCCAAATGATCACGTTAATAAATCACAGTCAACGAATGATGTATTTCCCACAGCAATGCATATTGCAATAGCAATGGAAACTAGAGAAAAACTATTACCAAGCTTAATATTATTAAATAAAGAATTAAAAAAAAAGGTAAGTGAATTTAATAAAATAGTCAAAATAGGTAGAACCCACCTTCAGGATGCTACCCCTTTATCATTGGGTCAAGAATTTTCTGGCTACCAATCTCAACTCGAAGAATGCATTAAAAGAATAAAAGTTTCACTGAATGAAATTTATTATTTAGCACAAGGTGGGACCGCAGTTGGAACTGGTATAAATACCAAAAAAAATTTTGATAAGAAAATAGTAAATGAAATAAAAAAAATCACCAAGTTACCTTTTAAGCCAGCTAAAAATAAGTTTGCTGCACTTGCTGCTCATGATGCAATAGTAAATTATTCAGGTACATTAAATACAACTGCAGTATGTTTGATGAAAATAGCAAATGATATTAGGTTTTTAGGTTCAGGACCTAGAGCTGGATATGGAGAGTTGATATTGCCAGAGAATGAACCTGGATCATCAATTATGCCTGGTAAAGTAAATCCAACTCAATGTGAGGCTGTAACAATGGTATGTGTGAAAGTAATTGGTAACCACAACGGAATTACAATGGCTGGTTCACATGGTCATTTTGAGCTTAATGTGTTCAAGCCTTTAATAATTCATAATGTACTTCAATCAATTCAAATTCTCTCAGATAGTACAAAAAGTTTTGCAAAATATTGTATCTCTGGACTAAAGGCTGACAAAAATAGAATAAAATATTTGGTAGATAACTCTTTAATGTTGGTAACTGCCTTATCTCCAAAGATTGGTTATGATAATGCTGCAAAAATTGCAAAGAATGCATTGAAAAATAAAACTACTCTTAAAATTGAAGCAATGAGATCAGGTCTTATTAATGAGAAGGAATATAATAAAATTGTTGATCCCAATAAAATGATTAAACCAGATTAACTATTAATAATTTTTTTAACTAATGATTTAAGCTCTTGGGAATTTCTAATATCATATCTAGATTCACCATTGATTTTGTCCTTATATATTAATTGATTAATTTTTATATCAAATATTGATATTAATCCGTTAGTAATATTTTTCTCAACTTTAAAGTGGATCACATTTATATCTTTAACTTTGTCTGATTTTACTTGAAATTTTTTAGCAAACTTTTTTTTATTATTTATAACTAAAGAATTTGTCGAGTGAAATATTATATCACCGCTTTCTTCTTTATATTTTATTTCACTTTCAATTTGGCCAATTTCATCGATATTGAATAAAACTTCACTTAAATTAATAGTTTTTTGGCTTATATTTAAACTTATATTACCATTTCTTATCAGCTCGTGCTCTACATCATTTAAAAGGAATTTGATTTCTCCATTTACATTGCCTAATAAATCAGGTTGCAAGTTTAATATAGAAAACATTAATTCATCTACCAAAAAATTAATATTTTGCCTATTCAAAGTAACATTTGAATTGAGATAAAAAGGTGATAACTCAATTGTTGTATCAATTTTTATATCATTATTATTTTCTGGGGATTTTAAAGAAATGATATTATTTTTTAACTGGTATTCTATTTTAATATTCTGATTTAAAAATTTTATTTCGGTTGTACCTTCAAAACTAGAATTATTCTCATAATTTAATTCATTTTTAATGGAAATATTCGGTTTTTTAAAATCTATTTCTATTTGTGAATTCATTTTAGAATTATATTTTTTTTTCCATAATGATTTAAAATTCAAATCAAACAAATTGCCTTTGATATTTAATTTTTTGAAATTGTCTTGTTGTGAGGTGGTAAAATTAATTTTTTCTATTGGGGATATTATTAAAGTATCATCATTATCATCTATTAAAAATACTTTACTTTTTTTAATATAAATTGGTTTACTTTCACTTTTATGAAAATAATTCCTTAAAGTGCTATATTCTTTATTTTTGATAAAAAAATTTGTATTTTGTATTTCAAATTTTTCGAAATTAATTTTAGATTTTGGATATAAATTATTAGTATTCATAAATACTTTTAGATTCTTAATATCAAATGAAATATTCTTATTATTGTTTTCACCTATAGATAATGATGAATCGCTAATTAATAAATGAGGCTTTGGAATTAATTGATACTTTATGTCACCATTTATATTTAGCTTAATATCAAAATCAGAATAAAATTTGCTTTCAATGATGTTTTCTATGCTTTTATAATTAAATAAAACTGGTATTGATAAATAAATGCCAAATAAAAAACACAATGCAATTAATATAAAAATAAATTTAGAAAATATTGTTACTTTCAATTTTTTAATCATTAATCCAATATCGCTTAAATTAAGAAAAAATAAACGATGAATTTAGATTATTTAACAAATCTTAATGAAAGTCAGGAAGAGGCAGTTCTACATTTAGACGGACCCCTTTTGATTGTTGCAGGAGCTGGGTCTGGAAAAACAAGGGTTCTTACATCTAGAATTGCCCATATTGTTAAACAACATAAGGCATTTCCCAATCAAATCTTGGCAGTAACATTTACAAATAAAGCTGCAAAAGAAATGCAATTAAGGGTTTCTAAGTTCTTAAGAAAAGAAGCAACTGGGCTTCCTTGGTTAGGCACCTTTCACTCAATTAGTGCGAAAATATTGAGAAAACATGCAGAAGCAGCTGGATTAAAATCAAATTTTTCAATAATTGATCAAGATGACCAAGTAAGATTAATAAAAAATATCTGCAAATCTGAGAATATAGATACAAAAAAAATATCCCCAAGATATATTTTGGCATTAATTGATAAATGGAAGAATAAAGGCTTTTATCCTGACGAAGTTGTACTCAAACGTAAAGACATATTAGAAAAAAGCTTTCTTGAGATATATAAAATATATCAACAAAAACTAATAAATTTAAATGCTGCTGATTTCAGTGACCTAATACTTCACACTGTTAAAATTTTTGAAAGACATAAAGATATATCAAAAATGTATTCTAAAAAGTTTAAATATATTTTAGTTGATGAATACCAAGATACAAACTTTATTCAAAGTGAATGGCTTAAATATCTGGCAGAACATAATCAAAATATTTGTTGTGTGGGAGATGATGATCAGTCAATATATAGTTGGAGGGGAGCAGAAATTAAAAATTTTCTTCAATTTGAAAAAGTTTACGAAAATACAAAAATAATAAGATTAGAAAAAAATTATAGATCCACACAAAATATTTTAAATGTGGCATCAAATATTATTGAAAATAATCAAAATAGAGTTGGGAAAAAACTTTTTACAGATCAAGAAGATGGTGAACTTGTGACTTTAAATTGTTTTAGAAATGTAAAAGATGAAGCAACCGAAATCGGTTCTAATATTGAAGATTTCAAAAATAAATTTTCATTTAATGAGGTTGCAATTCTTGTAAGAGCTATTTTTCAAACTAGGGAATTTGAAGAAAGATTTTTAAAAATTGGTGTTCCATACAGAATTATTGGTGGTATTAAATTTTATGAAAGAGCTGAAGTAAAGGATTGTGTTGCATATTTAAAAACAGTTTTTCAACCACAGGATGACTTGGCCTTTGAGAGAATTCTAAATGTCCCAAAAAGATCTATTGGGGATACTACTGTAAAAGCTATTAATAATTTTGCAAAATTGAATAAGTGTTCATTAGAAGTTGCCTCAAAACATTTAATTGAACAAAACAAAATTAAACCCAAAACAAAATTAGGTTTAATTTCCCTCTTAAATCTTTTAGCTAAATGGAGAAATGATTTAAGGAGTAAAATAAATCATAATAAGCTATTACAGACTATTCTTGATGAATCTGGATATAGTGAAATGCTTAAAAATAAAAAAGATTTAGAAAATGAAAACAGATTAGAAAATATAAAAGAATTATTAAATGCAATGAAAGAATTTGATAATTTAGAGAGTTTTTTAGAGCATGTTGCTCTTGCCACATCGTTAGACCAAGATTGGCAGAGTGAAAAGGTCAATTTAATGACAATACACGCATCTAAAGGGTTAGAATTTGATGTCGTATTTTTACCGGGGTGGGAAGAAGGTCTATTTCCTCATCAGAAAAGCATTGAGGAAAAAGGTGAAAGTGGTTTAGAGGAGGAGAGGAGATTAGCTTATGTTGCAATTACCAGGGCAAAAAAGCTCGCTAAAATATCATTTTCTATGAACAGATTTTATCAAGGAGACTGGATAGACAGTATGGCATCAAGATTTGTGGATGAGCTACCAGATGAATATATTAAAAAAAATAATAATTTTGTAGATGAAAAAGAAGAAGATTTCGATTTTAACCAAGATATAGATTTCGATAGTGATAGTGAAATTAGGAGTCCTGGTTGGATAAGATATCAAAAAAAATTAAAATGAGTGCTGAAATAAATAATATTATTTTTTCAAATAATTTAGATGGATATATCTTACCAAAAAACGATAATTATTTTACAGAATATTCAAAATTAAATAATCTAAAATCGATTACAAAATTTTCAGGTTCTGCGGGGTTTGCAATTTTTTTGAAAAATAAAAAATATTTATTTGTTGATGGTAGATATACTCTTCAAGCAGAAAAAGAATCAGGGAAAAAATTTAAAATTTGTGAAATTCCATATTTGTGGCCTAAAGATATTTTAAAGAAGAAAATTAAAATTGGATATGATCCTGACCTATTTACTTGGTCAACTCTAAACAAATATTTTGGAAAAAATTACAACTTAATTCCTATAAATATTAAGTTTGAAAATAAAAATAAGACAGAAACTGATTATCCATTTTTCAACTTAGATCCTATTGTGGCAGGTGAAAATGTGAATAGAAAAATTAATCGATTAATTCAAATTATGAAAAAAAAGAAAGTTGATTATACATTTATTAGTTCAGGTGAAAATATTTGTTGGCTTCTAAATATCAGAGGTAGAGATCTTCCAAATTCCCCTGTTGCTAATTGTAAAATGATCATAACAAAAGATAAAAAAATCTATTTTTTTTCAAATCAAAATAAAGTAAAAAATATAAAATTAAGTCTCAAAAAATTAAAAATATATTATTTTGAGGAAAAAAAAATTTTAAATTGTTTAGTCAAATTAAAAAATGGGAATTTTTGTATAGATGGTAAAACTTGTTCAATTTTTGAAGAGAGCTTAATCAGCTATAAATTTAAGATAACCAACCGAGAAGATCCTGTTTATAATTTAAAATCTTTAAAAAATAAAATTGAGATTAAAAATATGATTAATGCACATATTGAAGATGGCGTTGCTCTAACAAAATTCTTATATTGGATTAAAAATCATAAAAAAAATAACCTTACAGAGAAAATAATAGAAAGAAAATTAGAGAGTTTTAGAAAGAGTAGAAAAAACTATTTATACCCAAGCTTTGATACGATCGCTGGATCTGGACCAAATGGAGCAATTATACATTATAGGTCTAATAAATCTTCAAATAGAAAGTTAAAAAAGGATGATTTACTATTACTTGATTCTGGTGGTCAATATAAGTGGGGAACAACAGACGTAACAAGGACAGTATGTTTTTCTAACCTCTCAAATAAGGTTAAAGATATATTTACTAGGGTTTTAAAAGGTCATATTGGTGTTGCCTTAACAAACATAAATAAAGAGAAAAATGGCCATAATATTGATAAGATTGCTAGAAAGAACCTAAATTCTGTAGGACTTGATTATCGTCATGGAACTGGTCATGGAGTAGGAGCATTTCTTAATGTTCATGAGGGACCACAAGGAATATCAAAAAATAATTACGTACAATTAAAAGAGGGAATGGTTTTAAGTAATGAGCCTGGTTTTTATAAAAAAAATGAATTTGGAATAAGAATTGAAAATTTAGTTTTTATTAAAAAAATCAAATCGAGACTTTTATTTGAAAACTTGACAATGGCACCCATAGATACTGACCTGATCAATCCTAAAATGCTTAGCAAAAAGGAAAAAGATTATTTATTTAAGTATCACTTTGATGTCTACAATAATATTTCACCATTTTTAAATAAAAATGAGAAAAAATGGTTAGCTAGCCTAATCTAGTAAATTAAGCCATTCCTTTTGTGATAAAATTTTTATTCCCAATTCTTTAGCTTGTTGTACTTTACGATTAGTAGGCTTTTCACCAATTATTAAATATTTCAATTTTTTATTTACTGAGCTTACAACAGATCCTGAATTTTCTTCAATTAAAGATTTTGCTTCAGCTCTACTCATATTTGATAATTTTCCAGTAAACATAAATGTACTATTTAGTAATTTACCATCTTTATTCAATTTAAGATCAGAAATGTCTAAAAGAGAAGACAACTTTTCAATTATTTTATAGTTAGATTTATTTTCAAAAAACTTTTTTAAGGAATTTATTTGAGTTTCCCCAATTCCATCTATATTTAAAAATTCAATAATTTTTTTGTTTTTAATAAAATTTAAAAAGTTTGATATCGATTTTGTATATTCTGCTAATAATTTAGCGTTTTCTACACCAATATGTCTAATACCTAAAGAGTAAAGAAATCTATCCAAAGAAACCTTCTTTGATTGATTTATTGAAAATTTTAAATTTGAAACTGAAAGATCGCCCCAACCCTCTAATTTAGAAATCTGAGTATAATCCAGATTAAAGATATCTTGTGGAAATCTTATTAATTGCAGATCCCAAAACTTTTCTACTACTTTTTTTCCCAAACCATCAATATTGAGTGCTTCTTTTGATATGAAATGTTTAATTTTTTCAATAGCAATTTTTTCGCAATCATAACCATCATTTGTACATCTTCTTACAGCATCATATTTTTTTGTTAATTTGTTAAATTCT
This sequence comes from uncultured Pelagibacteraceae bacterium, assembly GCA_902583075.1. GTDB lineage: Bacteria > Pseudomonadota > Alphaproteobacteria > Pelagibacterales > Pelagibacteraceae > Pelagibacter. Next base: position 97,998 of record CACHUN010000003.1, on the reverse strand, counting down.
TTTATTGTTTCCGAACCACAAGAGGGACAATTATTGGGAAAAATAAATTTTTTTGATTTTTTCTCTCTTTTTTTAAAATCAACTAAAATGACATGAGGAATAACATCACCTGCTCTCTCTACTTTTACAGTATCTCCGATCCTAATATCTTTTCTATTTATTTCATCTTCATTATGAAGTGTTGCATTTGAAACTACTACACCTCCAATATTTACTGGCTTTATTCTTGCAACTGGGGTTAACGCCCCTGTTCTACCTACTTGAATATTTATGTCAGTTATTAATGAAAAAGCACTTTCTGCTGAAAATTTATGTGCTATTGCCCACCTTGGGGAATTTGAAGTGAAACCTAATCTGTTTTGAAGATCAAGACTATTAATTTTATAAACTAAACCATCAACATCATACTTTAAATCAAACCTATCATTCTCAAATTTTTTGTGAAAACTTTCTAACTCTTTAATTGTTTTTAAAACTTTATTTTGCTCATTTACTTTAAACCCCCATTTTTTCAACGAACTTAGAAAATCAGACTGTTTCTTTATTATATCACTTTCAAATTGACCATAAGTATATGCTACAAATTTAAGTGGAATTTTTTTAGTTTCTGATGGATTTTTTTGTCTTAGAGAACCTGATGCTGCATTTCTAGCGTTAGCAAAATCATTTTTTAGCTTATTAAAATCATCTTTTTCTATAAAAACCTCACCTCTAATATCTATATCTTTTGGGAAATCTTTATTAGTTATTTTCTTAGGTATATCATTAATCGTTTTTAAATTTTCAGTAATTACCTCACCTGTAATGCCATCACCTCTTGAAGTACCCATAACAAATAGTCCATTTTTGTAAGTTAATGAAGCTGAAATTCCATCGATTTTTGGTTCAACGCTATATTCAATATTAACTCTTTTATTGAGGAAATTAAATATTTTCTTTTCGAAATTTTCTAAATCCTTAATATTAAAAGCGTTAGATAAAGACAACATTTTAACTCTATGTTTTGATTTGACAAAATTTTTTGATGGAGCATAACCCAATGAATTTGATGGTGAGTTTTTATTTTTTAAAAAGGAATATTTATGTTCTAATTCAAGAATATCTCTCTTAATTTTATCATATTCACTATCAGATATAATTGGAGAACTTTTTTGAAAGTATAATTTATTATTTTTTTTTAATTTATTTATTTTTTGTTTATATAAGTCCTTAATTTCTTTTTGATTCATTTAAAATGGTTATTCTAATAATTTCTTAAATTTTTTAATTAATGATCTCTCCTCAGGGCTGCCTGTATTTAGATTAGTTTTATTATAATTCTTATTTAAAATCTTATAGGAACTTTCATACCAAATGCTTGATTGATAATTATATCCAAGTAAAGCTGTATATTTTTTTGCTTCATCTTCTAACCCAAGTTTATAATTTAATTCAACAAGTCTATATAATGCTTCTTCAACAAAAATAGTAGTATCATATTCATCAACTATATTTTTATATCTATTCATTGCTGGTATCCATTTTTCACGGTCTAAATAATATTTTGCTAAATATAATTCTTTTGATGCGAGAACTTCGTCAATCAGTTCAAGTTTGAAATTTGCATCTTCAGCAAAATCTGTATTTGGGAATTTACCTATTAATTTATTAAAATAATCTTTAGCTTTTATTATTTCTCCCAAATCCTTCTTTTCATCAACTATTTGATTATAATGGCAAATAGCAATTAAATAGTATGCATAATCAGTATTTGGATGATTTGGATACTTATCTAGAAATCTTTGAAGTTCTATAATGGCATCAGTGAAATATAATTGTGTATAATATGCGTATGCTGCCATCAAAGTTGATCTTGAGGCCCAAATAGATTGTGGATAAAGAAGCTCAACCTCGTTAAATTTTTTTGCAGCAAAAAAAATATCTCCCCTGTTAAATTCTTTAAGTCCTTCATTATATGCCTCTATCATTTGCATCTCTAAATTATCTTCTTTTATTAATGATATCTTTTCATCTTTCTTTGAGCACGAAATTATGATTATAGGTATCAAAATACTTATTAAAAAATTATGAAATTTCATAACAGAGTTTTAGCAGAATATTTTTAAAATTCTAATTTTTAAGCAATAGATTTTAGATTGTGGCGATTGTTGACAAGTGAATGAGGTAGATTTTTTCCTTTGATCTCAATTAAAGAGTAATTCCTATTATCACTAAATACTTTTCTTAATAATTTATTTGTTAAGCTATGACCTCCATGACTGCATTTAAGAGATCCGATCAATCTATAACCAACGAGATATAAATCTCCCATGCAATCAAGAATTTTATGATTTACAAACTCATTTTTATTTCTCAAACCACCCTTATTAAGTATTTTATCATCTTTAACAACAATTGCATTCTCAAGTGATCCTCCTTTGCCTAGCCCAACTTTTTTTAGCTTTTCGATATCTTCATAAAGACAAAAAGTTCTTGAGTTATAAATATCTTCTAAACTGTCCTCAAAAACATTAATTTTATTTTTTTGATTTTTAATCAGTTGGTTTTGATAATTTATCTCGAATTCTATTTCCAAAGTTGTATTTGATTTATCTAAAGAGATGTATTTATCTCCTTCCTCTAATTCGATACGTTTATTAATCTTTATTAATTTTATTGGAACATCACTTGTTTTTAATCCAGTTTCTTTCAAAGTTTTTACAAAGTCTCTTGCTGATCCATCAAGAATTGGCACTTCCTGTGAATCGAGTTCAACTAATGCATTATCTATGCCCGAACCTAAAAATGCAGCCATGAGGTGTTCTATGGTTGATACTTTTACACCAAATTGATTTGATACAGTTGTGCAAAGTGTAGCTTCACTAACATTTTCAAAACTTGGTATTACAATATTGTTTTGATTCAAATCTACTCTTTTAAATATTATTCCAGAGTTTGGAGATGAAGGTAAAATATTCATGTTTACATTTGTGCCAGTATGTATGCCTACTCCAGAGAAGTATATTCTATTAGCTATTGTTGATTGGGATAAAACTGACATCAACAAAATATATTAAATAATTGTGAAATTTAATATTCAAGTAATATTACAAGAAAATACAATTATTTTGAAAATAGGTTGAAAAAGTTCTCAAAAAAGCCTTGTTTCTTAATCTTTTTTTTTGTTTTAATACTAAATCTTTCTACACTTCTATGAAAATCAATACCAGCTGCACAAGCAGAAGAATCTTCGTTGTTGAAAGAAATTAGTTCAGAGACTAATTTTTTTTTGCATAAATTATAGTTGTTTGAAAATAATTGAGATCCACCGCCAAAAAAAATTAATTTTGGTTTTAATAAAGCATTTAAATTTTTATAATTACTATCTTGGAAAATAACTAATTCTAAGATTTCTTCTATACGCGCTTCTATAACTTTTTTTAACATTTCTGCAGATATATTTTTTTCCAAAATTTCTCTATAAAGATTATTTTCATTAAAATTAGTTTTTTTGATAGGTATATCGTTTTCTAATTTATTTAACTTTATTTTTAATTGTTCTGAATAATCTAAATCCAACTTTAAAACTTTTGATATATCTTTTGTAATATTGTTACCACCTATTGGTATTGATTTAAAAAACTCAAATTTATCATTGTTAAATATGAAACTGCTGGTTCTCTCAAAACCAACATCTAAAAATATCAAATAATCTTTTATTTCAAATTTTTTCCTATACGAAAAGGTTTTTACATAACTTGAACAGTAAAAATCTAATATTTTTAAATTATTTTTTTTAAAATTATTGGTTATATTCTCAATAAATTTTTTATTTAAACAGATAAATTTAATTTCTAATATTAAAGATTTTATTTTTATATCTTCAATAATTTTATCTAACATTTTATTTTTATCTATTACGATATTATTAACCACTAGATGTATTATCTGATCTTTAAAATTGTTTTGAGAAACAACAAAAGATGCTTCTTCAATTAAATTGTTGTAGACTTTTTTAATTGATACATTATTGTCAAATACTTTTTTTATTGATATGTCTAATGAATAAAACTTTGGAGAGTCATATAAAACAATAACATTATCTATATGTACTGACAGATATTTTTCAGCTTCTTTTATAAGATTATTTAGTGATTTTTCAACACTGATAGTAATCTTTTGCTTAGAAGAATAAATATTTTTAGCCTCCGTGTTAAATACACCTAATTTTAAATTTTTTGATCCAAAATCAATTATTGTATCAAAATCACTCATTATTATTAGTTAATATAATTTGGTTTGATACTCTAAGGTCAATAATTTTAATATTTATTAAATTATTATTATCTAATAATTTTTTGTAAATTTTGATTGATTCTTCGACCTTTTTAGCAGGTAACATTAACGAAAGATTATTAGAAAATAATATATCCCATCTTTTATTTTTGAAATAATAATATGCTTTAATGTCTTCTCTATCAATATCGTGCTTTTTAAGTATTTTGATCAAACTTAAGTATTCGTCTATTCTAAAATTTCCATATACTGAAGCTAAATTATTTTGATCTGAGAGTAAATTTGTGCTGATAAAATTTCCATTTTTACCTATATAAAACTTATTTCCATCTATTATAGTTTTTCCAAGTATTAATGTTTTTGAAATATTTACGTTTATTGATGAAGGTATAACTTTATTTACATATATATTTTCTAAAAAATTAAATTTATATAACTTTTCAATAATTTGATCTTCATTTAATTTAAAAATATTTATATTTTTTAATTTATTTAATTCATTTTGAATTTTTTTTTTTTCTTTGTGAGATAGTCCATTTATATTGATATTCTTTAAACTAAATTTATCATAATAATTTTCTAAAATTTGATAATTAAATATTGAACTTAAAAAAATAAAAAAAAACAAATAAAGGTATAATTTAAATTTACTTATTAATTGAGGCATCTTTAATTATTTCTTCAATCAGTTGTATAAAGCTGATATTGTTATGACTTGCAATTTCTGGAACTAAAGACAAAGATGTCATTCCAGGCTGGGTATTTAACTCTAATAAATAAAATTTATTGTTGAAAAATCTGAAATCTGATCTTGACACTCCTCTACACTTTAAAAGTTTATGTGCTTTGAGAGCTATAGAATTAATTTTATTATAATTTGTTTTAGTTATATTTACTGGAATTAAATGCTCAGTTTTTGCACTAGTGCTATACTTGGCTTTGTAATCATAAAACTCTCGTTTGGGTTTTAACTCTATTATCCCTAATTTTTTATTCCCTAAAATTGCAGCCTGTATTTCTCTGCCAGGAATATATTTTTCGATTAATATTTCTTTGAATTTTTGTAGTTTCATTAAATTATGAGCAAAGTTTTTCTTGTTAGTTATATTTACTCCTACACTTGAACCTTCATTAATAGGTTTCAGTACTACTGGAAATTTAAATATTTTATCAATTTTTTTGATTATATTTTTATAATTTAAATTTTTTTTAAAAATAAATTTGAAATATGGTGGAGTTAAAATTTTATTCTTTATAAATATTTTTTTTGATATTTCCTTATCGATTGCTAGGGATGAAGATAGAACCCCTGAATGGGTATATTTAACTTTCTCAGATTCAAGTATAGACTGTACGTAACCATCTTCACCATATCTTCCATGTAAAAGATTTAGTACTAATTTAGGTTTAAATTTTCTTAATTTTTTAATAAAATTTCCATCAGGTTCTATTGTTAAAATTTTGTATTTCTTGATCTTTTTTAATGCTTTAGTAACACTTGAGGCTGTTATTAAACTTATTTCTCTTTCATTGGAATATCCCCCTGCTAAAATTAAAATTTTATCCATTATTCAACAACTACAATTTCTAATTCTAATTTTACACCTGTTCGATCTTTAACTTTCTTTTTTACGTGATTTATTAAAGACTTCATATCTGCAGATTTTGCATTTTTTTTATTCACAAAAAAGTTAGCATGTTTTTCAGAGATAATTGCATCTCCATAACTTATTTTATTAGTAACGCTTGATCTAATTAATTCCCAAACTTTTTTATCTGTTTGATCTATTGGATTTTTAAAAGTACTACCACTTGTTTTAATTTTAGTCGGTTGTGCCATATTTTTAATTTCATTCAACTCATGCATATATTTATCTATTTCTTCACTATTTTTTTTTTTTCCTTTGAAAGTTGCACTTAAAAATATTAAATCTTTAGGTAGATCTATTGATCTATAATTAAACTTTATTTTATTTACAGGTATACTTCTTACAATACCTTTAAAATCAACTAATTGAATTGAAATAAGAATATCCTTAAATTCTTTTTGAAAACACCCAGAGTTCATTCTTATACCACCTCCAATAGAACCTGGTATACACGACATAAACTCTAATCCAGAGATGTTATTATTTTTTGCAAATACTGAAACTTTTTTTTGTGAAACAGCAGTTCCAGCAATAATTGTTTCATTATCTAGTAGCGTAATATTTGAAAAACTTTTACCTAATTTAATTATAGTGCCTTGGTATGTATCATCATTAAATAATACATTTGACCCATTGCCTAAAATAAATATTTTACCTCTTAACGCATAAAGTTTTAGATACTCTATTAAGCCCTTAAGGGAGTTTGGTTTAAAAAGAATTTTTGCTTTTCCTCCAATATTAAACCAATTAAGATTTTTTATACTATGATCAAAAAAAATATCACCATCTAGTAATAATCCTGATTTTTTAATATCCTCAATTTCCATTAAAATATATTTTTTAAATTTTTCATCCAATTTGATATGGATCCTGCACCCATACCTATATAAATTTTTTTACCAAATACATTTTGTTTTATAAACTTTTGTAATTGCAATTCATCTTCAACTTGAATTAGCCTGACATTAGAATTTTTTATTATTAATTTTGCAAAAGATTGATATGTAAAATTAAGTCTTAGTTTTTCATTAGCTGTATAAATAGGACAAAGTAAAACTGTATCTGCCTTTTTAAAACATTTTGAAAATTCTTTTTTCAAATTTATTACTCTTGAAATTCTGTGCGGTTGAAAAACGCACACAATTTCCTTATTTTTATAAACATTTTCGACGCCACTTAAAACTGAGCTTATTTCCGTCGGATGATGGGCATAATCATCATAAAAACTTATCTTATTATGATCAAATAAATGCGAAAACCTTCTCTGAACTCCTTTAAAATTACGTAGTCCAGTCTTGATATTTTTTTCAGGCAGCCCGATTGTAAATGCTAAAGCAACTGCAGCTGTTGCATTACGAATATTGTGGATTCCAATCATTGGAAACTTAATATTTTTAATTATTTTTTTTTTGCTTGGTATGTTTATTTTAATATCGAAAGAAGACAGATTAGCATTTTGATTGATATTTACTATTTGAAAATTTGACTTTTTATCTTTTCCATATGTATAAAAATTCTTATTTGAAGTTTTTTTTATTATATTTTTAAGAATTTTATTATCATTACATATAAAGCCTTTACCCACAGATGGTACTTTTTCGATAAATTTCAAAAAACTTTTTTTAAGGTTATTTATATTTTTATAAAAATCTAGATGTTCAGAGTCTAAATTGGTTACAATAGAATATATAAAGGGAATTTTTAAAAAACTACCATCTGACTCATCAGACTCAGTAACACACCAGTTACTTTTACCTAATTTAGCAGAATTACCAAATGAATTTAAAACACCACCATTAATTATTGTTGGATCTAAATTGCCTGACGTAAAAATGCTTGATACTAATGATGTCGTTGTTGTTTTGCCATGTGAACCAGTTACAACAACATTTCTCATGAAAGACACTATATGGCCCAGCATATCTCCTCTTGTATAAATTGGTAAATTTTTTTTTATTGCTTCAACTAATTCTGGATTATTTTTTTTAATTGCTGAGGAAATTACTAACATGGTTGTTTTTTTCACATTTTCTTTTTTATGATTTATAAATACTTTTATTTTTTTTTCGTTTAATCTTTCGATATTTCGATTATTGACAATGTCACTACCTTGAACTTTGTAACCTAACCCATTCATTATCAGTGCTAAACCACTCATGCCTATTCCACCAATACCAACAAAATGAATTAGTTCATTTTTTCCTAAATCAATTTTCATTAATAAGCTCAATTAATTTAGATTTATTTTTTTCCCACGTATTTTCTTTATTCAATTCAATTAAATTATTTTTTTTAGCAAAATACTCATTTTGATCTTGAAATATTTTTAACATTAAATCTGTGAAGTAATTTTCGTCTATATCTTTTTGCATCATCAACCAGCAAGATTTATTTTTTTCGTAAAATTCTGCATTGTAATATTGATGATTATCTTTAGCATACGGATATGGAATTGCCACAAATGGAATATTTAAATAAGCTAATTCTGAAATTGTAGATGCACCAGATCGTGTAATAGCTAAATCATAATTAACAACTTTTGTTAATAATTTGTCGTCAAAGTGAAATAACTCATGTTCTATATGGTTTCTTTGATATAATTCTTTAATATTTTCTTTTGAATTTAGATTAATTACTTGTTGCAAAACTTGAATTTTCTCTTTTTTTGAGAGTTTTACTATAAATTTAGTAACAAATTCATCAAAGAAATTTGCCCCCTGACTTCCGCCGATAATTAATATTTTTTTTTTTTCTGCTATCGTTGTTTTTTCATTTTTTTTATATTTATAAATTTCTTTTCTAAGTAATGGTTTAATTAGATAAATTTTATTTGAGAGTTTTTTAGAAATACCTTTTAAATTTCTTTCATAACAAATAATTTTTTTAGCGGAATTAAGCATTAATTTGTTTGCTCTTCCTAGAACTAAATTTGGTTCAAAAATATAAATTTTTATATTCAACAAATTTGATGCTAAACATAAAGGTAGAGACATATATCCGCCAGTACTAATTAGAATATTGAAATTGTTTAATTTTAAGTATTTGTAAGATTTTATTATTGAAATACAAAATTTTATTAAGTTGTATGGAAGTAAAAATAAATTTGAAAACAAATTTGGTACATCAATTAATGAATAATGATAATCATCATTATTAATAAATTTTGATCCTCTTAAATCTGTTGAAATTTGTACTTCAAAATCATGTTTTAAAGCATCATATATACCTAATGACGGGAATACATGTCCACCTGAGCCACCTGTTGCGATTAGAATTTTTTTCATCTTTTAATCTAATTTTCTTTTAGTTAAATTTAAAATTAATCCTGATAAAATTGCTGTACTTACTATAGATGATCCTCCATAACTTAAAAAGGGTAAAGTCATTCCAGTGGTTGGAAGAATTCTTATATTAACACCTAAGTGGATAAAAGTCTGTAACAAAATTAAAGAAATACATCCAGTTAAAATAAGTTTATGTAAATCCTCGTTAAGAAAATTAATTTTCCTTATTACTCTGTATGAAAAAATGAGATACAAAAATAGTATTCCAATAACTATAATTGCACCAAACTCTTCCGATATAACTGAAACTATGTAATCTGTATGTGCTTCGGGGACTCTTGAATTTAAAGTACCTTCTCCAATTCCTTTTCCAAAAAAACCACCATTTATAATTGCATCACTTGCTTTTTCTGCTTGATAATTGTTACTAGAGCTTGAGTCTAAAAAAGCGAAAAGTCTAATTTTTATATATTCAAATTTTGGAATAAATAATACCAAATAACTTACAGTTGAACCAACAACGAGAAAAAATATAAAAAATATAAAAATATTTATGCCAGAAATAAAAATTAAAGCTAACCAAACCATTGATATTAAAAGTGTTTGTCCAATATCAGGTTGATAAACAAGTAATATTAATATTGGAAATGTGAATAAAGTGCTTAAGAGGTATTTGAAATATAATCGTCTATTTTGAATAGTTAACATTAGTGATAAGGCTACAATAAAAAAAGGTTTTACAATCTCAACTGGCTGAAATCTTGGTAAAAACATCAAATCTAGCCATCTTTTTGATCCCTTTACCTCTATTCCAAGAAACGGAACTAACAACAAACTTAAAAATGCAATCAAAAATAAAATCATTGAAAAATTTGTTAAAAATTTTTGATTTAAAAATGAGAATATAATCAAAATCACTATTGCTAAAATTATAAAACCAAAATGTTTAAAAAAAAAATAATATGATTTTGTATCTAATTTATCCGAGGCTATCAATGAAGTTGAGACTAATGAGAAAAAAAGACCTAATAAAAATAAAGCTAGAATTATAAGTAATATAAATTTATCTATATTTTTCCACCAATCATAAAAATTGTCCAAATATTTATTCATAATTTTTTTTCTAAAATAAATCTTTTACAATTTTATTAAAAAATTTTCCCCTATCCTCGAAGTTTTTAAATTGATCAAATGAAGCTGCACATGGACTAAAAAGAATTACTTTTTTAGTATTGTCGTTTTTAATATTATTATTTAAAGTTTTCATAATTTCGATAAGTGTCGAAGAAGACTTATAAGAAATTTGATTTGGGAGTGAATTAATTAAATAATTTCTATCTTTTCCATAAACATACGCTTTAATATTTGGAAAATATTTTTTTTTTAGTTTTAACTTATCTCCTTTTTTAGCAATTCCCCCTAATATCCAATAAATATTTTCATAACTTTCAAGTAAAGGAACTGTTGATGAAAAACTAGTGGATTTTGAGTCATTAACGATTAATAAATTTTTTGATTTATAAATTATTTGTTGTCTAAAATCTAATCCTTTAAATCTATTAGCAGTATTTATGACTGTTTTTAAATCTAATTTAAATATCTTGGCAAAACTTAGAACAAAACTCAAATTTTTTTTATTACTAGAATTGTTAAAGTAAATATTATCTATCTGTCTAAAATATTTATTATATTTTAAATAATTTATTTTATTAACTTTTGATTTAATTTGATTATTTTCAATTAGTTTATTTAGAGTGTTATTCTCATTATCTATAAAAGCGTAATCTTTTTTGTTTTGAGATTTGACTATTTTAAATTTTGCCTCTGCATAATTTTTAAAAGTTCGATGCCTTTCAAGGTGATCTGTATTAAGATTAAGAATAATTGAATACTTTGATCTATAGTATTTGCTATAATCAAGTTGGTAGGAAGATGCTTCAATTACAAATATTGTATTATTTTTAATTTTTTTTTCCGTTAATATAGGATATCCAATATTTCCAGTTAGTCTTACATCTATTTTATTATTTTTTAAAACTTCGTAGAGCAATTTCGATGTAGTCGATTTACCGTTTGTTCCTGTAACTGTAATTTTATTTATTTTTGGATAACTAATTTCAAATATATCAAGCTCTGAAATAATTTTAGACCTATTTTTTTTCAAGAAGGTTGAAATTTTACATTTTTTAATATCTATGCCTGGACTTAAAACAATAAAGTCAAATTCGATAGACAATAATTTGCGAATATTTATAAATTTATTTTTAAATTTAGCTGAGATATTTTTTTTATTATCATCAAAAATTGTGCAAATATTATTTTTTTTTAAAAAATTAAAACAAGCAATGCCTGACTTTCCAAACCCATAAATTAAAATTTTTTTATTTTTAAAATAAATTTGTCTTTCATTCATTATCTAAGTTTTAATGTTGCAAGACCTATCATTGCTAAGATGATTGATATGATCCAAAATCTAATAACCACAGTTGACTCAGGCCAGCCTTTTTTTTCAAAATGATGATGTATTGGTGCCATTTTAAATATTCTTTTACCAGTTAGTTTGAATGATATCACTTGTGCTATCACAGAAACAGCTTCTAATACAAACAGTCCACCTGTAATTGCTAGAACAATTTCATGTTTAGTAATTATACCAACCGCCCCTAATGATCCACCTAGTGCTAAGGACCCAGTATCACCCATAAATATCTTTGCAGGTGGAGCATTAAACCATAAGAAGCCTAGGCAAGATCCTATTATTGCACCACAAAAGATAGAGGCCTCACCTACTCCTTCGATATATATGATTTTTAAATATTCTGAGAAAACTATATTTCCTGTTACATAACTAATAAAAGCAAAACATGCTGCAACCAAAATCACAGGCACAGTAGCTAAACCATCTAGACCATCAGTTAAATTAACAGCATTTGAAGAACCTACAATAACAAACAAATAAAATGGAATAAAGAACCATCCCAAATTAATTACTAGATTTTTAAAAAATGGAAAATACAAATTCTCAATCTCATTAGATCCACTGTAAAAATAAAGAATTAAAATTCCACCTAGAGCTAAAATAATTTGGATCATGATCTTTAACTTTGAGCTTATACCGTTTGAATTACTCTTTTTAATTTTTTGATAGTCATCGTAAGCTCCTAGTAGTCCGTAAGATCCTGCTATATAAAGTAAAAACCAATTATAAGGGTTCGAAAAATCACCCCACAAAATAACACCTGAGAAAATGCCTAGTAAAATCATAAGACCTCCCATAGTAGGTGTTCCTATTTTTTTAACTATATGGTCACTTGGTCCATCTTCTCTAATGGGATCATGAATTTGATTTGATGAAAAATAATTGATAAGAGGGCCTCCAACTAAAAAAACTACTATCATCGATGTAAACATTGATAGACCAGTTCTTACAGTCAAATATTTAAAAACATTTAAAAAACTAAAAATTTCAACTAAATTAGAAAACAGACTAAAAAGCATTTAATTTACCCACTTTTAAACTCTGACTTATTTTATTTAGTCCTGTTGAGTTAGAACCTTTAATCATTAGATATTCACCATTCTTAATATCATTTATCATAAAATTTAAGATATCTTTTTTTGAATTTAATATTTTTCCTCTTTTTTGTGGTTTAATTCTGTTAAATGTTTCAACAATATCCTTGCCGTATACATAAACTTTGTCAATTTTAGTAGCATTAATATACCTGGCAGCTTCTATGTGAAGTTTTTTAGAATATTTGCCAAGTTCCTTCATATCACCTAAAAGAATAAATTTTCTTTTAGATTGAGAATTTAAGCTATTTAATTTATTTAATGCAAATTGAAGTGATAAAGGGTTAGAATTGTAACTTTCATCAATTAAGTTAATTTTTTTATGATAAAACTTAATTATATTTAAATCTCCTCTTCCTTCTGGAAATTTATAGTCATTAAAGAAAAGTTTATCTAATTTTTCTAAATCAAAATACACAGCCATAACGGCTAAAGTTGATAAAATATTATAAATATAATTTTCTAAATTTTTTTTTATGATAAATTTCAATTTTTTTTCATTATATTTTACATAAATTTCAGAACTAAATTTCCCTTCTTTTTTATTTATTAAACTCACATCTGATTTTTTTTGAATTCCGAATGAAATTATTTTTAATTTTTTTTTAATCGATTTAGATTTAAAGAATTTAAAAAATTTGTCGTCTGCATTTAATATAATTGTACCATTTTCGGGGATATTATTAATTATCTCTGATTTAGCATTAGCAATACCTTTAAGATTTTTAAAATTTTTAATATGTGCATATGAGATATTAGTAATAACACCAACATTAGGCATTATACTTTTTGTTAAAAAATCAATTTCTCCTTTCTTGTCCATACCGACTTCGAAAATACCTATTTTATCTTCTTTGTTTATATTAAACAAAGAAATTGGAACTCCATATTTGTTGTTAAATGATTTTTTTGAATAAGATGTTTGACATACTTTACTCATCATTTGTCCCAACATCTCCTTTAAAGAAGTTTTACCTGATGACCCTGTGATCGCTATGGAGGAAATATTAGATGATGCCCTAATCAGTTTAGCAATTTCTGAAAATGTTTTTAACGGGTTACTAACATATATATCATTTTTAAACTTAATTTTTTTTTTATTCTGATTAATCGAAATAGAAGCTCCATTTTTAAAAGCTTGATTGACAAATTTATTTCCATCGAAGTTTTTTCCTTTTATACCAAAGAAAATATTATTTTTTTTTGTTTTTCGTGAGTCAATCGAAGCTTTATTAATATTAGTATTTTTTTTGATTTTCTTTTTGATTATCTCTGAAACGATATTAGATTTCCAATTTCTATTTAAAGATTTATTTTTAATCTTTATGAAATTTTCAATACATTTTCTATCTGAAAAGAATTTTTTATTAATATATTCTTGATAAACTTCATGTCCTTTTCCAGCAATAATAACTACATCGTTCGATTTAATATTAAAAATTGCTGATTTTATTGCACTTTCTCTTGATGATATTTCTAATAATTTGGTACTCGAAATATTATGCTTAATATCTCTTCTTATTTTTTTTGGATCTTCACTTCTTGGATTATCATCCGTTAAATATATTTTATCACAATATTTATTAGCAATTGTTCCCATTATTTTTCTTTTGGACTTATCTCTCTCTCCTCCACATCCAAACACAAGGTTGATTTTTCTTAATTTAAATTGTTCCCTTACATTTTTAATGCAGGTTTTTAAAGCGTCTGGTGTATGGGCATAATCAAGAATTACAATTCCGTTATTTTGTAGGTTACCAATTTTTTCTAATCTTCCGTTAACAGGCTTTATGTTCTGCATAACCTTTAAAATTCTTTCTAACGAAATTTTACTTTTCATTGCTGCCATAATTGCCATGAGTAAATTTTTGATTTGAATTCTTCCTATTAATTTTGTTGAAAAAGAATATTTTTTTTTATTAAATATGAATGTTATTTTTTGTTCTTCTTTCAGAAATTGATGATATAATATCGTAAAACTTGATTTGGTATTTCCCAATGTTAATTTTTTGATTTTATTTAATTTAGTGATTTTATTTAATTTTGTTGAAATTTTTAAATCATTATCATAAATAGCAAATGATTTTTTTTTTAATAGTTTTTGAAATAATATTAACTTTGAATTGAAATAATTTTTAAAAGTCCTATGGAAATCTAAATGATCTCTTGTTAAATTCGTAAATATACCAATATCAAATTCTAATCCATCTAATCTATTTTGATTTAATCCATGACTTGAGGCTTCCAAAATAACATTTTCAATTTTTTTTTCTTTTAATTTTTTTAAAATTTTGTTTATTTGGATAGTATCAAAAGTAGTATTTGGAAATTTATTTTTTATACTTAAACCAGATACGCCCAATGTTCCAATTGAGGCTGCCTTGACTCCATTAAGAGTAAGAATTTGAAAATAAAAATTTGCTATAGATGACTTACCATTTGTACCAGTAACTCCTATTAAGTTATTCGGTTTTTTATTAAATAATTTAGAGCTAAATCTAGCCAGTAAATTTCTAGGATTATTGTATTTTAAAAATAAAATTTTATTCTTCCAACCATCTAACTCTAATTTGTCAGTGATAATTATTTTTGATCCATTTTTAATTGCATCTTTAATAAAAAAATTTCCATCTGTATTATTCCCCTTATATGCGAAAAAAATATAACCCTCTTTAACTTCTTTGGAATTAAAAGCTATCCCTTTAAAACTTAATCCATGATATTTTTTGTGTAATTTTGGAAAGTAGTCTTTGAGTAACATGATTTACGCTCTTAATATTTTGTGGCTAAAATTGGCCCGATTTTATCCATTATCTGACCTGTTACCCAGACGGTGGTCCAACCCGCTGTATTTCTCCAATTACCTTTGTAAGGATATCTGTCATCTCTATAATGATAGACAAATTCTTTATTTGCTTTAGGTTCATCCAACATTACTGCTAACACAAATTTTGGATCTGAGGTCGGAAAAACTGAAGCAAAAGTATTAACTTTCTTTTTAGAATATCCACCCTTTGAAGGTTGATCGGCAGTGCCCGTTTTCCCACCTATTTCGTAACCTTTAACATTAGCAAAACCAGCAGTTCCCTCTTTTGTTGATACAATTTTTCTAAGAATAGGGTTTATTATTTCTGATAAGTTTTCATTAAGTATTCTTTGTCTTTGTAAGTTCTCCTTCTTTAATAATGTAGGTATTATTTCATATCCTCCATTACTTATGATTGAATAGCCTTTTGAAAGTTGTAATAAAGTTGTGGCTATCCCATGACCAAATGCAACTGTTGCAAGTTTACATTTACCCCATCTGCCTAATTGAGTCGTTCCTACTTCTTCTATATCGAATTCTAAATTTGATATAATTCCAATAGTTTGAAGAAACTCATTGTAATTTTCAATACCAACTTTTTCAGCTATTCTAACTGATCCAATATTTCCTGATCTAATAAGAATCTCTTCAGCAGTTAAATCTGATGGTATTTTGTCATCATATTCAGATATAGAATTTCCTGCACAACTAATTCTTTTTTTAAGGTCTTTAAATTCTGTTTCTGGTTCAACAACATTGTATTGTAAACCTGCGGCTAAAGTGAATGTTTTAAACACAGATCCAAATTCATAAACACCTTTTGTCGCTCTATTTATATATTTTATATCATTTATTTTTTCTCTTTTATTAAGATCAAAGTCTGGAAGAGACACCATTGATAAGATATTTCCATTATTAATATCCATTAAAATTGCAGCACTTCCAATATTTTGAAATATATCTTTAGATTTTGATAACTCTTCTTTAATTAAATATTGAAGATCCTTATCAAGTGTTAATGTTAAAGGTTCTTTTGTGCTTCTAAGCTCATAATCAAAAGTTTTTTCGATTCCAGATATACCATTGTTATCATTATCAATTTGACCAATTACATGACTAAATAAATTTCCATTAGGATAAACTCTTGCTATGCCATCCTCTTGAATAAAGGATTTATCCCCCAAAAGTAGAACTTGTTCAAGTTTTATAGGACTTATTTTTTTTTTTACATAAAAGAATTTTTTTCCATACATTTCCTTATCAAAACTTTTATTAGGAAAAATCAACTTAAGAGAGATTAATAATTTTTCTTTATTAATCACTAAATTAGGATTAATCCCAATATTAATTACTGGAACACTCTTGGCTAAAATATTTCCCTCATTATCTAAAATACTAGATCTGAAATTATTTTTTTTAACTATTTTTTGAATTTCTGGGATTTTTTTTATACTCAATAATATTAACTTAGATGAAAAAATAATTGCTAAAATAAAAAATACAAAATAAATAAATGCAATTCTCTCAAAAGATATTTTAAGATGTGACTTATTTTCTTTAAATGAAAAGCTATCATCGAATTTGTCAGAACTTTGAGAGTGATGGTCTAATTCACTCATTAATTTGAACCATTTTATTTATTTTTAATTTATCATTAAAAAATTCAATTTTACTAAGATTTTCTATTTTCTTTTGAACTAATTTATTCTCAAAGTAAAATTGTTGATATTCCATTAATTTTTTTGGTGAAGTTAAAATACTGTAATCAAGTAAAGTTAGTTCATATCGATCTTCTAATATTCTAATATTTTCTTTTAACTGAAAAATTTCTTTATCAAGTTTTTTTGTTGAGTTTTTGGTTAAACTTGTTGCTAATATTAAAAATATTATAGGTGTAAAAAAAAATAATTTTTTCATAAAATTATCTTAGATCCTCAACATTAATTAAATTATTAAATTTTTCTCTAAATTCACTAAAATCACAATTATCATTAGTTTTAATTCCATACCTTAATTTGGCTGATCTGGATGGTGGGTTTTGCTTTATCTCACTCGGACTTGGTAAAATAGGTTTTTTATTAATTAACTTAAAGCATCTTTCTGAAACTTCTGCTTCAGGTAAATACCTTGAAGTATTTCTTTGCTCAGAATAGTGTTTAAAAAAAAATTTGACAATTCTATCCTCTATTGAGTGAAAACTCACTACCGCTATTATCCCACCAATAGGAATTATATTAAATGAATTAATCAAACCATTTATTAACTCGCTAATTTCTTTATTCACTAAAATTCTTAAAGACTGAAAAACTTTAGTGGAATTATGTATTTTTGTTTTTTGATATTTTTTAATATTATCTATAATTTGAACTAAATCCTCAGTTTTTATACTTTTATATTTTCTTTTTTTTACAATTTCTCTTGCTATTTTTTTTGAATATTTTTCATCACCAAATACTTTAAATACTTTAGTAAGGTTATTTTCACTCATATTGGATATAATCTCATTCGCTGAAAAATCATTTATCCCCAATTTCATATTAAGCTTTCCTTTATCAGAAAATGATAAACCTCTTTGAGGGTTTTTAATTTGATTAAGTGAATACCCTAGATCAAAAATTACTCCTTTTATTATATGATCTTTTAATTTGATTTGATCTACTTGAGAAAATTTAAGATTATAAAATTTAAATCTTTTATTATATTTTTTTTGGAGTATTGATGCGCTGTTTAATACATCTTTGTCTCTATCTAATGCAATGATATTATTTTTTTTAATCTCAAGAATTTTTTTTGAATATCCACCTTGACCAAAAGTACAATCAATAAATGTGCCACCATAAAGAGGGGAAATAATGCTAATTAATTCATTTAGCAGAACTGGAAAATGTTTGTTTTCCAGATTTATGGTGGCATTCATTTATTTTATTGAAGACCATTAATTTTTTTGTCTTCTCAAAAATGCTGGGATTTCTAAATCGTCTTCTTCTCTTGTTGTGCTTGTTTCCGTTGTTGAAGAAATATCCTCTTCTGTTTCACTAACTGATCCATCAGAATTAAACAGCTCTGGTGTTTCTTCGTCAAAATTAAAGTTATCTAATCCGTTTGATGGAGAAATGTTGCCATCATCTGTTTCAATTGAATGATCAGAAACTGTAGATAACTCATTTTCAAATGATTTTGTTTCTACCTCAACAGTTTTAGTGCTTGCTAGTTCTTCTGAACCACTAATATTAGACGATACTTCGCTCTCAGTTTCAGCTTTTACTTCTTCCTCGATTTTGAGGGCATTTGCCCCATTAGTTATGATTGAGCTATTTTGGTTTGAGAATGTAAATGCTTGTGAAGAGCCTGTATTAGAAAAATCAGAATACCCTGGATTTCTATTTTGTATTCTATGAACCATATTAATTACTGATTTTGGTTCTGGTTGTTGTCCGTCCAAGGATGTAGCCACGATTGAAACTCTCATTAAACCATCAAGACTCTCATCTGTAATTGCTCCAATTATTAGTTCTGCTTCTGGATCTACTTCAGCTCTTACTTTATTAACAGCTTCGTCTACTTCAAAAAGTTTAAGATCCTTTCCACCAGTAATGTTGACTAGTAAACCTTTGGCTCCTTTTAATGTGTAATCATCAATAAGAGGATTGCTTATAGCCATCTCTGCAGCTTTGACTGCTCTACCTTCGCCTTCAGCCTGACCAGTACCCATCATGGCCTTACCCATTGAACTCATAACTGTTTCTACATCAGCAAAATCTAAATTTATTAAACCAGGTCTTACCATAAGATCAGTGATGCTTTGTACTCCATGTTTTAATACATCATTAGATAACAAAAATGATTCTTCAAATGTAGTTTGTTCACTTGCTATTTTAAATAAATTTTGATTTGGAACTACAATTATAGTATCTACATGTTTTCTTAATTCCTCAAGACCTTGATTGGCTTTTCTCATTCTTGAAGGACCTTCATATAAGAAAGGTAGTGTAACAACTCCAATCGTCAAAATATTTAATTCTTTTGCAGCACGAGCAATAACATGAGCAGCACCAGTTCCGGTACCACCACCCATTCCTGCAGTTATGAAAACCATATTAGAACCTTGAAGAACATTAACAATTTCATTTAATGATTCGTCAGCAGCAGCTTCACCTATGTCTAATTTTGATCCAGCACCTAATCCTTTTGTTAAATTTAATCCCATTTGAATTTTAGTTTGTGCATGGCTTAGTCTTAAATCTTGAGCATCAGTGTTTACAGCTATAAACTCAACCCCTTGTAAACCTGACTCTATCATTCCATTAATTGCATTACCTCCTGCTCCTCCAATTCCAAGAACTAGTATTCTTGGCTTCAATTCTTTAATATCTGGTGTTTTAAAATTAATTGTCATTTATCCCCCGTTTTAGTTATTAAGTTTTTGCTCCCATTTAAGGCTTGTCCTATTAATATTTGATTTTTTTCTTGCGGTGACCCTAAATTTTTCAAACACAGTTGGTTCCCAGATCTGGAAAGTTTTCCCCTGGCCAACAAATAACATGCTATTTTTTATTTTTGCATGATTTAATAATTTTTGAGAAAGCAAAATCCTTCCTTCTCCATCAAATTGTAAATTTGTACTCTCGGAAAGAATTGATGTTGCAAAATAATCCTTTTTTTCGTCAAAAGGGTTTAGTGAGTCTATTGAATTAGAAATTTTTTCTATCCTATCTTGAGACCATGCTTCTACTGATTGATTGATAAAAGATGGAAAACATATAACACCATTATAGCCTAGATTAGAGAGATAAGCTCTGTAACTAGCAGGCACTGACACCCTTCCCTTTTTGTCCAATTTGTTTTCGAAAGTAGATAAAAACATAATCCATAATTTCCCTATTTGGGATAATATGGGATATTATGGGTTTTATATTATATCGTCAACATATAAAATGAGCTACTAATTCTTACTTTGTTCTCAAACAAATTGTTTCAAATTTTATATTTTTGAAAGATAATTATTTTTTTTTGATTTTGTCTTACTTTTTTTTGCCAGATAAAATATAAGCCGGGTTCTGTCATTTAAACTTATCATTTCTCTAGACCTTAAATCACTTTAAGGCTCAAGCAACTAACCCAGATGACTAGCCAAAGACTGCTTTTCGTTATTTCTAACTGTGTCATCTCTACTCAGTCTTGCTCCCAGTGGGGTTTTCCATGCGCTAGTTGTTACCAACTTAGCCGGTGTGCTCTTACCACACCTTTTCACCCTTGCCTTGATAAGGCGGTTTATTTTCTGTGGCACTATCCCTAGGGTCGCCCCCGCCAGTCTTTAACTGGCACTGTGTCTTTGTAGAGCCCGGACTTTCCTCTTTGATAAATCAAAGCGATAAGTCTTTTATCTGGCATAAAGACAATATAAAATTATCTGCAAAGTTCAATTATTTATTTTTTAATATTATAAAGGGATTTTGCGATTTTGTAACATTCTAAATCTAACTTTCCGTTAATCAGTTCAGGTCTAAACCTCATCTGGAAGATTTTTATAATTTTTCTTAATTCATAAGAGTTGGAGTATTTCATATTATAACCAAGATTTTTTAAATAAGTAACAAATTTATGTAAATTTAATTCTGACTTTTTTCCTTTCAAGGTTTTAAGCATTTTTAAATTTATATCATGCCAAATTCCAATTTTTTTTTTATTTAAAAATTTCCAAGGAAATTTTTCTCCTGGATCAATTTTCCTTAAAGGCGCAATATCTGAGTGTCCTAAAATATTTTTTTTATTAATTTTGTATTTTTTCATTAATAATTTTGAGATCTTTATTAAAGATTTGATCTGCTTATGGCTAAACTTTCTATACCCATGCTCATGACCAGGATTTGAAATTTCAATACCTATGGAATTATAATTTATAAACTTATTATTTTTCCACATTGATTTTCCAGCATGCCAAGCAATATATAAATCTGGAACCATACGGATAAGTTTACCGGACTTAGTAATATAATAATGACAACTTACATTAGAACTATGACTGGTTAACCTTTTTATCGCAGATTTATCATTTTTCATTCCAGTGTAGTGATAAATTAAATACTTTATTTTATTTTTTTGTCTTTTTTTAAGATCAAAATTTGGAGAGTAATTAATAATCATTTTTTCAACATTTTTCGGCGTTATTTTAAACAATTAAATCTTTAAATAAGTAAAAGATATAATATAAACAGATCTAATGAAAAAGTTTTTAATATTATTTATAGTCGTATTAGTTTCTCAAATTGTATCTGTAAATGTCTTTGCAGGATCAGATGATACTTTGGAAATAAAAAATAAGCAAAACAAGAAAAGCACTGAGGTAAAGGATTGTTTTGAGACAGTTAACAGAGGCATTTTTGCTTTTAACCAAGGATTAGATAAAATATTTTTCAAACCTATTGCTAAAGGTTATAAATACTTACCAAAACCTATAAGGTCAGGAACCAGCAACGCTTTGAGTAATCTTTCAAATGTTGTAACGGTGCCTAACAATATTTTACAGGGAAAATTAAAAGATGCTGGAATTAATGCTTTGAGATTTTCGATTAATTCGACGCTTGGTATTGCCGGTATTTTTGATGTAGCCTCTTATTATGGTCTTAACAAATTAGATAAAGAAGATTATGGTCAAACTTTAGGTACATGGGGAGTTAAAGAAGGGTGTTATTTTGTCCTTCCCGTTCTTGGACCTACAACAGTAAGAGATGCTATGGGATCTATTGTAAATTTTTCTGGTGGAGATGCCTGGTACAATGTTACAGTAGCTAATAATACTAAATATTTTGAAAATTCAGACTATTATTATTCAAGATTAACTGCTGGAGTTGATTTTAGAGCAAAAAATTTAGAAGCATTTGAAAGTCTAGAAAAAAATTCTCTAGATCTTTATGCATCAGTTAGAAGTCTTTATTTACAAGATAGACAAAGAAAAATTTTAAATTTGAATGAAACCACAGAAACCATGAATGATGATGATTGGGAAGAGATAGATACCCAATAATTATTAATGTTGAAAATCAAAATAACTTCAATATTTGTTTTAATATTAATACTGATAATTCCACTAAAAGCAAAAGAGCCAAGTAAATTAATAACTGAAATTGTTAATGAAGCTTCAATAATATTATCAAGTTCAGACCCAGTTGAGTCAAAGATAATAAAATTGAATAATATTGCAGAAACCAATGTGGATATTAATGGTATTGGAATGTATACTTTAGGTAAGTATAGAAAAAATTTAAATGAAGACCAAAGAATTAAATACAAAAAATTATTTAAAAGTTATTTCTTAAAAAGTTTCTCAAGTAGATTGGTTGATTACTCTGACCCAAAAATTAATGTAGTTTCTGAAAAAAAACTCAATGACAAGTATACAATTGTAAGCACAATTTTAGAGGAGACCTCTAAAAATCCAGAAATTAAAATAGATTGGAGAATTTATACTAAGAACCCTGAAAGACCTCTAATTAGAGATCTTATTGTTGAGGGTTTAAGTTTAGCAAGAACACAAAAAGAGGAGTTTAAATCTATTATTCAAAATAATGATGGTAATATAAATTATTTGTTTAAGTCTCTGGAAGAATTTATTATCAAATAGGTAGTGAGCCGGGCAAGACTCGAACCTTGGATTAATGCATTATGAGTTTACTAAGTGAACCCACCAAATACAGAAAAAATGCCATTTTTTTATTTAAGACTTAAATTCAAATATATAATTTGCCATGCAATTTCTTTTTTTATTTAAAAAGTTAAAACTGTTTTTAGTCAGAATTTTTATCATTTTTGTTCATATAGTTAATTTTAAAAGAAAAAGAGTTTTTATTTCAGGAATTCAAAGATCTGGTACTAATATTCTGTCTTATATACTGACTTTAAATCATATACATGTGATAAATAAAGATTATTTTAGAAAAAAATATAAAGTAAGAAATAAGCCTGGATATGTTCATTATTATCATAGAAATACTTTATTAACTAAAAGATATAATGGAAAAAAAATAAACTTTAAAACTATTGAAAATTACAATAGATATTTAGGAGAAAAAAATACAAAGCATATAATAATTAAAAGAAACATAAAAGACTGGCTTAAATCAATTAAGAAATATGCTAAATATAATAAAGATTGGAAATTAGTTAACAGTAATAAATTTTATATATCAGAGTACAATAAATTCTATAATTTTTACGAGAAAAATAAAAACGATAAAAATATTCTATTTGTTAATGTTGAGAATATTTCTAGGAGCAAAAAAGACTTATTCAAAATTGAAAAATTTTTAAATGTAAAGTTATTATTTAAAGGAACCAAATTATATGTTTCATTAAAGTTATAGAACTAATTTGTATTTTAAAACAAAGGATTTGTGAAGTGTTGTCATGTTTATGGCATTATACTGGTGGGCCCGCCAGGACTCGAACCTGGGACCAATACATTATGAGTGTACTGCTCTAACCAACTGAGCTACAGGCCCTTATAATTTTTAATGGTTTTACTTCCTTTTTAAAACTCTTTCAAGTTTTATGATCTAGATATTTATTATAAAAAACAGAGTGATTAAATATGTAAAATGTGAAAATCAATTCTTGATACTCGGAGAGACGAATAAAATTAAATGAAATAAAATCATAAATTTCTGATAAATTAATTGAATATGTATGTTTTAAATAGCCCGGATGTAAATTTAATTTATCAATTATCATATCAGGTAAAATAAATGAAAGTAATATATAAGATATATATTTTAGATTTTTGCTTGGTAGAATAAACTTAGAAAAATATTCATTTAAATTCAGATTAGAAAAATATTTATAAGCTATAAATGATAATCCACACCATATGCTTAGTAAAGTTCGTGGAAGTTGATCAAAAATATTTGAAATGTTATGAATATTGGTTTCACCTTGATTATTATACTTTAGAAAAAAATCATTGGATTGCCAATGAAAAATATGCTGTCCCCAAGAAATTTCTTCAAGAAAATAATATAATATTGAAATAAAATATAAATATAAAATATATATAAAAACTTTGTTGAGCTTTATGATCTTAACTTTTCTAATCATTTTAAAAATATAAAAAAGCGAATAGACAAGCAAAAAAGTTTGTAATATCTCTACAATCCTATTCTCATTCCATATTAATGGATTAAAACCAGTGAGATTCCTATCGAATAAAATATTACTACATTGGTTTGAAAAAGATAAATCGTTACACAAGTAAGATAACCTGTAAGAATAATAGTAAAAAAAACCCTCAATAATTAATAGCGTGCTTAAAATAATAAATAATAAGAGACTTAATTTATAATTGTATTTAAACATAAGTTTTTTTAATTTGGTGGGCCGTGTTGGTTACGCTCCAACTACCCCTGCAATGTCAATGCAGTACTCTACTATTGAGCTAACGGCCCTCTTAACTCTCCAAGAAACTTTTTAATTGTTTTGATCGGCTAGGATGTTTTAGTTTTCTAAGTGCTTTTGCTTCAATTTGTCGAATTCTCTCCCTTGTTACAGAAAACTGTAAGCCAACTTCCTCCAAAGTATGGTCTGTATTCATACCAACTCCAAATCTCATTCTTAAAACACGTTCTTCCCTTGGAGTTAAAGTTGAAAGTATCTTTGTTGTAGCTTCACTTAGATTAGATTTAATTGCTTGCTCAAGTGGTGCTAATGCTTTTGTATCCTCAATAAAATCTCCTAAACTACTATCCTCTTCGTCGCCAACCGGCTTCTCAAGCGAAACTGGCTCTTTTGAAATTTTTAGAACTTTTCTCACCTTTTCTAGTGGCATTCTTAATTTTTTTGCAAGTTCCTCTGGAGTTGCTTCTCTTCCATATTCACTCAAAATTAGTCTCTGGGTTCTCACAATTTTATTTATTGTTTCAATCATATGAACAGGAATTCTTATCGTTCTTGCTTGGTCGGCAATTGATCTTGTGATTGCTTGCCTAATCCACCACGTAGCATAGGTAGAAAATTTATATCCTCTTCTATATTCAAATTTATCCACTGCTTTCATTAACCCAATATTTCCCTCTTGAATTAAATCTAAAAATTGCAATCCTCTATTTGTATATTTTTTAGCTATTGAAATTACTAATCTCAAATTAGCTTCAACCATTTCTTTTTTTGCAATTCTAGACTCTTTTTCTCCTTTTTGGATCCTACTTACCATTAATTTATACTCCGTAACAGAAATTCCAAGTCTATTGCTTATTTCAATCAATCTGTCTCTAATGTTCTTAAACTCTACCTTGTGTTTTTGAAAAAATTTTTTCCAAGTATCATTGGTATCTAAAAAAAGTTTTAGATTTGGATTTATTTCATTACCTATGTAAAATTTTATGAATTCATCTCTGGATATTTTTTCATTTAAAGCAAGTCTTAATAGATTACCCTCTAAAGAAACAATTTTACGATTTTCAACATAATGTTTTTGTACTAATTCTTCTAATACTGATGGAGATAACTGAAGAGTTTTTATATTTTCTAAAATATCATCAACAATTTTTTTATAATTCTTTTCTTTGGATGTAGAAAATTGTTTAGAATTTAGAACACAATCCAATTTTTCTTTTTGGTACTTGATTAATTTATTATATTCTTTTGTTAAGTTGTACACTGTTTGCAAAACTTTTGGTTTGATCTCATTTTCCATTGCTGCAAGGGTCGGGTTAAATTCATCTTCCTCTGTATTATTATTTACATCTGAATTACTCTGGTTGTCATTATTATCGTCTGACTTTTTTTGTTTTGCACTCTGACCAGTATCTTCATCCTCCATATAGTTTGTATCGATATCGATGATTTCACGTACTAATATTTCATCATTATAAAGTTTGGTGTTCCATTCAAAAAATTGTTGTGCTGTTATTGGACTTTGAGAGAGCGCATTTAACATGACATCTTTCCCAGCCTCTATTCTTTTTGCAATTGCGATCTCACCTTCTCTTGAAAGGAGTTCAACTCCACCCATTTCTCTGAGATACATTCTTATAGGGTCGTCACTTTTTTCAATAGACTTACCCTCTTCCTTTGAACCATTGTCTTTTTTTCGGAGAACTTTAAAATCAGCTTTCTTTTCAACTAATATTATTTTTTCATCAAGTATGTGAATGAAAGCCTGTTCTAGATTGTCATTAGATAAATTTCGTTTGCCTAATGATTTATTTAATTCTTCGTAAGTTATAAAACCTCTATGGACACCTCTGCCCATTAATCTAGCAAATGATTTTGTAATTATACGTTCCACAATAAAAAAGTTCAGAATGTATATAATGTGAAATTTGAAAAAATCTACGGGATTCTGGTTTTAATTTAATTGATTTTTTGCAGTTTTTTGAGCTCTTTTAACTCATTAAATGTTGCTTCACTTAAATCCTTGGAAAATCTTGATTCTAAATCTATTATTCTTAGTTCAAGCTCATAATTTTTTAGGTCTCTTATTAGCTCAGATAAGATTTCAAGAACTTTTTGGTCATCATTTAAGTTTTTAATTAATATATACTTAATAGATGCATATTTATAAACCCTATCTATCAAATTCCTATCAATATTTAAGTTTTCGATATCAGTATTTTCAAAATTGTTAGTTTGATTTATGATTTCTTCTAATAATAACTTATTTTCACTATTGAATAGCTTTACGTTTTCTATCAAATTAAAATTATGTTTTATCAACTCAGTTTTTTTTAATAATATATATAAAAAAGAAAATTCTTTAATATCAATAGCCTTCAAAGACTTTGTCTCATTATAATAGTTTTGAGTTGATTTAAGAGACTTTGTTGGCCTAGAGTAATTTTTATTATATTTAAAATTTGTATTTGGTGTTAAATCCGAAATTTTTTCTAGAAAATATTCAAGTACATACTTTTTAATGAATTCGTCTTTAATTGTTGATGAAATTGATCTTAATTTTTTTTCAAAAATAGCTCTTGATGAAGGGTTATCGTTCACTTCTTTAGAATAGTGATTAAATATAAATTTATGAATAGGGACAGAGTTATTTTTAGAAAAATCTTCAAAAAATTTCTTTCCCTTTTCATTAACGTAACTATCTGGATCATATTTGTTGGGTAGAAATAAAAACGAAATTTCTTTTTCGGGTTTTAATTCAATAATAGAATTCTCTGCTGCTCTTAAAGCTGCTTTATATCCACTTTCATCACCATCAAAACAAACAGTGATATGTTGAAAAAATTGATTAAGAGTTAATATTTGTCTGGTAGTTAAAGAAGTGCCCAGATTTGCAACTACATTTTCCACTTTATTTTTACTAAGCCCAACCACATCCATATAACCTTCAACAAGAAATATGTTATCGATATTGCTTGAAAGTTTTCTTGTAAAATCTAGATTATAAAGATTGGATCCTTTTTTGAAAAATGGAGTCTCTGGTGAATTAATGTACTTAGCAAGGTATTTATTATCCTTTAATATTCTACCTCCAAGAGCTATTGGATCTCCGGAAATATTATTTATTGGAAAAATTACTCTGTCTCTAAATCTATCTACATATTTTTTTTTATTTTCGTCAAAATAAAATAATCCTGTTTCTTTAATTTCACTTTCAGTAAATTCCTTAAAAATCTCTTCTTTAAAGCTTTCATTATTTGAAACATATCCAATTTTAAATTTCTTTACTTCTTCAATAGTTAAATTTCTATTTTTTAAATAATCCTTTGCTTCTTTGGCTAAAGGATTTTTAAAAAGATCTTTATGATAAAATTCAACATATTTTGAATATATCTTTTTATACTTGTTCCACTTTTCTTCTCTTATCTCATCTTCTTTTGAAAATGTATAAGGTCTCATCCCTGCTAAATTTGCTAAGTATTTGACTGACTCACCAAATTTAAGATTTTGAGTCTTCATTACAAAATCAAAAATATTTCCATGCTCAGCAGTACTAAAGCAATGATAAAATTCCTTTTCATCATTCACTGTAAATGATGGTGTTTTTTCAGTCTTAAATGGTGAAAGGCCAACATATTCCTTTCCTCTCTTTTTTAAACTAACTGTTTTTGAAACAACAGTTGAAATTTTTAATCTAGTTTTTATTTCTTGTAAGTATTCTTTTGGGTATTTCATTTTTGATTTAATAATTCTCTTATAATTGCTCCTGCTTTAGAAAAATCGATACTGTCAGCATTATTTTTCTTTAATTCACCCATAATTTTTCCCATATCCTTAATTGAGGTGGCGCCTGTTGATTTAATTACTTCTTCACAAATTTTCTTAGTATCCTCCTCGCTAATCAATTTAGGTAAATATTGGCTAATTACGGCCACTTCTTGTTCTTCTATAACCTGAAGATCCTTACGATTATTTTTTTTATACAAAACGATCGATTCGCTGCGCTGTTTAATCATTTTTTTTAATAGCTTTTTAATATCCTCATCATCTGTTTCTTTTTTTTCTGTTCCAGATCTATTGTTAATATCTAAATCTTTAATACCAGATAAAATTAACCTGTAAGTTGATATTTTATTTTTATCTTTAGATTTTAAAGCTGTTTTGTAGTCTGACTCTATACTTTCTCTTAATAACATATTTAATTTTAGCGTATTAAAAATATTCTTCAAAAAGAAAAATATTTTTTTTTCAAAATATACATTAGATGTGTTGCGCAAAAAAAGGTTTTATTGTATAGACCTTTAACTCATGAGTTGTAATTGAACAAAAAACAAAAAAACAAAATTGCAATTAAACATCAATTTCCAACTGGTATTTTAGTTTTAGATAATAAGTTAGTTTTTAGAGGTATTGGACTTGGGTATCAGGGTACTTCAACTGGAGAAGTATGTTTTAACACATCTTTAACAGGTTATCAGGAGATTATATCAGACCCATCTTATGCTGGACAAATTATAAATTTTACATTCCCCCATATAGGAAATGTTGGAACCAACAATGAAGATTTAGAGTCAGATAAAGTTTGGACGAAGGGTGTAATACTTAATTCAGAAATAACATCTCCATCAAATTATAGAGCTTTAAAGACCTTAGATGAATGGCTTAAAAAAAATAAGATTGTTGGGCTAACTGGATTAGATACTAGAAGCCTGACAAATTTAATTAGAGATAAAGGGGCTCCGAAGGGTACTATTTCGAATAGCAAAAATGGAAAATTTAACGTGAAAAAACTAATTAATATGTCAATAAAGTGGCCTGGCTTAAATGGTCTCGATTTAGCAAAAGAGGTATCAACTAAACAAACTTATATTTGGAAAGGATTTAAAACTTGGAGAAAACATGCCGGATATAAAAAGAATAAAAAAAAGAAATTTAAAATTGTCGCAATTGATTATGGAATAAAGAAAAATATTCTAAGATATTTTTCTGATTTTAACTGTGAAGTAAAAGTGGTTTCTTGTAAAAAAAATGCTGATGAAATTATAAAACTTAATCCAGATGGTATTTTTTTATCGAATGGACCTGGAGATCCAGCAGCAACTGGAAAATATGCAATTAATATTGTAAAAAAATTAATAAAATTGAATTATCCTATTTTTGGAATTTGCCTTGGTCATCAAATTTTAGCTTTAGCTTTAAATGCAAAAACAAAAAAAATGAAATTAGGCCATAGAGGCGCAAATCATCCAGTCAAAAATTTAATTACAAACTCAGTTGAAATTACAAGTCAAAATCACGGCTTTGTTGTTATAGAAAAAAACTTGTCTAAAAGTATACAAATAACTCATAAATCACTTTTTGATGACACTATTGAAGGAATAAGGTTAAAAAATAAACCTATTTTCTCTGTTCAATATCATCCAGAAGCAAATCCTGGACCTCAAGATAGCCAATATTTATTCAACAATTTTATTAAAGATGTAAAAAGATATGCCAAAAAGAAAAGACATTAAAAAAATATTAGTTATAGGAGCTGGACCAATAATAATTGGACAAGCTTGTGAATTTGATTACTCAGGTACACAAGCTTGTAAGGCTCTTAAAGATGAAGGTTTCGAGGTAGTTTTAATAAATTCAAATCCTGCAACTATTATGACTGATCCTGGAGTTGCAGATAAAACATATATTGAACCAATTACAATTCCTATTTTAGAAGAAGTTATTAAAAAAGAAAAACCTAACGCAATTTTGCCAACCATGGGAGGGCAAACAGCATTAAATTTAGCAATAAGTGCAGAAAAAGCTGGACTGCTAAAAAAATATAAAATTGAATTAATTGGTGCAAAGTCCAAAGCAATAGAAAATGCAGAGGATCGTAAAAAATTTAGAAAAAATATGTCTGACATTGGTTTAGATCTACCTAAATCAAAGATCTTAAATAATTTTAAGGATGCATCTAAATGTTTAAAAGACATTGGTTTACCAGCAATTATAAGACCCTCTTTTACATTGGGTGGCTTAGGTGGAGGAATTGCGAAAAATAAAAAAGATTTCTACAAACTTGTCAAAACTGGGATGAATGAGTCCCCTCAAAATCAAGTTTTAATTGAAGAGTCTTTGGAAGGTTGGAAAGAATTTGAGATGGAAGTTGTAAGAGATAAAAAAGATAACTGTATAATAATCTGCTCAATAGAGAATGTAGATCCGATGGGAATACATACCGGAGACTCTATCACAGTTGCTCCAGCATTAACCTTAACTGATAAAGAATACCAGGTTATGAGAAATGCATCAATTGCCTGCTTAAGAAAAATTGGAGTTGAGACGGGAGGATCAAATGTACAATTTGCTATAAACCCAAAGAATGGGAGAATGGTTATAATAGAAATGAACCCAAGAGTATCAAGATCCTCCGCTCTTGCATCAAAAGCAACTGGTTTTCCAATTGCAAAGGTAGCAGCAAAACTTGCAGTTGGATATACTTTGGATGAGTTAAAAAATGAAATTACAAAAGTAACCCCTGCATCATTTGAACCAACAATTGATTATGTAGTCACAAAAATACCTAGATTTACATTTGAAAAGTTTTCTGACACTAAAGCAGTACTAGGAACATCAATGAGGTCTGTGGGAGAAGCAATGGCAATTGGAAGAAACTTTAAAGAATCTTTTCAAAAAGCACTGGTATCTCTTGAAACTGGATTATCTGGATTAGATAATATTTTTAATTACTCTAAAAAAGATATTTTAAAGAATTTAAAGATTAATATTCCGAACAGACTAATACTGATTGCCGAAGCTTTTAGAAAAAATATATCATTAAATAAAATATACAAATTATCGAGCGTTGATCCTTGGTTCTTAAACCAAATTAAGGATCTTGTAGACGAAGAAAAGAATTTAAAGAATAGAGGCATTCCTAAAACATATAATGAATTTAACAGAATAAAATCAATTGGGTTTTCAGATAAAAAGTTGTCAAAAATTACTGGAATTAAAGAACAAATAGTCAGATCTAAAAGGATTGCATTAAAGGTTTTACCAGTATTTAAAAAAGTAGACACTTGTGCAGCAGAATTTAAATCTTTTACTCCATACATGTATTCAACATACCAAAGAAATTTTTCGCTAAATTCCGAGTGTGAGG
The DNA here is from genome assembly GCA_902583075.1 of uncultured Pelagibacteraceae bacterium. Taxonomy (GTDB): domain Bacteria; phylum Pseudomonadota; class Alphaproteobacteria; order Pelagibacterales; family Pelagibacteraceae; genus Pelagibacter. Next base: position 65,880 of record CACHUN010000003.1, on the reverse strand, counting down.
CAGATCCCAGCAATAAGAAAAAAATAATAATTCTTGGAGGAGGTCCGAATAGAATTGGACAAGGAATAGAGTTTGATTATTGCTGTTGTCAGGCAAGCTTTTCATTAAAAGAAGCTGGATTTGAAACTATCATGGTTAATTGTAATCCCGAAACAGTTTCAACTGACTACGACACAAGCGATAGGCTTTATTTTGAACCACTAGTTGAAGAGTTTGTTCAAAATATTATTCTTAAAGAAAGGTCTAAAGGCAATCTCATGGGTGTTATCGCACAATTTGGGGGCCAGACTCCAATTAAATTAGCCAAATTTTTGCATGACAATAAATTACCCATACTTGGTACTCAATATACCTCGATTGATCTTGCTGAAGACCGAGATAGATTTAGAGATTTATTGAATAAATTAAATTTAAAGCAGGCAGAAAGTGGAATTGCTAACAAATTTGGTCAAGCAATCAAAATAAGTGAAAAAATTGGACTCCCTGTTGTAGTTAGACCTTCATATGTTTTGGGTGGAAGAGCAATGGAAATTGTGCATGATAAAAGTCAACTTAAAAAATTTATTAATGAGGCTTTTAAAGCTTCAGAACAAAATCCAATTTTAATTGATAAATTTATAGATCATGCAATGGAAGTAGATGTAGACGCTATCTCCGACGGTAAAGATGTTTATGTTGCTGGTATCATGCAGCATATAGAAGAAGCGGGAGTACATTCCGGAGACTCTGCTTGTTGTTTGCCTCCAGTTTCCATCAAAGATAATCTTTTAAAAGAAATTAAAGTTCAAACTAGAAAATTAGCATTAGCGTTAAAAGTTAAAGGGCTTTTAAATATTCAATTTGCAATTAAAAAAGATAAAATATTTGTTATAGAAGTTAATCCAAGAGCAAGTAGAACGGTCCCATTTGTTTCAAAAGCTAATGGTATCCCATTAGCCAAAATTGCATCAAGAATAATGGCAGGTGAAAAACTCTCAAAATATAAATTAAAATATAAAACTAATAAAAAATTTGCTGTTAAAGAGGCTGTATTTCCATTTAACAAATTCCCAGATAGTGATTTATTACTTGGACCAGAGATGAAATCAACAGGTGAAGTGATGGGATTTGATGATGATTTTGGAATGGCGATTGCCAAAAGTCAAATTGCAGCAGCAAACTCTCTTCCTACTAAAGGTTTAGCATTTTTATCAGTGAAAGACTCTCACAAACAAGAAATTATTGGCGTTGCTAAAAGACTTGTAAAACTTGGATTTATTTTATCAGCTACTAAAGGAACTGCAGATATTATAATAAAAAACGGAATGAAATGTAGAAAAATCAACAAAGTAAGTAGCGGCAAACCTCATATAGTTGATGTTTTAAATTCAAAAAAAATTGCTTTAGTTATAAATACGGGTGGTGGAAATAGTGAAAGCAGAATTGATGATGCTTTGGCTTTAAGAAGAGGAACTTTGGCTAATAAAATTCCTTATTGTACTAATATGTCAACTGCTTATTCTTTTTTAGAAGCCATTAACTCCCTTAAAACAAAAAAACTTAAAGTAAAATCGCTTCAAGAAAACTAATCAACTTTCCAATCTGTTTTAAAAGTAACATAATTTACTTGTAAGCATCTTCTTTCTTTAATTATTTCTTTTTTTTCCATTCCATGCCAAGTATCTGGTCCGCTTGAAAAAAAATATCCATAATTATCTTTATAAGGCAATGTTTTTATAAGCTTCAAATCTTTATCATAAAAATCAGTTCCTAAATCCGCACTTTCATTATGTTTATTAACAAATAACAAGCACGACATAAGTTTCTCTTTGATATCACAATGTGGTTTTAACCAGAAACCCTCTCGATCACAAATTACTTCAACTCTTACATATGAATTTGAAAGGTCTTTATTGATTAATTCAGATATTTTTTGGTAAGTTTTTTTATTTTGAAGTTCTTTAATTAGATTGGTAAGTCCTGGGAATTTATAAGAATTTTCTTTAGTGACAAAACATCTAAATTTTAAAGCTTTCCCACCATCTGAAATACCTTCCCTAAATTTACCCTCTCCTCCATCTATAGCCCTTGTACCATCATAACTGACATTATATTTTGCAGGATCAGTGATATCAGCTGTAACTATTTCGTTAATTTGCTCATCTGTAAGAGGCTTATTTAATTCCCAATGTGTAAATGGACTAACAAATTTTTTTGAGTCATTAATAATTGAATTTAAATAGGACATTAGTTACTTATTCTCTCTTTTATGATTTTTGCTACTCTATTTGTTTCATCAAGTTTTTTATAGTTCCAAGTTTCCATATCTTCCCCAAGATTTCTCGTGATATTTAATTCTCTAAATAAATTTCTAAATCTTTGGAATCTTATATCATTTTTTCTAGGCAAAATATTAGCAATATAAACAGGTTTTCCTGTTAAAGCAGCTTCTGAAATCATTGAGCTAGAGTCACATGTTACGACAATATTTTCAGAAATAGCTAAGGCTGATAAGTAAGCTTTTTTATCAACATTCATTATAACGGTATGATTTTCGCCAAAAAATTCTTTAGCATAGTGAATAGTGTTTAGAGGAGTTCTCATTGACGGTATCACAACAAGTTGAAATTCGTGTTTTTTCAAAAGTTTGTAAAAAATTGAAAAAATATGTTTCATATTTTTAGTTGAATAATCATAGTATTTTGTGGGTCCACCCATTATTAAGCACCAGATTTTTCTATCATCTTTTTTTATAAAAGAGTTTAAATAATTCTTATTTTCAACTATTTCATTTTCTGTAAGGTAATGAAGAGCACCTTTTGTAGTAATGACATTGGAGCCGTTAATTCCATCATGCTCTGGAGCCACTATAAAATCAAAGTAATTTAAGTTAATCTTCGGGTCTTGAATATGGATATTTAAAACTTTTTTGTTTGAAATACCTTTTAAATGAATAGATGGAATTATACTTTTTCGACCACAAGATATTATTAAATCATAATCTGAGTGATTTATTTTTTTATAAACTTTTTGAGAAATTGGAGTAAATTTTGGTGGAATTAACTTCCATAAATTATTTAGTTCAACCTTGTGGTGAGTAAAATCTATGTCTAAAGCTTTGGCTAAGCCTTCAACCTGGCTCAACATACCATGCATACCCTCGGTCAATAAAATACCTTTTAATTTGCCCATTATTAACTATATAGACTTCTATGAGTGAAAAACCAACTAAACATACAAAAGTGTTAATAATTGGATCTGGCCCAGCGGGCTACACTGCTGCAGTTTATGCTGCAAGAGCAATGCTAAAACCAATGTTAGTTGCAGGTATGCAGCCAGGTGGTCAACTAACAATTACGACTGATGTTGAAAACTATCCTGGCTTTGCTGATGTCATACAAGGACCATGGTTAATGGAACAAATGAGAGAGCAAGCAAGAGCAGTAGGAACAGATTTAGTTGAAGATCATATTCAATCGGTAAATTTAAAATCTAAACCTTTTGAAGCAATAGGCGATGGTGGGCAAAAGTATACAGCAGACTCAATAATAATTTCAACAGGTGCTCAAGCAAGATGGTTAAACATTGAATCTGAAGAAAAATTTAAAGGATTCGGAGTTTCGGCTTGTGCAACATGCGATGGTTTCTTTTTTAAAGATAAAACAGTTGCAGTAGTTGGAGGTGGAAATGCAGCAGTTGAAGAAGCAATGTTTCTTACAAAATTTGCATCAAAAGTACAATTAATTCACAGAAGAAATGAACTAAGAGCAGAAAAACTTTTACAAAAAAAATTAATGGAAAACAAAAAAATTGAAATTATTTGGGACTCAGTTGTTGAAGAAATAATTGGGGATGAAGAACCAAAAAATGTAAAAGGCTTGAAAATTAAAAATATTAAAACTAATGAAATATCAGAGTTAAAAATTGATGGTTTATTTATAGCTATTGGTCATGACCCTGCTACTTCGCTATTTAAAGATCAATTAGAAATGGACAATACAGGTTATCTAATTACAAAAAGTGATTCTACAGAAACAAATGTTCCGGGTGTTTATGCTGCTGGAGATGTTAAAGACAAAATTTTTAGACAAGCAGTAACAGCAGCAGGAATGGGCTGTATGGCTGCTCTAGAAGCAGAAAAATATTTAGCTTCAAATTAATTTAAGATCATTTATAAGTTATCCATGGAAAATATAGTAAAACAAATCCAATTAATAGCTTTAGTAATTATACTTGCTGCTACAATTATAGCATTTGGTATTGAAATATATCAAATGATAGTTGTTCAAAAAGTTACTTTAGCTGATTTGCTGTTACTTTTTCTATACCTGGAAGTTTTAGCAATGGTAAGAGTATTTTGGGAAAGCCAATCAATTCAAATAACTCTTCCATTATTTATTGCAATTACTGCTCTTTCTAGATTTATAATTTTACAAGGAAAATCGATTAATCCAGAAGTATTATTATATGAAGCAGGTGCCATTGTTTTAATCGCAATAGCAATTCTTGTTTTAAGATTTAGAAACTCCCCAGTATTTGGTTTAGAGAAGAAGAAAAAAACTAAATAATTTTCAAAGAAATGACCGATAAAGTTTTATTAACTGGAATAAGTGGTTTTGTAGCAAAACATGTAGCAATTGAATTATTGAATTCAGGCTTTGAAGTTTTAGGGACAGTGAGGAATAAAAATTCAATTGAACAAACTAAAAAAACATTAGAAGAGAATAATGTTTCAACAGAGAAATTATCGTTTGTAGATTTAGATTTACTTAAAGATGAAGGTTGGAATGAGGCTGCAAAGGGTTGCAAATATATTATTCATGTTGCGTCTCCTTTTCCATTTAAAGTGTCGAATGATAGAGAGTCACTTACTCCAGCTGCAAAAGATGGAACTTTGAGAGTTTTAAATGCAGGGATAAATGCAGGAGTTGAGCACTTTGTAAAGACATCGTCTATTGTATGTATGTTTAGAAAACCAAATAGAACAAATCCTTACACTTTTGGTGAAAATGATTGGACTGATATAGAATGGAACAAAACTACTGATTATTTTGTATCTAAAACAAGAGCTGAAAAAGCTGCATGGGATCTTATGGAAAGTAAAGGTCTAAAAAATAATCTTACTTGTATCAATCCTGGCTTTGTTTTAGGAGATTTTTTAAATGAAAAAAGCTGTACATCCATGGAATATATAAAACAATTACTTCAAGGAAAATTTCCAGCTGCGCCAAAGTTTTCAGTAATGATATCGCATGTAAAAGATATTGCTAGAGCACATGTTTTATCTTTAACAAATAAAAGAGCTGGTGGTAGAAGATTAATTGTTGGATCTGAAGTAAGAAGTATTCTTGAGTTATCAAAAATAATGGCTGAAAATCTTCCAAGCCATGCAAAAAAACTTCCCAAAAAAGAATTACCAAATTTTATGGTTAAACTTCTTAGTTACATAGATACAAGTGCAAAAAATTTGGTTCCAGATTTAGGGCTTACAATGCAAACAGATCAAACATACGCAGAGGAAATTCTTCAGATGAAATTTTTACCTTCAAAAACTGCAGTCGTTGATGCTGCAAAATCAGTAGTAAGACTAAAATTAGCCTAAACTATCACAAAAAAGCTTGATCCTTGCCATTGCAACTTTTAATTTTTGCATTGAAGTTGCGTAAGATATTCTAAAATAACCGTCTAGACCAAATGCAGAGCCTTGTACCACAGCTACATTTTGTTTTTCAAGGAGCTTTTTAACAAAATCTGTATCATCTTTAATTTTTGTTTTTTTTCCAATCAATCCTTTACAACTAGGGAAAACATAAAAGGCACCCTTTGGCATTAAACAAGTTATTCCTTGTATACTGTTTAAATAATTAACAACAAAGTTTCTTCTGTCACTAAAAGATTTTGCTCTTTTTTTTATAAAGCTTTGTGATCCATTTAGAGCTTCTACAGCAGCTGCTTGACTTATTGATGATGGATTTGATGTTGATTGAGATTGAATCTTTCTTATTGCAGCAATTATATTTTTTGGTCCAGCCGCATAACCAATTCTCCACCCCGTCATAGCATAAGCTTTACTTACACCATTCATAGTTAATGTTCTGTCTTTAAGTTTTTTGATTTGTGCAATTGTAAAAAATTTAAAATTATCAAATTTTACATGCTCATAAATATCATCACTTAATATAAAAACATTTTTATTTTTAAGTAGCACCTTGCCTAAACTAATAATTTCTTTTTTCGTGTAAGCTGCACCAGTGGGATTAGATGGAGAATTTAAAATTATCCATTTTGTTTTTTTTGTGATTGCTTTTTTAAGTTTAGCTGGTGTTAATTTAAATCCGTCTTCTTCTCCACATTTTATAAATTTTGGTTTACCCCCAGCAAGCAAAACCATATCTGGATAAGATACCCAAAACGGAGCTGGTATTAGAACCTCATCTCCTTTATTTAATGTTGCTACAAATGCATTGTATAAAACTTGTTTACCTCCTGTACCTACAGTTATCTGGTCTGAAGTATAATTAAGTTTATTTTCTCTTTTAAACTTTTTTATAACTGCATTTTTAATTGCAAGAGTTCCATCAACTGGAGTGTATTTAGTATCACCATTTCTTATGGCTTTTACAGCAGCTTTTTTAATATTATCTGGTGTATCAAAATCGGGTTCACCTGCACCTAAAGCTATTACATCTTTTCCAGCGGCTTTTAATTCTCTCGCTTTTTGGGTTACAGCTATTGTTGGTGAAGGTTTAATTCTTTTTAAACTGTTTGATATTATGCTCATTGAAAATTGTTTATATTCTATTACTTTATTTAATATATGGAAAATACATATCAAGATTTAATTACAGATATTCAAAGTAAAAATCCTAAAATAAGTGGAAAACTTGAAGGTGGCAGAAAATTTAAAATTAAATCTGATTTTAAGCCAGCAGGAGATCAACCAGAGGCAATTAAAAATTTGGTTAATGGTGCTAAAAAAAACCAATTTAATCAGGTTTTATTAGGGGTAACTGGGTCAGGCAAAACCTTTACGATGGCTAAAGTAATTGAAGAAACAAACAGACCAGCTTTAATACTTGCGCCAAATAAAACTCTTGCCGCTCAGCTATACGGTGAGATGAAAGGTTTTTTTCCAGATAATGCTGTAGAGTATTTTGTATCTTACTATGATTACTACACTCCAGAAGCATATGTTCCAAGGTCAGATACTTACATAGAAAAAGAAGCATCAATTAACGAGCAAATTGATCGAATGAGACACTCTGCTACTCGTTCTCTTCTTGAAAGAGATGATGTTCTTATAGTTGCAAGTGTATCGTGCATCTATGGATTAGGATCTGTTGAAGCTTACAGTAAAATGACACTTACTCTGCAAAAAAACTATGACTATAATAGAGAACATATAATAAAATCTTTAGTTGCACTTCAATACAAAAGAAATGATCAAAATTTTTATAGAGGTACATTTAGAGCTAGAGGTGAATATTTAGAAATTTTTCCTTCTCATTTGGAAGATAGGGCTTGGAGGCTAAGCTTATTTGGGGATAAACTTGAGAAAATTGAGGAGTTTGATCCATTAACAGGTGATCAAGTAAGAGAATTAAATTTAATTAAAGTTTATGCTAACAGCCACTACATAACTCCAAAACCTACAATAGAACAGGCAGTAATAAATATCAAAAAAGAATTAGAGATAACTCTTAAAAAACATAAAGAACAAAATAAATTACTTGAAGCACAAAGATTGGAAGAGCGAACAAAATTCGATCTTGAAATGATCGAAGCTACAGGGTCATGTGCAGGAATTGAAAATTACTCAAGGTTTTTGTCTGGAAGAAAACCTGGTGAACCTCCACCTACTCTATTTGAATATTTTCCTGATAATACATTAATATTTGTTGATGAGTGTCATGTTACAGTTCCGCAGCTAAATGGAATGTTTAAAGGAGATCGATCTAGGAAAAGTACTTTAGCAGAATATGGTTTTAGACTACCATCATGTATGGATAACAGACCACTAAAATTTGAAGAGTGGGATATGATGAGGACACAAACTGTTTTTGTATCAGCAACACCTGGTCCATGGGAATTAGAACAAACCAAAGGTAAATTTATCGATCAAGTTATTCGACCAACTGGTTTAATTGATCCCCCAGTTGAAATAAAACCCGCAAAAAATCAAGTTGATGATCTGATGCATGAATGTCTAAAAACAATTGAAAAAAATTACAGAGTTCTTGTTACCACTTTGACAAAAAAAATGGCCGAAGATCTGACTGAATACTTACATGAAAATGGTATCAAAGTAAGATATTTGCATTCTGATATTGATACTCTAGAGAGAATTGAAATAATGAGGGATTTGAGGCTAGGTGTCTTTGATGTTTTAGTTGGAATAAATTTATTAAGAGAGGGTTTAGATATCCCAGAATGTGCTTTAGTTGGAATATTAGATGCAGATAAAGAGGGTTTTTTAAGATCAGAGACTTCATTGATCCAAACAATCGGAAGAGCAGCAAGAAATTTGGATGGTAAAGTTATTTTGTATGCTGACAAAGAAACTAAAAGTATAAAAAAAGCTATTAAAGAGACTGAGAGAAGAAGAAATATTCAACTTGATTATAATAAAAAAAATAAAATCAGTGCAACTACTGTAAAAAAAGAAATAAGCGATGTTCTAGAAAGCGTCTATGAAAAAGATTATGTCAAAATTGGTACAGGAGCAAATGTAGGGGGCAATCTTAAGAAACATATAAAAGCTTTGAACAAAAAAATGAAAGAATCTGCAACAAATTTAGAATTTGAGGAAGCGGCTAAAATAAGGGATGAAATTAGAAAACTTGAAAGTACAGAATTGGAGGTTACACTTAACCCTAAGGTAAAACAATATAGCCTAAACAACAAAATATATCCAAAAGGAAGATCAACTATGGGAATGCCAGGAACTAGAGCTCAAAAAGGTAAAAAAAAATGGAAGCAAATAAAATCATAATTACTGGTGGAGCCACTAGAATTGGTGCTGCCATAGCTAGAAAACTTTCAGGTAAGGGAGTAGAAATCGTAATTCATTATAACAAATCAAAAGCAAAGGCTGAAAAACTTAAAAAAGAATTATCTTCAAATGGTACGAAAGTTTATTTGATTAAAGGAGATCTAAGTGTTGAAAGCGATGTAAATAAGGTTATTAAATTTGCAAAATCCAAATTAAAATATTTTAATTGTTTGATAAATAATGCTTCTCTGTTTGAAAATGATAAATTAGAAAACTTTAATACAGATAGTTGGGGACAACATTTAAGAACAAATCTAAGAACACCTGCACTTTTGTCAAAAGAATTTGCTAAAAATATTAAGAGTAAAAACAATAATATTATAAATATAATTGATCAAAGAGTTTTTAAACTTACTCCCTATTTTTTTTCATATACCATAAGTAAAACTGGACTTTATACCCTTACAAAAACTAGTGCCATGAGTTTGGCTCCAAAAATAAGAGTTAATGGAATTGCCCCTGGTCCTACAATTAAAAACAAAAGACAAAGTGAAAAACATTTTAAAAAACAATACATGGCAACACCTCTCAAAAGACAAGTAGATGTTCAACAAATATGCAACGCGGTAGACTTTTTTATTAAAAATATATCTATTACTGGACAAGTATTGGCAATAGATTGTGGTCAAAACTTAAATTGGCAAACTCCAGACATAATGGGTGGAAAAGAATGAAAAATTTATACTTATTTTTATCAATATTTATTCTGACAATATCAACATCGTTTGCTGATGGTCACAATATTAAGAAAGATGGATTTTTATCAAAGAAATTTAAAGTAACTAAATTATCAACAATTGAAGATCCGACTAATAAAATAATTTTAATCAATAACCATGGTCAAAGTAATTTTGATGGAAAACAAAATTTTTGCACATCTATAGACCAAATTAGAAACCGTGTTTCATTAATAGATGAAGAAATAAATGGAAAAAAAATTATGCTCTATAATTTATGTGCACATAAAATAGTAGGTGATATGGGAAAAAAATGGTGGTTTTCAAAAAAACCATACGAAGGCAAATCAAAGTTAGACAAAAGAGTAGAACAAAATTTCGAGTTAGTAGAAAAACTCGTTTCTCTAGGCGTTCCTAGAAAACAGATATTTGTCACTGGACATTCTTGTGGTGGATTAACAACTCTACTATTCTTTTCAAGACATCCTGACAAAGCTGGGGGAGGAATAGCTTATATGCAAGCGTGCTTTGATAGACTAAGCAAAAAGTATAAGGTATCAAAATTAGGATTAGAAGAAGGTTTAGCTAAATTTAAAGAAAAAAAACCTGCACAATACGATTTAAGGTCCCAATATAATGATGAAATATTAAAAAATCTTAAAGTTCCACTATTGGCTTTTACTCATCCAAAAGATCCTTTTGAAGGATTGACTTCTGATTGGATGGATCAAATTGATGGAATGAAAAGAGTTGTTATATCTAAAGATTATACAATTGATGGAAAAAAATGTTTTAAATTAGGGAAAAATAAATCAGATAAATTTAAAGTTAAAGATGGACATAGTATGGATCAGGCAACCTGTTTTCAATATTACAATCCAGTTATATTAGAATATATAGGTTCTAGAATATGAAGAAAAATAATTTAAAAATTGTAAAGGTTGATAAAATCAAAAGCCTTTTCAATTATGAAAAGAAAGTGCTTATCAAAGAACTTATTTTAAATTTAAAACTTGGTTATTTTGATTTTGAAAAAGAGGCTCCCCAAAAAGTTAAATTTAATTTAGAAGTAAACTACGAAGATAAAAACCCCTCAAATGATAAAGATATTAAATCAATTGTAAATTATGCAAAAATTGTAAGATTGATAAAGAAACTTATCAAAAATAAACATTATAATTTTCTTGAAACATTAGCGGAAGATGTATTCGATGAATTATTTAAAGATAAAAGAATTGATAAAATAAGTCTTCAAATTGAGAAATTAGAAATCATGAAAGATTGCTCATCCGTTGGTATTCAAATTTCAAAAAAAAGAAGTCATGATAAGTTCTGATATAGGTAAAGAAGCAATTAAAAAAGAGCTACCACTTATACCCAAGCTTCCTGGTGTATACAGAATGTTAAATGAAAAAAATGTGATACTTTATGTTGGTAAAGCAAAAAATTTACCCAACAGATTAAAGAGTTATGTTTCTGAGAAAAATCATATTATTAGAACTGAGAGAATGCTATCTCAAACAAGGAAAATTGAGATCACAAGTACCTCTAATGAGAGTGAAGCACTTCTACTAGAGGCAAACTTAATAAAAAAATATAAACCTAAATTCAATATACTTTTACGCGACGACAAGTCATTTCCATTTATTTTTATTGGAAATGAGGATAAATGGCCTCAAATTAGAAGACATAGAGGAAAAAAAACTAGAGAGGGTTTTTACTTTGGACCATTTGCTTCAGCTGGATCTGCAAATTGGACTATTAAAATGATCCAGAAAATTTTTCAACTAAGAGTTTGTGATGATACAGTATTTAAAAAAAGAGAAAGACCGTGCATTCTTTATCAAATAAAGAGATGCTCTGGTCCATGTGTTGGATACATAGAAAAAGATGATTATAAGCTATCAGTAGATAGCGCAATTGAATTCGTATCCGGTAAATCAAGAAAGATACAAAAAAATTTATCAGGACAAATGGAAAAGGCAAGTTCTGATTTAGATTTTGAAAAAGCTGCAATCTTGAGGGATAGAATTAAATCTTTAAACATTATTCAATCATCTCAAAGAATAAATGAGGCAAATTTGGTTGAAGCAGATGTTATAGCTGGATACAAAGAGTCTGGTAAGACTTGTATTCAAGTATTTTTCTATAGATCAAAACAAAACTGGGGAAACCAAGCCTTTTTTCCTAAACACGACCCAGAAGATAACCTAAAAGAAATTTTGAATTCTTTTATTTCTCAATTTTATGAAAACAAAAGTGTACCAAGCTCCATTATCTTAAGTGATGAAATAAAGGAAAAAGTCCTAATTGAAAAAACACTTTCCCAAAAAGAAAACAAAGAAATAAATATTTCTGTTGCAAAAAGAGGTTCTAAACTAAAAGTTGTAAATCAAGCTCTAAAAAATGCAAAAGATAGCTTAAATAGAAAAATTTATGAGAGCCAAAATAATAAAGAGTTGTTTGAAAATGTTTCTAAAAAATTTAATTTAGAAAACAATATTAATTTAGTTGAGGTTTATGACAATAGTCATATTCAAGGAACCAACAGTGTTGGCGCACTTATTACTTTTGGTGATGAGGGTTTTATTAAAAAAAGGTATAGAAAATTTAATATTAAAAATAAGAAAAATGAACAAGATGATTATGGAATGATGCGAGAAGTTTTAAATAGAAGATTTAAAAGAGCTGTTCAAGAAAAAGATAATTATTTAACAATGCCAGACTTAGTAATAGTTGACGGAGGGAAAGGACAATACTCAGTAGCCAGAGAAACACTTAATGAATTAGGATTACATGATATTCCAATGATCGCAATTGCAAAAGGTAAATTAAGGAATAGTGGTAATGAAACCTTTTTTCATAATGGTAAAGAATTTAAGTTTGAAAAAAATGACCCTACCCTCTTTTTCTTACAAAGATTAAGAGACGAGTCTCATAGATTTGCAATAAGTGCACATAGAGCAAAGAGAAAAAAAGGTATTAGTAAGTCTTTACTTGATCAAATTGATGGGATTGGATCTATTAGAAAAAGAGCTCTTTTAAATCACTTTGGCTCAGCCAGAGCAGTTGAGTCCGCCAGCTTAGATGAGATAAAAACAGTTGAAGGAGTTGAGGAAAAAGTTGCGAAAAAGATATATAATTACTTCCACGAGTAATATATGAAAATTCCAAATTATCTTACTATTGGAAGAATTATAATTGTTCCTATATTTGTTTTTGCATTTTATTTGCCAGGGTTTTATGGAGATGTAATTCCTTTTGCACTGTTTGTAATTGCCTCATTTACTGACTTCTTAGATGGATTATTAGCAAGAATGTTTAAAGAGGAGTCCAAACTTGGAGAGTTATTAGACCCAATTGCCGATAAAATTATAGTAGCAACTGCTCTAATATTGCTTGTTATGGATGGAACTATTAAAAACTATGAAGTTATTGCTGCAATAATAATACTTACAAGAGAGGTATTAATTTCTGGTTTAAGAGAATTTTTAGCCAAAGGAAGCATTAAACTTCCAGTTTCAAGTCTAGCAAAAGTAAAAACATTTCTTCAAATGTTTTGTATTTCTGTTTTGCTCACTGGAGAAACTGGAAATAAAATTATAAATTTTCAAGACTATAATGCACAAACAATTGGAATAATTTTATTGTGGCTCTCAGCTTTTCTTACTTTATATACTGGATACGAATATTTAAGGAAAGGTATAGACCACGCAATATCCGAGGACAACAAAGATTAAGCTGCCCTTTTTTTTCTTACTAATTTACCATAGCTTGACGATAAATCTAAAATAAGATCACAAACTTTATAGTTATTTTCAGCAATTTGAGAAATTGGTGTTATCTCAGCAGCTGTCCCAGTTAAAAAGCATCCTTCAAAACTTTCCAATTCATCTGGTTTAATTTTCCTTTCATGAACTTTTATATTTTTTGATTTTGCTAATTCAATAACAGTTTGCCTTGTGATACCATTTAAGAATGAGTCTGGAATTGGAGTATGAAGTTCACCATTTTTATCTTTAAAAAATATGTTTGCACTCGTTGATTCAGCAACATTATCTTCATGATCTAACATTAATGACTCACTAAACCCTTGTCTTTCAGCCTCATGCTTGGAAAGTGTACAAATCATATACAATCCTGCAGCTTTGCTATCCCACGGTATAGTATTTGGAGCTGGTCTTCTCCAATTAGAAATATTTAATTTTATACCTTCAATTTTCAACTTAGGATCGAAATAGTCACCCCACTCCCAAGTAGCTACCGCAACATTTATTTTTGTTTTTTGAGCAGATACACCCATCATTTCACTACCTCTCCAAGCAAAAGGTCTCAAATAACCGTTCTGTACATTTTGAATTTTTATTATCTGGTTACAAGCTTTGTTTATTACTTCTTTTGTGTAAGGAATTTTCATGTCCATTCTTTTAGCCGAATGATATAATCTATCAGTATGTTCTTGTAGCTTGAAAATTTCACCATCATACACTCTTACACCCTCAAAAACTAAACTTGCATAGTGTAGTCCATGACTAATAACATGTAGTTTTGCATCCTGCCACTCAACAAGATCACCATTGTACCAGATTTTTCCATCTCTTTTATCGTAAGGTATCATTTGATTTATTTTTTAGAAAAAATATCTTTGTATATATAATATGTCAATATAACTTACCATTATGAAAAAACTTTTATATTTAAAAGATCATCAATTAAAAGAATATATCGAAAAAATATTCAATGGATATAGAGAAACTGTCGCTGATGCTAAAAAGGTTTTAGATAAACATGCTTTAGGAACTGCTCACAATAAAGTAATTCACCTTATATCTTTGTATGAAGGTATAACTATTTCAAGCTTATTAAGGAAGCTTAAGGTTACGAAACAAAGTTTAAATAGAGTTCTTAATGATTTGGTAGAGATTAAGGCTATAGAATTTAAAAGAGACGAAATAGATACAAGAGTTAAACATGTATACTTAACAGAAGAAGGAGAAAAAATATTTGATGAAATTTTTTCTGCCCAAAAAAAAAGAATTTATGATGCATTTTTAAGTTCTGAATCCAACGATGTTATAAGTTTTGATAAAGTACTTAAAAAAATTATTAATGAAAAACTTTAAAGCGCATATATTAATTGTAGATGATGATGATAGAATTAGAGATCTAGTAAAAGAATATTTAAATCAAAATAATTATCTTGTTTCAACTGCCAAAGATTCAAATGATGCTTTTGAAAAGACTAAAGTTATCAAATTTGACTTAATAGTGTTAGATATAATGATGCCAGGAAAAACTGGTTTAGAGTTTACTCAAGATTATAAAAAAAAAATTGATACACCAATTTTATTGCTGACAGCCAAGGGAGAGCCATCTGAAAGAATTGAAGGACTTGAAGTAGGTGCAGATGATTATTTAACAAAACCTTTTGAACCAAAGGAATTAATTTTAAGAATAAATAATATTTTAAATAAAACTAAATCATTAGAAATAAAAAGAGTCATTGAATTTGGTAAAATAAAAATAGACCTAAAAAAGCTTTTTATCTTTAAAGATGATCAAAGACTAAAAATAAACAACACCGAAAAACTAATTTTAGAAAAAATGATAAATTCTCCTGGCAAAATCTATAAAAGAGATGAAATTGCAAGTTTGATAGATCTAAATAAAGAAAGATCAATAGATGTTATTATTACTAGATTAAGAAAAAAAATTGAAGAAACTCCAAAAAGTCCCAAATACTTGCAAACCATTAGAGGAGAAGGTTATGTCCTTTGGATTGAATAGAATTGTAAAGAACATATTACCTAAAAGATTATTTTATAGAGGATTGCTAATTGTTGCTGTCCCGATATTAATTTTACAAATTACAATTTCTTTAGTTTTTTTTGACAGTTTATGGATTAAAACAAACAAAGGTTTAACTAAAGCTTTGGTAAGTGAGATTGTAACAATTATTGATATTTATAATAACGAAAGTCAGTACAATAAAAAAATAGTTACAGATCTATATAACAAAAATTTTAGCTTTTCAGTGAGATTTTTAGAGAATGAAAAATTGCCAGATATTAAAGTTGAGAGATGGTTTAGTCCAATGGACAGAACTTTGAGGAGAGAATTGAAGCCTAAAATTGGTCAACATTGGTTTAATACAATTTCGTATAAGGAAGTTGTAGATTTAAGAATAAAATTTAGAGAAGGTGTTTTACAAATATTTTTTCCTAAGGAAAGAATTCAAGTATCATCAATAAGAATTTTTGCATTTTGGATTACAGTTCCTGCAATTTTGATGATAGCAGTGGCGATGATTTTCTTAAAAAATCAAACTAGACCTATAACTAAATTAGCTCAAGCATCAGAGAGGTTTGGCAGAGGTGAAGATGTTGAGGAGTTTAGACCATCAGGAGCTTTAGAAATAAGAAAAGCAGGTCTTGAATTTGAAAAGATGAGAAAAAGAATTCTTAGACATTTAAATCAAAGATCTGAGATGCTATCTGGAATAAGTCATGATTTAAGAACACCTCTTACAAGAATTAAATTACAACTTGCTGTTATAAAGGACAAGGATCTTTCAGAAAAAATATCAAAGGATGTTGATGAAATGGAAAAAATGCTAAATGAATACCTTCAGTTTGCAAGCACAGGCGCAAAAGATAAAACTGAAACCTTTGATATTTCTGAACTATTAGATGAAATAATTTCAAGGTATGAAAATAATAATATTGAAAAAAAAATTAAGAAAAAAATCTATTTCAACGGAAGGAAAAATTTAATTACAAGGTGTATCAATAACTTACTAGAAAATTCTGTTAAATATGCAGAAAAAATTTTATTAAATTTAGAAACAAAAAACTCAATAATTATTTTATCAATTGATGATGATGGTCCTGGTGTAGATAAATCAGAATTTAATAACATTACAAAACCATTCTATAAAATAGACAAAAGTAGGTCTGAATCTAAATCAAGTGTCGGTTTAGGTTTATCAATATCATCTGATATTATAAAGTCTCATGGAGGAGACATTAAGTTTAATAAATCAAAATTGGGTGGGTTAAAGGTGACTATTTCTTTACCTTACTAGCCTTTTTCTTTTTTTTCTTCTCTTCTAATTTTTTTTCTAGGATGCTAATTCTCTTATTCAAAACATCTACTTCTTCTTTACTTGCTAGTTTCATTTTAAATACAATTTCATCTCTCTTTGATTTTAGTATTGAGATTACCTCATCAGATACATCTTTATAATTAATCAGACCTTGTTCGATTAGTTTTGCAAATTTATCGAATACGAATCTTGATTTTGACATAATAATTATTTACTAGAGTTCTATTTAATAGCTTATAATAAATTTTACAAATGTTTACTAATAATTTTGACCCAGTAGCTTTTGAAATATTCTCTTTAAGTGTCAGGTGGTATTCGCTAGCATATATTTTTGGGATTATTTTCGGTTGGTTATATTGTAAAAAGATACTTATTAAGGACAATTTAATTTCAAAATTATTTGAAGATTATATCTCATATTTGATAATAGGAATTATTATTGGAGGAAGGCTAGGATATGTAATTTTTTACAATTTTACATACTTTTTAAATAATCCAATTGAAATTTTTATAATATGGAACGGCGGCATGTCATTTCATGGTGGTTTAATGGGTATAATTATTACTAGTTATTTATTTTCAAAAAAAAATAAGAAAGATATTTATATTTTTTTAGATTTAGTATCAATCACAGCACCAATAGGAATTTTCTTTGGTAGGATTTCAAACTTTATAAATGGAGAATTAGTTGGAAAAGTTACAAATTCTGATTGGGGAGTTTTTTTTCCAAACTATGACAATAAATTAAGACATCCTTCTCAATTATACGAAGCATTTTTAGAAGGTATTATTTTATTTATTCTAATGAATTTAATTTTTTTTAATAAAAATTATAAAATTGGGACCTGCTCTTTCATATTCTTAATACTTTATGGATGCTTTAGAATTACATCTGAAATTTTTAGAGAGCCAGATATACAAATTGGATATTTATTTGGACATGTAAGTATGGGAATGCTTTTAAGTGCCATAATGATTTTAATTGGGTTTTTAATTTATTTTAAAAGAAATGATGAAACCAAGTCTCAAAAAATTTAAAATTACATCAAAAAAACCTTTACCTGTTGATGATTTTATTGAAAAAATTCTATATGAACCTGAGATTGGTTATTATTCTAGCAAAGATCCATTTGGCAAAAATGGAGATTTTATAACATCCCCTACTATTTCAAATCTATTTTCAGAAATTATAGGCATATGGTTGATTTCTGCCTGGGAAAAAATGGGTAAACCTAAAGTATTTAATTTTGTAGAACTTGGACCAGGAGATGGAAGTTTAACTAAAGTTATAATTAGTACCTTAAAAAAGTTTCCAAAATTAAATAAAGCAATAAAAATTTACTTATATGAGAAAAGTTTATTTTTAAAAAAATTACAAAAGCAAAATATAGATAATAAACGAATTAAATGGATCAAAAACTTTAACTCAATAAAAAACGGACCTGTTATTTTTTTTGGAAATGAGTTTTTTGATGCAATACCAATTAAACAGTTTTCAAATATAAATAATGAGTTATTTGAAAAATGTTATTCAGTTAAAGACAATATTGATATTATTGAAAAGTTTATAAGAAGTAATAAAAAAGATGTTGCTCAAATAATGACTTTTGAGACATTAAAAAAACTTAAATTTATTGAATTTCCTAAAAAGGGATTAATAGAGTTAAATCCAATAATTAGGAAAATCAATAAACTTTCTGGTGGTATTTTACTTATAGATTACGGTTATTTGAATAGTAATAACTCAAATACCATTCAGGCAGTGATGGATAATAAAAAAATTTCAACCGAGACAATGTTAAAAAATCTTGGCAAGGCAGATATTACTTCACTAGTAAATTTTAATTTATTAAAAGAGTTTTTCCTTAAAAATAAACTTAAAGTAAAAAAAGTAGTTACTCAAAGGTTTTTTCTAGAAAGAATGGGTATAATTGAAAGAGCGCATATTCTAGAGAAAAAAAGGACTAATGAAGAGCAGAAATATATGAAAGAAACTTTGTCTAGGCTACTAAATGAAAAACAAATGGGAAGCCTCTTTAAGGTAATTTTTGGATACAAAAATAAAAATAATAATTTTTTTGGCTTTGAATAATGTTTAAATCAAAAAAACTCTCCAAATTTAAAATGATAAGACATGGGTTTTTTAATCGATTTGGAGGTTTTTCAACAGGTATTTATAGAAGTTTAAATTGTGGCTTAGGATCTGATGATAAAATTAGAGATGTTAAAAAAAATATAAAAAAAGTTTGCCAAAAAATTGGCTGTGATAAAAATAATCTCATATTGTTAGATCAAATTCACAGTAATTATGTTTATAAAGTAAGTAAAATTCCAAAGAAAAAATTAAAAGGCGACTCATTAATAACAAATAAAAAAGGTATCGCTTTAGGAATTTTGACAGCTGATTGTGCTCCTGTTTTTATATATGATCCAGTTAATAATTTAATTAGTGCTCTACATGCAGGTTGGAAGGGAGCATACAAAAAAATAGTATCCACTACATTAAGAAAATTTAAGTCAAGTGGTAGTAATTTTAATGATTTAATAGTTGTAATTGGACCTTGTATAGGAAAAGACAACTATGAGGTAAGAAATGATTTCTTGGATAAATTTATTAAACAAAAAAGATCTAATAAAAAATTTTTTAAAACCAAAAGAAATAAAATATATTTCAGTTTAATAGATTATATAAAAGATGAACTTGTGAAATTTGGGGTTAAAAACATTGAAATTATCAAAAAAGATACATATTTATTAAGTAACAACTTTTTCAGTGCTAGGAGATCAATTAAAAATAAATTAAATGATTATGGTAGAAATATTTCTGTAATTATGATTAAATGAGTTATTCTCAAAAAATGAAGATTCTCACCGGAAATAGCAATAAAGAGCTAAGTAATAAAATATCCAAAAATCTAAAAAATAAATTAGTCAATACCAGTATTAGAAAATTTGCAGATGGCGAGATCTATATTGAAATTAACGAAAATATAAGAGGTAACAGTATTTTTATAATTCAATCAGTGTCCTCTCCAGCAAATGATAATTTAATGGAGTTACTTCTTTGTATAGATGCACTTAAAAGATCATCTGCAAAAAATATTACTACTGTTATTCCTTATTTTGGGTATGCCAGACAAGATCGTAAAGTTGTGCCAAGAACTTCTATTTCTGCAAAATTAGTCTCAAACTTAATTACAAATGCAGGAGCTGACAGAGTGGTGACAGTGGATTTGCACGCAGGACAAATTCAAGGTTTTTTTGATATCCCAGTTGATAACCTTTTTGCTACCCCAATATTTGCAAAGCATATTAAAAGGAAAATTAAAAGTAATAATATAATTTGCGTTGCGCCTGATGTTGGAGGAGTTGAAAGAGCAAGAGCTTTAGGAAAAAAATTAGACGTCGGTTTAGCAATAGTTGATAAAAGGAGACCTAGTCCTGGAAAGTCACAAGTTATGAATGTTATTGGTAATGTTAAAAACAAAATTTGTATTTTAACTGATGATATAATTGATTCCGGAGGAACAATTGTCAATGCAGCTGATGCTTTATTAAAAAGAGGTGCAAATGAAGTTCATGTATATGCAACTCACGGGGTTTTTAGTGGTGATGCAGTTAAAAAGATAAAGAATTCAAAAATTAAAAATTTAGTTATTACAGATAGTATAGACAGTTCAGACAAATTAAAAAAAGTAAGAAATATTGAAGTATTATCAATATCAATATTATTGGCTGAGGCTATTAAAAGGATTTCTAATTCAACATCTGTTTCAGATCTATTTAAATAAAACTTGTAAAATTAGCTAACTTCGGTTAAAAACCAGCTCTTTATGAGCACAATACAAGCAATAATTAGAGAAACAAAAACCAAAGGCCAAGTGAACGACCTAAGAAACAAAGGTAATGTTCCGGGTATAGTTTATGGTGGCGAACAACCAAATGAAAAAATTTCCATTACAACTAAAGAGCTAAAAAATTTAATAAATAAAGAAAATTTTTTATCTAATGTAATTTCTATTAGCTTAGATGGGAAAGAGCAAAAAGTTTTAACAAGAAATATTGCTTTTGACACTGTCACAGATGAGCCTATTCATTTTGACTTAATGAGAATTGTTAAAGGTGGAAAAATTATTTTAGAAATACCTGTGAAATTCATAAACAATGAACTATCACCAGGGCTTAAACGTGGAGGTGTACTAAATATTGTAAGACGTAAGGTAGAATTAAGATGTCCTGCAGAAAATATTCCAACTGAGCTAGTTGTAGATTTAAAAGGTTTAGATATTGGTACAAGTATAAAAATTTCCTCAATTAATTTACCTGAAAACGTTACCCCTACGATTCAAGGCAGAGACTTCGTGATTGCAACAGTTGCTGCACCTACGGTAGTTAAAGAGCCAGAAAAACCAGCAGAGGCAGCTGAAGGTGAGGCAGCAGAAGGAGTAGAAGCAGCCGAAGTAGATAGTGATAAAACTTCAACCGATGGTGATAAGGCTGAGGGCGACAAAACTAAAGAAGAAGATAAATCTTCATCAGATAAAAAATAATAAATAGTGAAATTTTTTTTCCAGATTTAATTTGATATGTTGTTACTTGTTGGTTTAGGAAATCCGACTCCAAATAGTCAAAATAATAGACATAACATTGGTTTTAAAATTGTCGATGCAATTAACCAAAAATTTGGACTGTCTAAGCAAAAACCAAAATTTAAGGGATTATTAACTACTGGAAATATTGGTGATAAGAAAATATATGCAATTAAACCTCTCACATTTATGAATAATTCAGGAATTTGTATTAGAGAGCTACTTGAATACTTCAAAATAGATGCGGAAGATGTGATTGTATTTCATGATGACCTAGATATTGAATTTGGAAAAATTAAAGCAAAGTTTGGTGGATCAAGTGCGGGTCATAATGGCATCGCATCAATTGACAAATTTATAGGTAAGGAATATTCAAGAGTTCGTATTGGTATAGGAAAGCCAGAAAATAAAATACCTGTCTCTGATTATGTACTAAACGACTTTAATGAGGATGAACAAGTTCATTTGGACTCAATAACAAGTAATATAATTCAATCTTTAACTATATTGATTGATAAAAAATTAGACTTATTTTCAAGTACTGTTAACAACAATTAAATGGGTTTTAAATGTGGAATCGTTGGATTGCCAAATGTTGGTAAGTCTACTTTATTTAACGCTTTAACAAACTCTAATAAAGCACAAGCAGAGAATTTTCCCTTTTGCACAATTGATCCAAATATAGGCATTGTATCAGTTCCAGATAAAAGACTTGATAAACTAGCTGAAATTTCAATTTCCAAAAAAAAAATTAACACTACAATTTCATTTGTTGATATCGCAGGTCTTGTTAAGGGAGCCTCCAAGGGGGAGGGATTAGGTAATAAATTCTTGTCTCATATCAGAGAAGTTGATGCAATTATTCATATGATCAGATGTTTTGACTCAGATGATATTCAAAATGTTAACTCTACCGTTGATCCTGTAAGAGATTTGGAGATTATAGAAACTGAAATGAAGTTAGCTGATTTAGAGTCAATTCAAAAGAGACTTGATAAAAAAAATAAAAAAAATGTTGATATTGAAGAGGTTAAATTGCTAGAAACAGCCCAAAAGATAATAGATGAGGATGGAGATTTAAAATTGATCACAAATGAATTTGGTGAAAAAATTATAAAAAATAGCGGGCTTCTTTGTACAAAACCAAAGCTATATGTGTGCAATGTAGACGAGGATAGTATTAAGTCAGGTAACAAATATACTGAGGAATTTATAAAAAAATTTGATGAAAAAAATACATTAATAATTTCTGCAGAAATAGAAAATCAAATAAACCAATTAGATGATGAAAATGAAAAAAAAAATTATATGAAAATGATCAATATGTCAGAGACAGGACTTAATTCATTAATAAGAAAAGGATACGATCTTTTATCCTTACAAACTTTTTTTACATCTGGACCAGAGGAGACTAGGGCTTGGACTATTACAAAGGAATCAACGGCTCCAAATGCTGCTGGAGAAATTCATTCTGACTTTGAAAAAGGATTTATAAGAGCTGAAACAATTTCATATGAAGATTTTTTAAATAATCAAGGATGGTTAAAATCTAAAGAAGCTGGAAAAATGAGATTGGAAGGTAAAGAATATATTGTTAAAGATGGAGATATTTTAAACTTCCGTTTCAATACGTGACCAGATTTTTTTCATACTAAAATAAACTAAAATTGTTAAAACAGATAAATATATTATTACCCTGAAACCTAGTTTATGTCTTGTTTCTAAGTGAGGTTCAGCAGTCCATTGTAAAAATGTTGTTACATCCTTAGCCATTTGATCTACTGTTGCTTTTGTTCCATCAGCGTACTCTACAATGTCATCATCTAAAGGAGATGACATTTTAATTTTATTACCATACATATATTTGTTGTAATAAACACCATCATCTAGTTCCATGTCTGCTGGTGGCTCATCATATCCCATTAAGACAGAATAAATATAATTTGCTCCACCTTTTCTAGCTTTTACAAGAACTGACATATCTGGAGGATATGCACCACCATTTGCTGCAATTGCTTCTTGAACATTTGCATAAGGCATCACAAATTTATCTGATAATTTTGCAGGTCTTTCAAACATTTCTCCATCACTATTTGGTCCATCTGTTACTTCAAAATTTGAGGCAATTGCTTTAGCTTCGAGCTCTGTAAATTCTGGTCCACCTTTTTCTGCTAGATTTCTGTAACTTAAATGTTTAAGTGAATGGCACGAAGCACAAACTTCTGTATATACTTGATATCCTCTCTGAAGAGAGGCTCTATCAAATTTACCAAAGAAGCTTTTAAAAGACCAATCAACTTTTAATAATTCTTGTTGTTCACCAGCAGCAATTGCTCTTGATGAAATTAATGATGAAATTATAACAAATAAGAAAGTTAATTTTAAAAAGATTTTCACAGTTTCTCTTTAAAATCTGAATTATTTCTAGCCATCGCCATATCAGCAGATCCGCCCAATATAGGTTCAGTTATACTTAGAGGTAACGGAGTGGTTTTTTCCTTCAATCCTAAGAAAGGTAAGATTATTAAAAAATGTGCAAAGTAATACGCTGTTGCCACTCTTGCTATTAATAAGTATAGACCCTCTGCTGGCATTGCTCCTACATAACCAAGTATTAATACATCGGCAACTAAAAACCAGTAGAACTGTTTATATATAGGTCTAAAAACTGTTGATCTAACTTTTGAAGTATCTAACCAAGGTAAAATCACTAATACAAATATTGCTGCAAACATCGCTATTACGCCAAGGAGTTTATCAGGGACTGACCTTAAGATTGCATAAAATGGTAGTAAGTACCATTCAGGAACAATGTGAGCAGGTGTGACTAGTGGGTTTGCCTCAATATAATTGTCTGCATGACCTAAAATATTTGGTGAAAAGAATACAAAGAACGCAAATATTAATAAAAATATCAAAAGTGCAAATGCATCTTTAATCACTATATATGGATGGAATGGAACAGTATCTTTAGATGGTTTTTTTATGTCAATTCCAATTGGGTTGTTGTTTCCAGGTACATGTAGTGCCCAAATGTGAAGCACAACTAGTCCTAAAATTAAAAAAGGAAACAAATAGTGTAAACTAAAAAATCTTGTTAAAGTTGGATTATCAACTGAGTAACCTCCCCAAAGCCAATTAGTAATACTCTCACCTACTAAAGGAATGGCGCTAAATAAGTTTGTAATTACTGTAGCACCCCAGAAACTCATTTGTCCCCAAGGAAGAACATACCCCATAAATGCGGTTGCCATCATAAGGAAATAAATCAACATACCTATAATCCAAATAACTTCTCTTGGCGATTTATATGAGCCATAATACAAAGATCTAAAGATATGAATATAAACAGCTAAGAAAAACATAGATGCACCGTTTGCATGCACATATCTTATTAACCAACCGTAATTTACATCTCTCATAATGTGCTCTACGCTTTGAAAAGCTAAATCAGCATGCGCTACGTAATGCATACCCAAAACAATACCTGTAATTATTTGAGTGATTAAACAAAAAGTAAGAATTCCACCAAATGTCCACCAGTAATTTAAATTTTTAGGAGTAGGATAATCTGTTAAATGGTTTGCAAGTGTTAGTAATGGAAGTCTATCATTAAACCATTTTCCAACTTTTGATTTAGGTGTATATTCGTGATCGCTCATAAAATTTTTTATCCAATTTTTATAGTATTACTGTTTACAAATTCATATTTTGGCACTTCCATATTTGTAGGTGCCGGTCCTTTTCTAATTCTTCCAGATGTATCATAGTGTGAACCATGACATGGACAAAACCATGCCCCATAATCTCCTTTATCAGTCAAAGGTACACACCCAAGGTGAGTGCATACTCCTAACATTACAAGCCATTCTGGATTTTTTGCTCTATCCTCATCTTTTTCAGGATGTTTTAACTCACTTAAATCAACAGCTCTTGCACTATCAATTTCATCTTGAGTTCTTCTTTTTATAAAAACTGGTTTGCCTCTCCACAAAACGGTTATTGATTGACCAGGTTCTACTGCACTTATATCAACTTCCGTACTTGCTAATGCCTTAACAGATGCGTCAGGGTTCATTTGATCAACTAACGGCCAAACAACCGCTCCGACGCCTACTGCGCCTGCTGCCGTTGTTGCAGTCACTATAAAATCTCTCCTATTTGGCTTCTTTTTTTCTGAATCGGACATTTATTATTATTTTAATTTTTTTCTTAATATATGATTTCATATATGAAGAAAAACATTATTTTTCCATGGTAACAATGACACACAAAAAAACTAAATCGATGCCTAAAATAGCACTTTACGAGCCTGATATACCACAAAATACGGCTGCGATAGCTCGAACTTGTTCTTGCCTTGGGGCTGTTCTTGAGATTATAGAGCCTTGTGGATTTTTACTAAGTGACAAACGTTTTAAAAGAGTTGTGATGGACTACCTTGATGAAAAATTGATAAAGATTTACAAAAGTTCAGATGAATTTTTTGAAGCAAAAAAAAATGATAGAGTAGTTTTGATGACAACTAAGGCAAGTAAAATTTATACTGAATTTAAATTTAGATACAATGACACATTACTATTTGGAAGAGAAAGTTCAGGTGTACCAGATGAAGTTCATAAAAGACTAGAGAATAAGATAAAAATACCAATGATTGAAAAAAAAAGATCCTTGAACCTCGCATCTTCAGTTGCAATAGTATTGTCAGAAAATATAAGACAATCAAATATCTATGGATCAAACAATTAAAAAAAAACTAGCTCGAAATTGGTTTAAGACTTTACAAGAAGTAATTTGTCAAGAAATTGAGGAATTAGAGGGTAAAAAAAATATCTTTAGTATTAAAAATTGGGAAAGAGGTAAAAACTCAAATGAAGGTGGGGGCCAATTTAGAATTTTAGAAAATGGAAAAATTTTTGAAAAAGTAGGTGTAAATTTTTCAGAAGTATATGGAAAATTTTCAAAAGAATTTAGAAACAGAATTCCTGGGGGAGATAAAAATCCAAACTTTTGGGCAGCGGGTATATCAGTAGTAATGCATATGAAAAACCCTCATGTTCCTGCTATGCATTTTAACACTAGATATATTTATACTTCTCATGGATGGTTTGGTGGAGGGATGGATGTTACACCTTGCCTAAAAGATAAAAGTTTAGAAAAATGGTTTCATAATGAATTAAAGAAATCTTGTGACAAACATAATAAATATTTTTATAAAAAATATAAAAAATGGTGTGATGAATATTTTTATTTGCCACATAGGAAAGAACCAAGAGGTATAGGGGGAATTTTTTTTGATTATAAAAAAGAAAATTGGGAAAAAGATTTTAATTTTGTAAGAGAAGTAGGAATAAGTTTTAAAAATATTTTTAGAGAAATAATACTAAAAAAATATAAAAAAAAATGGTCAAATAAACAAAGAGAAATTCAATTAGAAAAAAGAGGTCGATATGTTGAATTTAACTTACTTTATGATAGAGGTACAAAGTTTGGTTTACAAACGAATGGTAATGTTGAGGCTATTTTAATGTCACTACCACCTGTTGCAAAATGGAAATAGATTATGGAAAAAGAGCCAATAACAGTTAGAGGTTTGGAAAAATTAAAAGAAGAATTAATTTTCTTAAAAGAAAAAAAAAGACCAGAGATAGTTGCAGCTATAGCCGAAGCAAGATCACATGGGGACCTTAAAGAAAATGCCGAATATCATGCTGCAAAAGAACAACAATCTCACAATGAGGGAAGAGTTCAAGAAGTTGAGGATTTAATTGCTAGAGCAAATGTTATTGATGTTTCTAAATTAGATAACGATGGAAAAGTTATATTTGGTTCAACAATAATGCTACAAAATTTAGATACTGATGAAAGTGTGAAATATAAAATTGTTGGAAAAGATGAGGCAGATTTAAAAGAAAAACTAATATATTTTAAATCGCCAATTGGTATGGGTCTGATTGGTAAAAATAAGGGAGATTTAGTTGAAATTAAAACTCCTGCAGGTTTAAAAAATTTTGAAATAAAAGACGTAAAATATATTTAATTTCTAAATACGTTATCAATTTCCTTATTACTTATTTTAAAGCTATTATTTAACCACATTTCCTCGAGTAATCTAATTTTTTGTCCAAATTCTTTGCCTTCTTTTAATTTATATTTTTCAAGTAAATCCTGGGCTTTTAATGGAAATATAGGTTTCTCAAACTGTTCAAAATATTTTTTTAATTCTATTAGTTTTTTTGGTGCTGTCTTAGAGTTAAAAATTTTTAAATCTAATAAATCAATAACATATGATTTATTATAAAAATAAAAAATTCTTTGAAGATTTTTCTTATTGAAGTAATCTTTTTCAGAAAATAATTCATGATTTTCAATAAGAAACTTTACTCTTTTTTTATCTTCATTTGATAAATTATACTTAAATAAGAAATAATTGGCATTATCAGTTTCATCTATAATTAAGTAAGAAATTAAAAAAATAAATGTTTTTTTGTAAAATATATTTTTTGAGTATTCATTTATTTTTTCTAAATTATTAAGATTAACAAGCTGAGGAAAAATTGTTGTTAAAATTTCTAATGAAAAATAGTCTTTTGATAATTGTAAAAAATTTTTAGATAAAATAATTTTTTTTAATTCGCTCATTAATCTTTCTTTTGAAAGATTAGCTACACCAGCAATGTTTTGCTTGATTGATTTTTTAACTGATGAGTTATGGGTATGATTACTATAACTTATAAAAAATCTAATATATCTCAAAATTCTTAAATAATCTTCCTGAATTCTTTTATCTGCATTACCTATAAATATTACCTTGCCCTGTTCTAAATGTTTGACGCCTCCATTGGGATCAAACAAATTGCCATCTTTATCCGCATAAATAGAATTAATGGTGAAATCTCTTCTTGATGAGTCTTTTAACCAGTCTGTTGTATATTTAACTTTTGCATGTCTTCCGTCGGTATCTACATCTTCTCTTAGTGATGTAATCTCAAAATTTTTTTGACCTATATTTGCAGTGATAGTCCCATGTTTTATGCCAGTTTCAAAGAATTTAATGCTGTTTGATTGCAAACACTCTTTAATTTGATTTGGATTAAGATTTACAGCTAGATCAATATCATCAACATCTTCCTGATTTAAAATTTTTCTAACACATCCACCTACATATCTAAGTTCACTAGTATTATTAAAATTTGATATCGCTTCAAAAAGTTTTGAAACTTCTGTGTTATTATATATGCTTAAAAAAGAGCTATCTTTTGGTGTAAGTTTTTTGTTTGTTTTAAAGATTTTTCTAAAAAAATTATACATAATTGGCTGGGGTGCTAGGATTCGAACCTAGGATGGCGGTACCAAAAACCGCTGCCTTACCACTTGGCTACACCCCAAAATTAATTTCATATATCACAAAAAAAAAGCTTTATATAGTTTTTGATAAATTACACCAATAGTTTTTATAATTTTTTCTTAATAATTTCTTTGCGTTTAGTGCGGCTTTTTTGGACTTAAAATACCCAACGATTGTTGAACCAGATCCTGTCATTCTTACACATGAATTTTTATCAATATTTAAAAAATAATCTCTAAGTTTCTGAAGTCTAGGATATTTTTTTGTAGATATGATCTCTAAATCATTTTTTAACTTTGACATTAAATTAAAGTCAATATTTTTTGACCTTATTTTTGATAATTGTGGTTTTGAGTAATGTCTAACTCGGTTAAAAATACTTTTTGTCGAACAGCCAAAATTTGGCTTAACCATTAAAGTAAAAATTTTTAAATTTTTTTTAATTTTTGTAGTTTTTTTTTTATAAGAAATAATTAAATTTTTTTGATCAATACCTAAGATTACATCCGACCCTATTTTTGAACATAAATCATATCTCTCTTTTAACGTTAAATTAATTTTATTTTTTTTTTCAAAGTAATTAATTAAAGAGGCCGCGTTCATTGAGCCTCCACCAAGTCCAGCTTGTTGGGGAATATTTTTTTTTATTAAAATTGAATATTTATTATTTTTTAATTTTTTTTTTTTATCGAGAATATTTAACAAATTACTAACGGTATTTATTTTTGGCACTTTATTAGAGAAATCTCCTGAAAATTTTACTATGTGATTTTTATTATTTGTTCTTTTTATAAAAATTTGATCATGTAAGTCGACAAAAGCAACTAGAGTCTCTAAATCATGAAGTTTTGATTTTCGTTTTCCTAGCACGTTGAGAGATAAATTAACTTTTGCGTGTGACTTAATCTTTTCAAATCTCATTAATTATGATTTTTTTAAACCTTCTAATAACTTAGATTTTATTTTTGATTTCATTTTATCTTCTGTTTCCTCAAGCTCTAGAACAGCCCGCCAATAATAATTTGCTTGTAATTTTTTATTTAGTTTCCAAAGAACATCACCATAATGATCGTTAACAATAGGATCGTCTGGCATAAGCTGCAGGGCTCTTTTTAAATATTTTTCAGCATTGATATAATCACCTATCAAATAATATCCCCAACCAACAGAATCTGTTATATATGGATCGTCCTTTTTTTGTTTGTAGGCTGACTGTATCATTTCTATTGCTTCATCTATTTTGTGGTTTCTCTCTAGCCAACTATAAGCAAGATAATTCATAGTATATGGTTCATTTGGATATATTTTTAAACTCTCCAACATATCTTTGTCCGCTTTTTCATAATTTCCCATCCTTTCATAGCTGCTACCTCTTCTGTAAAGAATCCTGGAGAGTGCATAAGAATTCTTTTCAACCTTTTTCACTAATTCGGTGTAATATTCGATAGCAATTTCATAATTTTCAAAACCTTTATTAATGTTTGCATAGTCATAAAGGATTTTTAAAGTTGGAGACTTTATAGAATTGAAATGCTTCTTAATATAAATTGCAGCTTCTTCTTCTGAATTATCTTCAGATAGTATTCTCCCAATCTTTTTTGTTTTATACCAAAAGTATAATTTATCTTTTTTTTTGAAATCTTCTAAAATTTTATTAGCTTGGTAATTATTCTTATTTAAATAATAATTTTCAGCAAGCAAAGTCCGGTTGAAATAAAATTTAGGATTTAAGTATTCTGATATTCTTAAATAAAAATTTGACTGATCAAAAATATTTTGCGTGGAAAATAAATTAGATACTAAATAGAAGATCTCAGCCAAAATATCATTTTCATTTTTGCAAGAGAAATGAGTTTTAAATTTTTTATAATCTTTATTATCTATCCAATCTTTGATTTGATGTAATAATATACTATCTCCTAAAGGTTCAATTCTTTTTGATACTTCATTTACTTTATTAAGTTCTTTATTCTCAATGAGATTTGCAAAATAAAAATACATATATCTCGAATAATCTCCATCAGAACTATTTAATAACCTTTCAAAATATGAATTTGTTTCTTGAGAGTTTAAATAACAATTCTGAAAAGCAGTTGAAATTAAACTTAATGATCCATATTTATTATCTTCAATAGCCTCTTTTTTAATAAACAGATAATTAAAATCTTTTAAAATTTTGTAAATTACGTATTCGTAAGTTCCATCATCTTTGTCCATTTGAAATTCTTTTATTCTTTTATTGGCTTGTTTAAAATCTTTTTTCTTAAAGCTATCAACTAAAAGGAGAAGGTTAAGCTCAAAGGTATTTGAATTAATATCATTTTTTGAAATTTTTATTTGGTCTATTCCTTTTTTAACTTGTCCATTTAAAACTAGTGAAAATACATACTTTTTTAAAAAATTATCATGTTTTTGGATAAGAAATTTAGATGAATTAAAATAATCAAGTGCTGCCTCATTTTTTTGATTACCTGATGAAACTAAAGCAGAAAAATAATTAGAGAGATATTTTTGATTGAATTTATTATCTTCAGAAGTACTTGAATATGTACTGGTCTGCAGTGCTAAAAATGATAAAATTACTAATAAAATTTTCATATTTAAATTTATGACTTTAAATCTCAAAAATCAAAATGACATATTAAACCCTGAAAATCTTAACTCAAATGAAATTGAATATATATTTAACGATAAGCCAATTAACAGACTTAAAACTAAACCACAACTAGAAGATAAAAAAAAACTTCTTTTTGAATTAAAGAATGAAATCGAAAATATAGATAATTGTGAACTGAAGAATAATGCTACACAACTAGTATTTGCTGATGGGAACTACGAAAGTAAAATTATGATAATCGGTGAAGGTCCAGGCCAAAAAGAAGACGAGCAAGGGAAGCCATTTGTGGGAGACGCTGGGGTATTATTGAATAAAATGTTAGATGCTATTCAAATAAAAAGAAATAATATTTATATTACTAATGTAGTTAACTATCGACCACCAAATAACAGAAAGCCTGAACCTTCAGAAATTAATAGATATTCGAATTTTCTTCGAAAACATATTTCAATTATTGATCCTAAAATTTTAATTCTGATGGGTAGTACAGCTATGGAATCACTTTTTGGATCTAAGATAAAAATTTCAAAAGTAAGAGGTGTTTGGAAAGATTTAATCATTCATAATAAAACATACTTGACAATGATCACATTTCACCCAGCATATTTATTAAGGCAAGCTGAACAAAAAAAATATTCTTGGGCTGATTTAAAACAAATCAGGAAGAAAATTGATGAATTAAGAATATCAGCCTAATTTTACGATGATAGAAATACATAAAAAATATATAAATTGGTGGAGAGAAAAACTTAATCTTTCAAATTATGGATTATTATGGATTACTTTTATTAAAGGTTTGATAATTGGAGTACTTTTATATCATTTTTTTATTACTTAATGAGAAAAATTATAGCTGGAGTTGATGAAGTTGGTAGAGGAAGTTTAATTGGTCCAGTGTATGCTGCAGCTGTTATTCTTAAAAAAAATATTAGAAATAAAGAGATCAAAGATTCAAAGAAGTTAACTCAGATTGAGAGAGAAAACTTAGCAAAATTTATAAAAAAAAATTCTACTTGGGCAATAGGATCTGCCTCAGTTAAGGAAATAGAAAAACTAAATATTTTAAGTGCTAGTCTATTAGCCATGAAGAGAGCTATAAAAAAACTAAAAGTTAAACCTAATTTAGTACTTATTGACGGGAATAAATCACCAGAATTAAGTAATTATCTTATTAAAACAATAATTAAAGGAGACCAAAAAATTAAAGAAATATCAGCAGCATCAATAATTGCAAAAGTTTCAAGGGATAAACTGATGCTCAAAATGTCAGAAAGTTTTAAAAAATATAAATGGGATTTAAATGCTGGTTATGGAACTAGAGATCACATTAATGCTATTAGAAAATATGGAGTAACTAGATTTCATCGAAAAACATTCAATCCAATACACAACATATTGAGTCACAGAAAAAAATAGTAACAAGTAGACTCAAAATAATTCAATCTCAGGTTGACGGAGACTCTACTCTGGAGTCTAATTAATAATTAAAAAATGAGTAATCAAACTTTAAAAAACAAAATTATTAACGGAGATAGTTTAGAGGAATTAAAAAAAATTCCTGATGAAACTTTTGATCTTATTTTTGCTGATCCCCCTTACAACCTTCAATTAAAAAAAGAATTAAGTAGACCGGATACATCTAAAGTAGATGCTGTAGACGATAAATGGGATCAATTTGAAAGTTTTAAAAGTTATGATGAATTTACTTTTGATTGGTTAAAAGAATGTAAGAGAATTTTAAAAAAGAATGGATCGATTTGGGTAATAGGTAGTTATCACAATATTTTTAGAGTGGGTGCTACAATCCAAGATTTAGGTTTTTGGATACTTAACGATGTAATTTGGAATAAAAATAATCCAATGCCAAATTTTAGGGGAACAAGGTTTACTAACGCACATGAAACACTTATCTGGGCGTCAAAAAGTGAGGGGTCGAAATACACTTTCAATTATCAATCATTAAAATGCTTGAATGATGACCTCCAAATGAGATCTACATGGAACCTTCCAATCTGTAATGGCAAAGAAAGATTAAAAAATAATGGAAAAAAAGTTCATTCTACTCAAAAACCAGAAGCGTTACTCCATAGAATAATATTAGCCTCATCAAATAAAAATGATTTTATTTTAGATCCATTTTTAGGATCAGGTACCACGGCTGTTGTTTCTAAAAAATTAGGTAGAAAATATTTTGGAATTGAAAAGGAAAAAAATTATTTTGATGCTACAAGAAAAAGATTAAACAATACAGATATTATAAAAGATGAATATCTAGATACACTTCAAAATAATAGATCAAAACCAAGAATTCCTTTTGGATCATTAGTTGAAATGGGCTTAATTAAACCTGGAACAGAAATTTATGATCAAAAGAAAAAAGTAAATGCTAAAATTATGGTGGATGGAAGTATCAAATATCAACAATCAGAGGGTTCAATCCACAAAGTTGCAGCAAAAATTATTGGTGCAGAAAGTTGTAACGGATGGACATTTTGGCATTATAAATCTGGAAATTCTTTAAAGCCAATTGATGATTTGAGACAAAGATTAAGGCCTGCAAATTAAGCTCTGTAAATTTTACCCAAATAATTTTCGAGAAATTTTTTATTTTTTGAGAGATATTTCAAAATTTTATTTCTAATAAAAATATTGATGGGATTTGATAAGTGAAATGTAAAATGGTTTAATTTTGATTTATTATTTATAGAAGAAATACTACGAATCCTCTCTTGATAGAATTCATTTGTACCACTAAGAATACTTTTAAATATATCGTTTGCAGTTTCAATGCTTTGGGAAGCTCCTTGAGCAAATGATGGGGGGAATGTAAATAAAGCATCGCCTGACAAAAATATATTTTTTTTATTTAGACTTGGAAAGTCGTTGCTAACGTGAACAGGAAATGATTTCAATTCACTTAAATTTTTGGAGCTTATTTGCAATGTTTTTTGTAAACCTGATACTAACGATGCTAAAAATTCTTCAGATTTGAATAAATCATGATTTTGTAATTCATCTGAGGATAATTTTTTTTTTATAATAGCTACAAAATTGTATTCATTATTTTGATTTACTGGGTAGATCACATAGTGACTATTTGATCCCATATATATTGAAATATCACTACCATAATCACCATTTAATTTACCTCGCAGTGCAACATTAAGATTATATTTTGGATATATGCTTTCATTAAAAATTAGTGACCTCGTTTTTGAAAAAATACCATCCGAAATAATTAAGTAATCGAATTCTTCATTTTTATTATCTCCAAAAGAAATTCTGATGCCATTAGAATTATCTACTTTTGTTATATTTGAATTAAATTTTATTTTTTCTTGTGGGATGTTTTGAAATAAGAATTTTAATAATGTTGATCTTTTTAAGGTAGTGTATCGATTTAATGAATCATTAAATTGTGTAAGGTCTATATCGCAAATTTTTTTGGAATTATTTGCTTGTATGAAATTTACTTTTGAGGGAAAGCTAACTTCAGATGCAGGTAGATTTTTAAATCCTATACTATTTAATAATTTTATACTATTTACTGATAATTGAATTCCATAACCTTCAAGGAAATTATAATTATCTTTTTTTTCAAATATCTTATATTCAAAATCTTTTTCATTATTTAAAAGATTTGCAAAATATAAGCCTGATATCCCTCCACCAATAATCGCAATTTTTTTCATTAATTTATTTGATAGTATTAAGTATTTTCTTTGTAAACGAAGGTAAAGTCCAATTGCTTAAATCTTTAACATTAATAAAAAATCCATCGCTCTTTTCTGGTAAATTATTTTTCATATTAATTGCAATTTTCATATGCATATTTGACATTTTTATATTGATCCTTTTTCCTAAATGATTTTTAAATTTTCTCTTAGGTATCTCATTCATGGGGAATATAGGCATATCTTTTAAAAAGTTAAATTTTCTGTTTTTTAAAAGATAGTAATTATTCTGCTTATTTTGAAAAATATTTGCTTCAAAAAACTTTTGTTTATTAAATTTATTTATTTTAATTATTTCAAAGTCATTTTTTTTAAAGGATTTACAATTTGTTGAGATAGGACATTGATAACAAAGTGGGTTGGATGGTTTACAGATTAATGCACCTATTTCCATTATAGCTTGAGCATAATCACTAGCTCTAATTGTTTCTCCAAAAAAAATTTTTTTTTGGTGTAAATTTTCTTTAGAAATTTCTTTTTCTTTTTTTAAATAAAATACTCTTTTTAAAATTCTTTCAACATTTCCATCTAAAGGAATTATTTTTTTATTGAATGCAATTGCCATAATTGCATTAGATGTATAATCCCCTACTCCAGGTAGTGATTTTAAATCATCCTCATTTTTTGGAAGCTGGCCCTTAAATTCATTTATAATTTGTTTTGCTGATTTTTTAAGATTTCTGGCTCTTGAATAATACCCTAATCCTTCCCAACATTTCATCAATTTAGCATCTCTAACTCTTGATAAACTTTTTAAATCTGGGATTTTAGAAATAAAATTTTCAAAATATGGTATTACAGTCTTCACTTGTGTTTGCTGCAACATAAATTCACTGACTAGCGTAAAATATTCTTTTTGAGTTCTAGAGACTTTTTTTCGCCAAGGAAGGTCTCTTTTATTATTATCGTACCAATTCAAAATTTTATTTGGTATGTTTTGACTTGTCATATGAATTTTAAATATAATACTAAGCAGAGAACTAAATCTGTTCAAGGACTAAGATCTTTTAAAGATACTTTGCCCCAAGAAGCAAATAGAATATTGAATAAAAAAGGTCAGATTTATTCAAATACTTTAGATAATTGGAAATTTCTTGTTGGCAAAGAATTATTTAATGTATCCTATCCAAGATCATTTAAAAATTCTAAATTAAATGGAAGCTGTTTAAACATAATGGTCAAAAGAGGAAATGAAGTAGATTTAGAATACTCTAAGAAAGAAATAATAAAAAAAATTAATATATTTTTTGGGTATAATGTAGTCGATGATATTAAATTAAAAACTTTTGAGGGAGAGTTTGAAAAAATTAAAGAAAACAAAATAAATAATGCGACAAAAAGCAAAAATATTAAGCAGATAACCAATATTAAGAATGATAAAATTAGAAAATCTTTGTTAGAATTAAATAAAATATTTAAATCAAGATGAAAAAAATACTAATACAAACAATTATAATTTCTTTATTTTTTGTAATACATAATGCTAAAGCAAATATTAAATCGATTACTGAGGGTAATGTCGATGCAAAAGTAAAACTGATAGTTTTTGAATCTTTAACATGTAGTCATTGTGCAGATTTCCATAAAAATGTTTATCCTAGTTTAAAAACTGATTTTATAGACAAAGGTTTAATTTTAATCGAATTTAGAAATTTTCCATTAGATATGGCTGCATTTAATGCATCAAAAATAGCTCATTGTAAGAATGATGGAAATTCAGAAATACTTCATCATTTATATAAAAATCAAAGTAGCTGGGTAAGAGGAAGCACTATTGAAGATCTCAACAAAAATCTAAAGAAGGTAATTCAAGAATCAAATTTTAAATTAGATTTTGAGAAATGTATAGCAGACTCAAAAATTGAAGATTTTATTTTAGAAGACCGAATCAACGGAGCTAAAAACTACAAAATAGAGGCAACACCAACACTTATAATCAATGGTGAAAAGTTCGAAAATACATCCAACTATAAAAAATTAAAAAAATATATAGAAAAACTGATATAAGTCTTTGAATGGAGTTTAAAAAAATCCAATTAAATGGCTTTAAGTCTTTTGCCGAGAAAACTAATTTTTTAATTGAAAAAGGCCTTACGGGAATTGTTGGTCCGAACGGTTGTGGCAAGTCAAACATAGTTGAATCTCTTAGATGGTGCATGGGAGAAACTTCAGCAAAAAGCATGAGAGGGTCTGGGATGGAAGATGTTATATTTTCAGGTACATCAAATAAACCTTCAAAAAATATTGCTGAAGTAGTTTTAAGCTTGAACAATGAAAATAAGGATGGACCACACCAATATAACGATTTAGAGGAAATAGAAATTCGAAGAAAGATTGAGAAAGACAAAGGATCAAAGTTTTACATAAACAACAAAGAAGTTAGAGCAAAAGATGCACAAATGTTTTTTGCAGATCTATCTACAGGAGCTCATTCACCATCACTGATAAGTCAAGGCAGAATCGGAGCATTAGTTACAGCAAAACCATCTGATAGAAGAGCTATACTTGAAGAAGCTGCTGGAATAGCTGGTTTGCATGTTAGAAGGCATGAAGCAGAAATTAGATTAGGGGCAGCAGAAAATAATTTAAAGAGAGCCGACGAACTTAGAAGACAACAAGAAAAACAATTAGCAAATTTAGAAAAACAAGCTGAGGAAGCTGCAAAGTATAAATTAATTTCAGAAGAAATAAAAAAAGTTGAGGCAGGGCTTTATTATTTAAGACTTATAGAAATTGATAAAGAAATCACTTTAGAAAATGAAGTAAATAATGAGGCAGATGGAAAAGTAGAAGAATTTAATAAACAAATTGAAGAATTAGAAACTAAAATAAAAAATGAACTTGAAAGAGTAGAGCCAATAAGACAAAAAAATATTGAAAATTTATCTAAGATTCAAAGGTTAAACCTTGAACTGAAAGCTTTAGATGAGGAAAGTACTAGAATAAATGAGGAAATAGATACAATTAAAAGCTCTATAAAAGTTATAGATGAAGACATAGATAGAGAAAAAAGCATAGTAATTGACGCAAATTCTAACGAAAAAAGATTAAAAGAGGAGAGAAATATCTTAATTGATACAGATTCAAAATATTATGAAACAGAAAAACTTTCCAATCAAGATCTTGAAAACTCTAAATCAAAATTAAAAAGTGAGCAAGATAGAATGGATGAATTATTAGAGAGTTTTAGTGCTGAATCTTTGCAAAAAAATAATGAAATTATTACCAGCATAAAAAATAAAATCGAAGAAGTTAAAAAACTAATTTCAGAAAATAGAAACCATCAGACAATAAAAATTTTAGATGAATGTATAATTGACTTGTCATATTTAACTATGAAAGTTAAAGAAGTTGAGGATGACGATGTAATTTCAACTCTAACATCAAAAAGTGATCAAATAAAAAAATTGCAGGATGATTATGCTGAAACTTATAGTAAAAATCAAAATATAAAAAAAGAGTCTGTCAAAAGAAAAGAGCGAATAAGTATAATTGATCAAGAATTTGAAAGCTGGCAAAATCTTTTAACTAATTCTGAAAAAATGGTAAATGAACTTAATACCAGAA
Organism: uncultured Pelagibacteraceae bacterium; assembly: GCA_902583075.1. Classification (GTDB taxonomy): domain Bacteria; phylum Pseudomonadota; class Alphaproteobacteria; order Pelagibacterales; family Pelagibacteraceae; genus Pelagibacter. The sequence goes on along the minus strand of CACHUN010000003.1, from coordinate 27,212 downwards.
AAAATAAACTTGTAGAAAAATTAAATGCTCTCGAAAAACAACCTCAATCTCAAGCAGAAAGAAAAGGGAAGATTTCCGAAAACTTAAGAATTTCTGAAGATGAAAAAAATGAGAATGAAATTTTAGTTGAAAAAATTGATAATAATATTATGGAAATTAGAAATCAATTAAACAACACAAAAGAAAATTCAATTGAAATTAGAGAAAAAAAAGCAAGCTCTGGAGCAACCATTGAAGGTTTAAATAAAAGAAGAAATGACCTTTTGGAAAGAGTTATGACAGAGTTAAATGTTGAAGAAGACAATATGCTTAATTATTCAAATCTTGAAAAACATGCTGAATTTCCTGACTTAGTTACTCAAGAAGAGTTTCTAGATGAAAAAAAGAGGGAAAGAGAAAAGCTTGGATCCGTTAACTTAAGAGCAGATGATGAAACTGCAAAATATAAATCTGACATAAAAAAAATGGAACAAGATAGACAAGATCTTGTTACAGCAATATTAAAATTAAAGGAGAGCATAACTGAACTTAATCAAAAGGGTCGAGAAAGATTATTGGACGCTTTTGAGAGAGTGAATAGAAAATTTAATGAGGTTTACACGAAATTGTTTAATGGGGGAAGCGCTAAATTAGAACTAGTAGACTCTGATGATCCACTAGATGCTGGTTTGGAAATGCTAGTAAGTCCTCCTGGAAAAAGACTTCAGTCGATTACTCTGCTTTCAGGTGGTGAACAGGCTTTAACAGCATTATCCTTAATATTTGCAGTATTTTTAACTAACCCTTCACCTATCTGTGTTTTAGATGAAGTAGACGCTCCACTAGATGATGCAAATGTAACTAGATTTTGTAATCTGTTAAATGAATTGACAAAGATTACTTCTACAAGATTTATAATAGTGACCCACCATGCCTTAACCATGTCAAAAATGGATAGATTATATGGGGTTACAATGCCAGAGAAAGGGATAAGTCAACTAGTTGCTGTTGATCTTCAAAAAGCTGAGAGCATGGTAGCTTAGGCTAATGGAAGAGGAAGATTTTAAAACTCGCCTTAAAAGTGCAAAAAACAAAGCAAAATCAAAATATTCTGAAAATAAAGAGCCAACAACATCAGGGATGGGTCACGCTTTTAAAATGAGCACAGAGTTAGTTGCTGCGGTAGCTGTTGGGACAATTATTGGGTTTATTTTAGACAATTGGTTTGGTACTAAGCCATGGTTAATTTTAATATTTTTTTTTGTAGGAGTAATTGCAGGAATAATGAATGTAATTAAATCAGCAAAAAAAATGCAAAAATAAATAAGAGGATATAATGGCATCAAATCCAATGTACCAATTCAATGTTTATCGGATTGGTCCAGAAATAAAGTTAGGCGCAGTTGATATTTCTTTCACTAATGCAAGCTTGTTTATGGTCATTAGTTCTTTAGCTATTTTGATAATTTTTAATCTAGGAGCAAAGAAAAAAACTCTAATACCTGATAAACTTCAATTACTGTCAGAATTAAGTTATTCCTTTGTAGCCAAAATGATTAGTGACACAGCAGGATCAAAAGCAAAACCGTACTTTTCATTTATTTTTTCACTTTTCATGTTTGTACTTTTTTGTAACATGTTTGGAATGATACCTTACGCATTTACAGTGACTAGCCATATTATAGTTACATTTGTGTTGGCAGCATTTATTTTCATTGGAGTTACAATAATTGGGTTCATGAAACATGGATTGGGATATTTAAAATTGTTTGTACCAAGTGGAGTTCCAATGGTTTTGCTTCCATTAATTGTAGTTATTGAAATTATTTCGTATTTAAGTAGACCAATTAGTTTGTCTGTAAGATTGTTTGCTAATATGATGGCTGGTCACACAATGATGAAGGTATTTGGAGGCTTTGTTATAAGCTTAGGAATTGTAGGTGGATGGCTTCCACTTAGTTTTTCGGTTGCACTTACAGGTTTGGAGATACTAGTTGCTTTTCTTCAAGCATATGTATTTGCAATTTTAACATGCATTTATTTAAATGATGCATTAAATCTACACCATTAATAAAAAAAGGAGGAAAAATGGAATTAGAAGCAGCAAAAATGATAGGAGCAGGATTAGCAGCTATCGCACTAGCAGGTGCGGGAGTTGGTATAGGAATTATCTTTGGTAATTACTTATCTGGTGCTATGAGAAATCCATCTGCAGCTCAAAAACAATTCCCTAACTTGTTATTAGGATTTGCTTTAGCTGAAGCAACAGGATTGTTTGGACTAGTAGTTGCGTTGATTATTTTATTTGCATTTTAGTTAATGTTAAAAAAAATAGTTATATTATTATTCGTTACATGCTTTGCATGTTTTAACACGGTATTTTCTGCTGAAAGTGGTGGTATGCCTCAACTTAATCCAGAGTTTTGGGTTTCTCAAATCTTCTGGCTTATCATCACGTTTGGAATACTTTTTATTGTTTTGACTAAAGTTATATTGCCTAAAATTAGCGATAACCTGGAAACTAGAAAATCTCAAATACTTGAAAATATTGAGACAGCAGATAAGCAAAAAGAGGAAAGTCAAAAAAAAATTGACGAATATGAAAAGATTATTTTAGACAGCAAGCTTAAAGCTAAAAGTTACTTTAATGAAGCAAGAGAAAAGATTTTAGATGATATAAATAAAAAAAGAGCTTCATTAGAGAAAGATCTTGATGAGGAAATAAGTGAAGTAGAGAAGGAATTGTCCGATCTAAAGAATAAATCAGGAGAAAAAATAAATAAAATAGCAGCTGAAACATCAGCTGAGTTAATAAAAGAGATAATTGGTGAAGAAGTAAATAGTAGCAGCATAGCAGCAATTGTAGAAGACCAATCAAAAATAAACAAGGAGAGAAAAGATGTTTGATGCAACATTTTGGGTAGCAATATCGTTTTTTATTTTTATAGGTCTATTAGTATATTTTAAAATCCCTCAGAATATAAATAATCTCCTAACAAAAATGATTGGGGATATAAAAAAAGAAATCGATGAGAGTGAAAAGTTAAGAGTTGAATCAAAAAAACTATTAGACGGAGCTCAAGCTAAACTTAATTCTGTTGAAGGGGAATCAAAAAAGATCCTTAATCAAGCTAAAACCGAGTCTGAACAACTTGTTATAAGCATGAATGAAAAATTTCATAAAACTTCTGAAATAAAGAAAAATTTAACTCAAACAAAAATAAATCAGATGAAAGAGGCAGCAATTAAAGAAATCAAAGATACTTCAATTAAAATTGCCCTGGAGTCTGTGAAAAAAATTATAACAACAACAGTTGATAAATCTAAACTAGATAATCTTTTTGAAAAAAATCTTCAAGAAGCAAAGACTGAATTAAAAAAAATTAATTCATAACTTAATTACGTTACATTTCCTCAAAATAATATAAAATCCAATTTATGAATTCGATAGTAATAGGGTCAGGTTTCGGGGGTATGGCTGCAGCATTAAGGTTAAAAGCTAAGGGCCATAATGTGACCTTGGTTGAAAAACACCAAGATTTAGGTGGACGGGCTAGAGTTTTTAAAAAAAATGGATTTACGTTTGATGGTGGACCAACTGTGATAACAGCACCCTACCTAATTGATGAATTATTTCAGCTTTTTAACAAAAATTCAAAAGATTATTTAGAAATTAAATCTTTAAAAACCTGGTATCAATTTGTTTTCGAAGATGGCTTTAAGTTTGACTATTCTGGCGATGAAGAAAAGATGATTGATCAAATAAAAAAGATTAACGAAAAAGATGTTAACGGATATAAAAATTTAGTTAATTTTACAAAAAAAATTTTTGATAAAGGATTTACAGAACTTTCAGATGTTCCGTTTGATAAAGCTTCTTTTATGTTAAAGCAAATACCCTCTTTATTTAATCTAAAGAGTTATAAATCTGTTTATGGTTTGGTTTCCTCTTATATAGAAGATGAAAAATTAAGAAGATTACTTAGTATGCATCCACTGTTGGTTGGTGGTAATCCTTTCACAACAACATCAATATATGGATTAATTTTATATTTAGAAAAAAAATGGGGAATTCATTATTCAATGGGAGGAACTGGTCAAATAATAAATAGCATGGAAAAATTAATGAATGAAGAGCATATAAAAATATTAAAAGGATGCGAAGTAAATAAAATCTTATCAAATAAAAATAAAATTACTGGCGTTGAACTAAGCAATGGGAATAAAATAGAAACAGATAATGTTATTTGTAACGCTGATCCACCCGCAGTTTACTCAAAATTAGCAAACACAAATATTAGTAATTCTATTTTTAGTTGGAAAATGAAAAGAATGGAATATTCAATGGGTTTGTTTGTTTATTACTTTGGAACCAAAAAAGTTTACGACGATGTTGAACATCATACAATCAAATTTGGAGATAAGTACAAGGAACACTTGGATGATATTTTTAACAATAAAAAATTAAATGACGATATTAGTTACTATTTACATAGACCAACAGCTACTGATAAATCGATGGCACCTGATAATCATGATTGTTTTTATGTGTTGGTGCCAGTTCCTAATAACCAATCTAGTATAGATTGGTCTATTGAAGGAGATAAAATGAAAAACTTAGTTATTAAAAAAATGGAGGAAAGTTTACTACCTAATCTAAGTAAAAATATTGTTGAAGATTTTTACTTAACTCCAGATTATTTTGAAAAAGAGTTAAATACAAAATATGGCTCAGGTTTTTCCATTCAACCAAAATTTACCCAGTCAGCTTATTTTAGATTTCATAATAAATCAGAGATTTTTGATGGTTTATATTTTGTTGGAGCAGGTACTCATCCGGGAGCAGGTGTACCAGGAGTTTTATCTTCAGCAAAAGTCTTAGACAAAATTCTGTAATGGATAAGAATAACTATCTATCAATATACGCAAAATCATTTAACTGGGCTGGATTCTTCCTACCTAAAAAAACTTACTTAGAATGTTCTAATTTATATGATTTTTGCAGAACCTTAGACAATATTGCTGATGATCAAGGCAAAACAGATATCAAATTAAGAAGATTTTTAAATTTCAAAAATAATTTTATAAATAAAGAATTTCAGAATCCTATAATTGAAAATTTGTGGGTATTAATGGACAAATATAAAATTTCTACAAAGATTGTAAATGACTTATTTGATGGAGTGGAATCTGATATCCAAGATAGAGTAAAATTAAATTCAAAAAAAGAATTATTAATTTATTCTTATAGAGTCGCGGGAACTGTTGGATTAATGATGGCGAAAATTCTAAATGTTACAGATTCTAGTTCTCTTAAGTCAGCTATAGATTTAGGTATAGCAATGCAACTTACAAATATTTCTAGAGATGTAATAGAGGACTCTAAAAATAAAAGGTTTTATATAAAACATGATTTTGAAACTATAAAAGAAACATTAGCTACTGCAGATTTATTTTATGATAGTAGTTTCTCTTCAATAAAAGATATTCCATTAAGTCTTAGATTTTCAATTTTAGTTGCAAGAAGAGTTTATAGGCAAATTGGTAGAAATATTATTAAAAAGCAAACAATTCAAAATTACAAAAAGTCAGGTAAAATTTTCGTTAGCAATAGTGGCAAAATATTTCAAACATTTTTATCTATATATGACTTGCTAAAACTATCATTGATTAAAAAACATTATCATCTTAGAGATAAAGAACATGAATTAATAAATGAAGAAATAAGTTTAAATGAAAGATTTTGATTTTGTAATAGTTGGAGGGGGTTGCGCAGGCTTATCCTTGGCTTATGAACTAGAAATAAATTATAAATTAAAAAATAAAACTTTAGCAATTATTGAACCAAGAAATGAATACAAAAAAGATAAAACGTGGTCTTTCTGGAAAACATATTCACATAATTTTGATGATTGTGTAAAAAAAAATTGGAAACACTTTTCCATAAATATACCACAAAAAACAAAACATCTAGAATGTGATAGTTATCCATATCAAACTATAGACAGTGGGTTATTTTATGAGAAGATAAATAAAAAACTAAAAGAAAATAATAATATTTATTTTTATAAAAACGATGAGAATATAAATTTAGAAAATTCATTGGTTTTTAATAGTGTCCCAAATTTAAACAGTCAAAATAATGGCCTTTGGCAACATTTCTGTGGCGTGGAAATAGAAACAAAAAAAAATTTTTTTGATGAAGAAATCATAAATTTAATGGACTTTGACTGTGAACAAAGAGAAAGTGTTCACTTTTTTTATACTCTTCCCTACTCGAAAAAAACAGCATTGATTGAAACTACTTGGCTATCTGAAATGAAGGATAATTCTCAAATGGATTATGATGCGCAACTTAAAGAGTATATTGAAAACAATTTAAACTTAAAAGATTATAAAATAACTTATAAAGAAGAAGGTGCGATACCACTATTTTATCCTATTAATCAAAAAATTAGGAATAGAATAAATATTGGAACAGCAGGTGGAATGACAAGGCTAAGCACTGGTTATACTTTCCTAAATATCCAGGAACAAAGTAAGTTTATAAGAGAAAATATTGAAAGTATTGATAAATTAAAAACATTTAAAATTAAAAGAAAATATCAATTGTTAGACAAAATTTTTTTAAAAGTACTTAAAAACAATCCATCTAAAATGCCCTTTATATTTTTCAAAATGTTTAACAATAAATCTGATAAAGTTATAAAATTTTTATCTAACAAAAGTAATTTTTTGGAAGATTTTTCTGTAATATTAAAAATGCCTAAGTGGATTTTTATAAAAGCTCTTTTCTAAATAAATGACTAAAATTAATTTTTATCATTCTTTAATTTTTTTTAATCTGTGTATAACATTGGCAGGTATAGAGTATCTAAGAGAGGGTAGCTTTTTAATAATTTCCTTATTTTTAATTTTAACAATTGGGATATCACATGGATCATTAGATCATATTAAAGGGAAGAAACTAATTAAATATCTAGGATATAAATCAATTAGTGTTTTTTATTTAGGTTATATTTTTGTTAGTATAACCACGATAATTATTTGGTTAATATTTCCAAAGTTTTTACTATTTTTGTTTTTGATTATTGCTGCCTTTCATTTTGGTAAAGAAGACTCCGAATTTATTGATAAAGAAAAAAAATCTGAACTCATTTATTTTTTAAAGGGATCATTGATAATTACTGCTCCTTTATTTTTTCATAAAGAGGAAACACTTATAATTTTTGAAACCTTGAATTTTAATATTTCAAGTAGTTTTATAGTAAATTACGAAATATTATTTATATTTATTATTTTGTCTTTTATTTCTGGTATTTTTTTGTCTTTTAAAAAAAATATTGATATAAAATCACTCTTATTGATGGATTGTTTATCAATATTAATACTAAACTATTTCCTTAATCCTATTATCGCTTTTACAGTTTATTTTTGTTTTTTACACTCCATTAGACACTCAATGTCTTTAATAAATGAAATAAACAAAAACCTAAAAAAAGGTTTGCCTATCTTTATTAAAAAAGCACTACCGTTAACTATTTTAACAATTTTTGGTTATATTTTGTCTATATTAGTTCTTAATAATTATAACGAGCTTAACGAGACAATATATCAAGTTATTTTTATTGGATTGGCGTCATTAACTTTTCCACATATATTGCTCGAATATTTAATTGAAAAAAATGAGCAATAAAAAAATTAATTTAATTGGATGGATTTTATTTATTGTTTCTGCGTTAGGTTTTATTATATCAAGTTTAGGAAGTTTTTGGGCAATGTTTGGTAGTCTTTTTTTTCTTATTGCTTGTATTATTTTTTTAATTCCTTTTTTTAGAAAAGAAGATAATGAAAAATAAGCATTTAAAAATTATGTTAGCTGCCCCAAGAGGATTTTGTGCAGGAGTTGATAGAGCTATTGAGATTGTTAAAAAAAGTATAGAAAAATATGGTGCGCCAGTTTACGTACGCCATGAAATAGTTCACAATAAACATGTAGTAGATAGTTTAAAAAAGATTGGAGCTATTTTTGTTGAAGAAATTGAAGAGATTAGTGACAAAACAAGGCCAGTAATTTTTTCTGCTCATGGAGTTCCAAAATCAGTGCCTGAGGAAGCAACAAATTTGAATATGATTTTCGTTGATGCTACATGCCCTTTGGTTTCTAAAGTTCACAGAGAGGCAGAAAATCTTGATAAGAGAGATATACATATTTTACTTATTGGTCATAAAAATCATCCAGAGGTTATAGGAACTATGGGTCAACTATCGGATGGAAAAATCGATTTAATTGAAACAATTGAAGATGCACAAAAGTTTGAAAGACGACAAAATGAAAAACTTGCTTATATAACTCAAACAACTTTATCTGTTGATGATACTAAAGATATCATTAATGTATTAAAAGATAGATTTCCAGATATTCATGAACCTAAGAAGGATGATATTTGTTATGCAACAACCAATAGGCAAGCAGCTGTAAAAAAAATAGCTAAAAATTGTGACAATTTTTTTGTAATAGGTAGTAGAAATTCGTCTAATTCAGTAAGATTAGTTGAAGTTGCTAAAAATAATGGTTGCAGTAATGCTGAATTAATTCACTCAGAAAGCATTTTTCCTATTGAGAAAATTTCAAAATGCAAAACTATAGGTATTTCATCAGGAGCATCAGCTCCTGAAGTTTTGGTTAAAGAATTTATAGATAATATTAAAAAAGAATTTATTGTACAAATTGAGGAAGTAGAAATAGTAAAAGAAGACGTAATATTTAAAATCCCAGGAAAATTGAATTAATGGCTGTATATACTAAAATTAGTCAAGGTGATTTAAACTTTATAGAAAAAAAGTTTAAAATTGGAAAAATATTATCATTTTCTGGAATAAAAAAGGGTATTGAAAACACTAATTACTTAATAAGAACAAATAATAAAAAAATAATATTGACTATATTTGAAAAAAGAGTTCAAAAAAAAGATTTACCTTTTTTTATGGACCTTATGTTTAGCTTATCTAGAAAAAAAATTAAATGTCCAGAGCCTATTAAAAATAAAAAAGGTAAATATTTATTTCAGATTAAAAATAAAACTGCATGTTTAGTCAGTTTTCTTGAAGGAAGAGATAAAAATCAACTTACGAATAAAGACTGTTTTCAAGTTGGAAAAAATGCAGCTTTATTACATATAGCTGCTAAGAAATTAAGGTTATACAGAAAAAACTCTTTATCAGTTAATTCTTGGGGGCCGTTACTTAATAGAATAGATAAAAGAATTAATAAACTTTCAGGTAATTTAATAAATATTATGAAGAATGATTTATATGATATTAAAAAAAAATGGCCAAAGAGTATGCCGAATGGGATAATTCATGGTGACCTTTTTATAGATAATATTTTTTTCTATAAAAAGAAATATTATGGATTTATTGACTTTTATTTTTCTGCAAATGATTTCTTGGCATATGAATTAGCAACATGTGTTAATGCACTATGTTTTAAAAAAAGAAATAAAATTTATGTTTTAGACAAAAATAAATCTGTTCAATTATTAAGAGGTTATCAATCAGTGCGTAAATTAAGTTTAAAAGAAAAGAGTAATTTTAATACTTTATGTAGAGGTTCAGCTTTAAGATATCTTCTTACTAGATCATATGATTATTTAAATACTCCAAAAAAAGCATTAATTAAGATTAAAGATCCCAAAGAATACTTAGATAAATTAAATTTTCATAGAAAACTAAATTCTTTTAAGGACTACAACTAATGATAAAAATTTACACCGACGGGTCGTGTCTGGGCAATCCAGGAAATGGTGGATGGGCGGCAATTATTATAGATGATAAAAAAAAAACTAAGATTAAGGGTAGTAAAAAAGATACCACAAATAATCAAATGGAATTGCTTGCTCCAATAAAAGCTCTTAAAAAAATTCCTAAAGGAAGCAATGTCCAGATTTTCACAGACTCCAAATATGTAAAATCAGGAATAACAGAGTGGATACATAATTGGAAAAAAATGGATGGAAAACAGCTAATAAACGACCTGTTAAAAATAAAGATCTCTGGACTGAATTAGATCTTATGACAAGTGAATTTGAAATAAAATGGAGTTGGGTCAAAGGTCATTCTATAGATAAATTAAATAATGAAGTTGATTTAATTGCAAGAGAGGCTGCAAATTCTAAATAATATCTAAAATTCCTTCAGCAGAGGATATTCCACAATTTTTAGTCTCTTCCTCTTCTCGAATATTTTGAACTTTTAAATTTTCAATAACCATAGCATAACGGCTTGATCTGATACCCATACCTTTTGAATTTCTATTAACTTCAGCACCAATTAGCTTTGTAAATGACAAATAAGGATCAGCTAGCATAGTTATATTTTTTTCAGTTTTATAGGCTTCTCCCCAAGCATTCATCACAAATGGATCATTAACAGCTAAACAAAATATTTTATCAATACCTTTGTCTAAGATTTGTTGAGAATTTTTGACGTATCCTGGTAAATGAAATTTAGAGCACGTCGCAGTAAATGCACCTGGTAATCCAAATAATATTATTTTTTTTGATCCTAAAACCTCAGATATATTTTGTTCCTTGGGTTCACCATCGACTAAATGGAAGATCTTTACATCTGGGATTTGGTCTTTAACTTTTAGTTTCATAGTTTACTTTTAACGAAATTTTTTACTTCATCTGTATCGTTTTTTAATAGTTGAAAATTTTCCTCTTTACCATAAACATATTGAAGCTCACTTGGTAACTCTTCATGTTTATTTATTGCATTATCTGTTGCAGATGGAAATTTACACGGATGGGCAGTAGACAAAACTACACAGTCATTAAATGATAGTTTATGTGCCACCCCTACTCCAACTGCAGTATGCGGATCTAAAATGATACCATTTTTCTCAAAATTTTCTTTAATAATTTCTAAAGTTTCGTTTTCGTCACAACTTTCCGAAACAAAATCTTTTTGAATGATATCTAAGTTAGATTTATTAATTTGGTATTCATTTTTCTTAATTTCATTCATTATATCTGATGTAATTTCAGAATTAGAATTATTTACATAATAAATTAATCTCTCAAAGTTACTTGCTAATTGGATATCCATACTTGGAGAAAGCGTTTCTTTTACTTTTCTTGAAACATAATCACCATTAGAGATTGCTCTATGTAAAATATCATTTTCATTAGTTGCAACAATAAGTTTATCTATTGGTAATCCCATTTCTTTTGCAAGGTAACCTGCAAAAACATCTCCAAAGTTTCCAGTGGGAACTGAAAATGAAATAGGTCTATCTTCATTAAGTTTAAAATAAGTATAAAAATAATATACAGCTTGGGCAATTATTCTTGCCCAGTTAATTGAATTTACTCCCGACATATTTATAGATTTTGAAAAATCAAGATCTGAAAACAATTGCTTTACTATATTTTGGCAATCGTCAAAATTTCCATCAATTGCTATATTGAAAACATTCATATCCTCAACTGTTGTCATTAACTTTCTTTGTACTGGTGAAATTCTATTATTAGGATGTAAGACAAAAATATTTAAGTTTGATTTACCTTTAATTGCATCTATTGCAGCAGCTCCTGTATCACCTGAAGTTGCAACTACAATATTAATTTTTTTATTATTCTTGCTTAGATAATACTCATATAAATTTCCAATGAATTGCATTGCAATATCTTTAAATGCTAATGTTGGTCCATGAAATAACTCTAATATCTTTAAATCACCAACATTTGAAATTTTAACAACGTCTTTTTCTCTGAAAGTTGAATAAGATTTTTTAATTAATGATGAAAGATCGTCTTTAGAGATAAAATCTGATGAAAATTGGTTAATTATTTCAGTAGATAAATCATTATAATTTAAGCTTTTGAGTTCAGATAACTCTTCTAGACTAAATTTTTTTAGAGATGTAGGTACATAAAGACCACCATCATCAGCTAAACCTTTGATGAAAACATCTTCAAAACTATATTCTTTTGAATTATCTCTTGTACTTACATATCTCATGAATTTTTTTTACCATTTTCCTATAAAATAAATAGGATTATTTATTTTATAATCTGGTCTACCAAAAATAAGACAAAAAGCAAAAATAGGTAAAAAATTGAGTAAGAAAATACCTTTTTGGCCTTCTTTATTTCAAATTTGTTTTTTTTGAACTTAAGAAGATCATAACAAACATAGTTATAATAAAAGGTAAGTATTAATGAAACTATTAAGAATGTATGGCCTGCAAAACCAATATAATAAGGCAAAATAACTACTGGTAACATTATTAAAGAATAAACAAATATATTTTTCTTAGTTTCCTGAATACCATTAGTAATAGGTAACATAGGAATTTTAGCTTTCTGATAGTCGTCTGCTTTATAAAGACTAAGAGCCCAAAAATGAGATGGGGTCCAAAAGAATATGATTAAGAAAAATGTTATCGGTTCTAATGATAATGAGTTTGTAGCTATAGTCCAACCTATAACAGGTGGCAGTGCTCCTGATGCGCCTCCTATCACAATATTTTGGGGAGTTTTTCTTTTTAACCAAATCGTATAAACAAAGACATAAAATGCTATCGTTATTGATAATAAAATAGCTGATGTTAAATTTGAAAAATAATAAAGTCCAACTATAGATATTATTGACAAAACTGTTCCAAATAATAAAGCGTGTTCTCTATTAACTTTTCCTGTAGGAATGGGTCTAAGACATGTTCTTGTCATTAATTTATCAAGGTCAGCCTCATACCACATATTTAAGGCACCAGCTGCACCTGCACCCATTGTCACAAAAAATATTGCAATTATTGAATTTAGAAAAGAAACTGAAACTGGGGCTGTTAATAATCCAACAGCACAAGTAAAGATGACCAAAGACATTACTCTTGGTTTCATCAATAATAATAAATATTTTGAATAAGAAAAAAAACTTATAGAAACTGATTTTTTTTTAATTGTATTTGCAGTCACTATTACTCAACATTTAGTGAAACAAATATTACAAGTAATATAACGCCTGCTATTAAAATATGATTTCCAAGATCGAATATACCCACTTTGCTATTTTTCTTATCAATTAATCTTCTACTTAAAGGTATTTGATCGTAAGGATTTATTGTGACTTTATCACCTTGTTCTTTCTGATTTTCAACTTTTACTGAATAACCAAACCAAACTATATAAATAAAAAAAACAAATAAAATTAAGAAAAAAGCTAAATAGCCGTATGCGTCCATATTAAGCTCCCCCCACTACAAAATAAAAGAATCTTGAAAATAGTGTATATTTAAATTCTGCAGTCATTAAAAATATAAAACAGGCAATTGCTGTCATTGGCCATAACAGAACATTAACTAAAGCGTATCTTTCCCAAAACAAGTGCATGAAAAAAGCCATAATTAACCCTGCTTTCAGAAACATAAAAAATAATATTAATGACCATCTCAACATTCCTTGAAATTGGTACCAGTCAACCATGTACGAAAAAAAACTTAGAACAAATAATAACAACCAAATCCAAAGATAAATTCCAATCTTTTGAGTACTTGTTTGCTCTTCTTTTTTAGTTGACTCGTTCATTTTGTTAGTCTCTTCCATATTTTATTTTACCACAAATAGAAAAATGCGAAAATGAAAACCCAAACTAGATCTACGAAGTGCCAGTAAAGACCTAATATTTCAATTTCAACATAATCTCCTTTCATTTTAGTAAACCAGCCTCTTTTTTTGCTCTCATAATGACCAGCAAAAACTTTATAAGTGTAAATAAATAAGAAAATTACCCCAATAGAGACATGGAAACCATGAAAACCTGTTATCATAAAAAAGAAAGAACCAAACTGTGATGCACCAAAAGGATTTCCCCAAGGTCTAACACCTTCATGAATTAGTTTAGACCACTCAAACACTTGCATTCCTACAAAAGTAAGACCACCTACAGCAGTAGCTAGAATTAGCCAACCACACATTTTACGATTTTTTTCGTAACCATATTTAACTGCTAAAGCCATTGTTCCACTACTTGTGATCAATACAAAAGTCATTATCGCAATTAGTAGAAGTGGGACAGGTACACCTCCTACATATAAAGAAAAAACCTCACTCGTGTTAGGCCAATCAACAATGGTTGATCCTCTACCTTTCATATAAGAAATTAAAAAACAGCTAAATACAAAAGTATCACTCAATAAAAAGATCCACATCATGGCTTTGCCCCAATGCACACCTTTAAACATTGTTTGGTCTGAACCAGTGTCAGAAGCCATGCCCTTAAACCCAGGTTTAAGTTCGAAGCCGTCTATTTTTTGTTCAGACATTATTTTTCTCTTAAGTTTTCTCTACTTCTGTGTGTATTACTTCACTAGGTGCTGTTGTTTGTGGAATGAAGTCATCCTTTGCTCCTGGAACACTAAAGTCGTATGGCCATCTGTGAACAACTGGAAGTCTTTCCCCAAAGTTACCATGCTCTGGTGGAACAGTAGATGTATACCATTCAAGTGAATTTGCTTTCCAAGGGTTTTGTTCAGCTTTTTTACCTGTTTTTAATGTTTTAATGATATTGAAAACTAAAATAAACTGTGCTGCACCGACTATAAATGCTGCAATACTTATAAATTCGTTCATACCAACTGCTGACGTCATGTACGGACTATCATACATTTCAAAATATCTTCTTGGAACTCCAATAAAACCTAAGTAGTGCATCGGGAAGTATATTGAGTACGCTCCTAAGAAAGTAATCCAGAAGTGCCATTTTCCTAGACCTTCGTGTAACATTTTTCCAGCTACTAATGGGAACCAATGATAAACTGCTCCCATAATAACCATTAATGGTGCAATACCCATGACCATATGGAAGTGGGCTATTACAAAATATGTATCAGATAATGGAACATCAACAGAAACATTTCCTAAAAATATTCCAGTAATTCCACCATTTACAAATGTTACTATAAATCCTAGACACCATAACATTACGGTATTAATTCTAATATTTCCTCTCCACAAAGTAAGTATCCAGTTATAAACTTTCATGGCGGTTGGAACGGCAATAATTAATGTCGTTGTTGCAAAGAAAAATCCAAACCAAGGGTTCATTCCACTAACGTACATGTGGTGAGCCCATACAAAGAAACTTAAACCTCCAATTCCAACAATTGCCCAAACCATCATTCTGTAACCAAATATGTTTTTTCTTGCATGAACTGATATCAGGTCTGAAACTATTCCAAATGCAGGCAATGCAACAATGTAAACTTCAGGGTGTCCAAAGAACCAAAACAAGTGTTGGAAAAGTATTGGG
This sequence comes from uncultured Pelagibacteraceae bacterium, assembly GCA_902583075.1. GTDB lineage: Bacteria > Pseudomonadota > Alphaproteobacteria > Pelagibacterales > Pelagibacteraceae > Pelagibacter. The sequence continues at coordinate 11,918 of CACHUN010000003.1, read as the reverse complement.
CTTCCTCCACCATATTCAAGAACCTCTCCTGCCTTTAATATTGTTGGCATAAAGAAACTTGTTTGTAAAACCTTATCTAATGTCATCATTATTGCACTAACTAGTAGTGCTGGAAATGCTAACATTGCTAGTACAGTTGCTGTGAATATACCCCATACTGTTAAAGGCATTCTCATTAAAGTCATTCCTCTAGTTCTAGCTTGCAAAATTGTAATCATATAATTCAGCCCACCCATTGTGAAACCAATTACAAATAAAGACAAAGAAATAAGCATTAGAAGTATTCCCATGCCAGATCCTGGAGTTCCCTCCAAAATAGTTTGTGGAGGATACAAGGTCCATCCCGCTCCTGTTGGTCCACCTGGAACAAAGAAACTTGCCATTAAAACTGCAACTGCAACAAAGAACATCCAGAAGCTAAGCATATTGACATATGGGAAAACCATATCTCTTGCTCCTACCATGAGTGGAATTAGATAATTTCCAAATCCTCCGAGAAATAGTGCAGTTAAAAAGTAAACTACCATGATCATCCCATGCATAGTTACAAATTGATAATAATGTTCTGCTGTCATGAAACCTGCTAATTCTGGAAAACCTAATTGAAGTCTCATCAACCAAGATAAAATTAAACCTACAATTCCAGTAAATACAGCAGTTAAGAAATATTGTACTCCGATAACTTTTGCATCCTGGCAAAAAACCCATTTCTCAATAAAACTATGTCCATGATATAAATCTTGCTCACCAACTTCTGCTGGTCTTACATAATCTATATCTGGATTCACAGAACCAGTTGAACCATCCATTAATTCTGATGACTGTGCTTGATATGATTTGTTGTTATCGTATTCGTCTGACATATTTTTATCCTCTATATATATTTTTTTTTAAATTAATAAATTGTTATTTTTTGGCCAATTTGTTCCCATCTACGTTTAATTTTTCATATCTGGCAGATAATTGCTCAAATGTTTCTTGCTCGCTTAGCCAAATTTCATAGTCATCTTTATCTTGGACCTCAACACCACCTCTCATTGCGTAGTGTCCAACACCACAGTACTCAGCACATAACACTTCGTATTCACCTACTTTGTTAGGTTCAAACCAATAGAAAGTAACTGTTCCTGGAACTGCATCCATTTTTGCTCTAAATTGTGGAACATACCAATTATGAAGTACGTCTACTGATCTTAATAAAATTTTTACAGGTCTATTGTTTTCTAAATTTATAACATCACTCTCAACCATTATATCATCTCTTCCAAACGGATCATCTGGGTTAATGCCAAATGGATTATTGTCTGCAATGTTTCTTACTTGTGTAGTTCCTAATTTTCCATCTGCACCAGGTAGTCTATATTGCCATCCCCATTGCCATGCCATCACATCAACTTCAATTGCATTCTTTGGAACATTTACATATTGATTCCAAATAATAAGACCAGGGGCAAGTAAAGCACACACTCCAAGGGTTGTTGCCCATGTTAAAATTTTTTCTAATTTTTTATCCTCAGGTTTATATTCTGCTCTTCTATCTTCTTTATGTGAGTATCTAAAAACACAGTAAATCATAAATAGACAAACAGCTACGAATACTCCTCCGCCTACCCAAAAAGTAAGAGTTATAGTGTCGTCCATTCCACCCCAATTTGATGCTATATCAGTCCAGTACCAAGGGGTAAAAATATGAAATAAGACAGATCCGATGATTACTAATAAAAAAATTATTCCTGCATGCATAAAGCTTATATAGAAGAATAATCCTATAAATACCTATGACAAAATGTCATAAAACATATTAATTATACTAATATAATCAATAACTTTATGCTCGGTAAATTAGGTATTTTAATAACAATTCTTGCTTTGGTTTTAGCATTCTATTTTGTAATTTCTTTAGGTGCAGGAAGATTTTCAAAAGGAGAGACAAAACCTGAAACTAAAAGATATCTTAGATCAGTAAATATACTTTTAATTATAATTGCAGTGTTTGGATCAGTGTTAGTTTTATTTATATAAATTATGCAATCAAAGATTTGCAGAATTCTATAACAGTATCATTGTATACAAACATTATTGTAAAGAAAACTAGCCAAACTATAAATAAAAATAACCAGTACAATGAAAGAGCATTAATACTTTTTTCTTCTTTGTTATAATCTTCCTCATCTAATTTAAAAATTTTTGAACTTACTTTGCCCCAGAAATAGAGACCTCCTAGTAGATGAATACCATGTAATGCAGTAAAGAAATAATAAGATGAAAAATATGTATTAGTTGAAACGAAATTTCCACTTTTCATAAGTTGATACCATAAAGCTAACTGCAGAAATAAAAATATATAACTTAAAGCACCTACATAAATTAAATTTCTTTTTATAGTATTTGTAATTCCTTTTTTTAAATCTTTACTTATTCTATTAAAAAATATTGTTACTAGAATTAAGACCAATGTGTTTATCCAAAGTAAATTTGTCTTCAATATAAAAGTTGTATCTTGTTCAGGAGGCAGTGAGTAAAGATAGCCAGTAAAAATTAAACTAAATAAAGTTGTACTTACTCCAAAAATAATAATAACAGCTGACATTTGATTTGAAATCTCAAATGTTTTTCCAGAGTGGCCACTATCAATTACTGCTTGATCTTGTTCCCAAGGTTTTTCAGTTAATGTGCCAAATATTTTCTTTAATAGAGACATAATATTTATATAGTTCCTATATATAATTTTACAATAATGAAAATAAAAACCTCAATTGCAGTATTAACTGGATGTTTAACAATATTCCTTTTTTTGATGCTTCCAGTATTTCTTTCTATGAAAGAGCAAAAAGACCAATCAGTCGCAGCATTTAAGGGCTCAGATTTTGAGCTTAAAGATATGAACAATAATGTTATAACTCAAAAATCTTTTGATGGACCATTAACTGCAATTTTTTTTGGTTTTACAAATTGTCCTGATATTTGCCCAATGACTTTAAATAAAATGGATATCGCATTGAATAGAATAAAGAAAAATAAAAAAAAAGATTTAAAAGTTTTTTTTATTAGCGTTGATCCTAAAAGAGATACTCCAGAAGTTATTAAAGATTATCTAAGAAATTTTGATAACGAATTTGTTGGAATCACAGGAGATCCAGGTGAAATTTTTTTATTGTCACAATCATGGGGAATTATCAGTCAAAAGATTTTTTTTGAAAATGGTGACTACAATGTTGATCACAGCTCACCGGTAATTCTACTTAAAGATGGAAAATATATTGCTAAAATTTCTCACAGAGACGATATTAAAAAATCAATCAAATTAATTAACAAATATTTATAAATTCAAAATATAACTAAGTATAGATATTGAAGATATTACTGCTGTCTCTGATCTGAGAATATTTTCATTTATTTTAAATGATTTTACACCCTTAAAATTTAAAATATTATTCCTTTCTTGTTCTGAAAAATCACCCTCGGGTCCAATTATAATACATAATGATTTATTTGTGTCTTTATTTAACTCAATTTTTTTATTTTTAGTATTTAGGTCAGTAAAAATTAAATCTATTTTATTTTCATTTTTTTTTAAGAAACTTTTTAAGTTTTGAGGTTTTTCTAAAGATGGGGGGTTTATTCTATTTGACTGCTCTGTTGCCTCTATAATTATTTTTTCTAATCTCTCAGAATTAATCTTTCTGACAATTGTTCTATCAAAAATAATTGGAATAAATTTAGTTACACCCAATTCAGTAGCCTTCTGTATCATGAAATTTGAATAATTTGATTTAATTGGTGAAAATGCCAACCAAATATCTACCGGGTTTTCTTTATTTCTTAATTTTTCTTGAATACTAAATTCAACTTTGCCACTACTGATTTTATTAATTTTAGCTAACCACTCACCGTTTTTATTAAATAGTGAAAAATTTTCACCAATTTTTACTCTCATTACTTTTGTTAAATAATGTGATTGTGGTTTTTCAAGCCAAGAATTAAAATTAAGAGATAAACTTTCAGGAAAAAATATTCTAATATTACTCATATTAAGAAAGTAATTTATGAAAAATATTAAAGCAATAATTTTCGATGCCTATGGAACTTTATTTGATGTCAATTCTGCAGCAGAAAAATGTAAAGATAAAATTGGCAGCAAATGGGAAAGTTTTTCAAATTATTGGCGAACAACTCAGCTAGAATATACTTGGCTTAGAAGTCTAATGAAAAGACATAAAGATTTTTGGAAAATTACTGAGGATAGTTTGGATAAATCAATGAAAATTTTTAATATTAATCCCAATATGAAAAGTGAATTACTTGATTCCTATAAAATTCTTTCCCCTTATCCAGAAGTAAAAGAAACTCTACAATTATTAAAAGAAAAAAATTATAAACTATCAATACTTTCAAATGGAACTCCATCCCTTCTAAATGAATTGGTTTCCAGTAATAATCTTAAAGTCTTTGATGATATTTTTTCGGTAGAGGAAGTAGGTATTTTTAAGCCAGATTCAAAGGTATACGATATTCCACTTAAAAAATATAAGATTGAAAAACATGAAGTCGCTTTTTTAAGCGCAAATACATGGGATGTTTCTGGAGGTGGTAATTATGGTTTTAATGCTATTTGGGTGAATAGAAATAATATTATTTTTGATAATCTAGATTACTCTCCTGAAAATCAGATAAATAATCTTAAACACTTGCTTGATATTATTTAAACAAGTCATTATTTTAAAATTATGACAAACATTTTAGATTTTGTTGCAAGAATTTTAATTTCAGCTTTATTTCTTCTTAATGGTGTTTTTAAAATTAATAATTATGATGGAACAGTCGGCTGGATGGAGGGTTTTGGAATACCAGGAATTTTAATTATACCAGCAATAATTTTGGAGATAGTTGGACCTATCTTAATTATGTTAGGCTATAAAGCAAAATTTGCAGCAGGTTTATTAAGTCTATTTTGTATCGCTACAGCAGCAATTTTTCACAACGATTTTTCAGACCAGATGCAATTAGGATCTTTTTTGAAAAATATAGCATTAGCAGGCGGGTTTCTATTTATATTCATAAATGGAACTAAAGATTTTAGTTTAGACAGAAAATTTTAAAAATAAAATGTCAAATATTGAAGTTAAAAAAATTATTGAACCTACACCAGCATCTGACGGAGCTGGGGTTAAATTAAAAAGAAGTATTGGAGTAGAGCCAAATTACTTTGATCCATTTTTAATGCTAGATGAATTTGGATCAGAAAATAGTGAAGATTATATAGCAGGTTTTCCACCTCATCCTCATCGAGGAATAGAAACGGTAACTTATATGTTGGCTGGAGATTTTGAGCATAAAGATAGTACAGGTGCCGAAGGTAGAATGACAGCAGGAGATGTTCAGTGGATGAAAACTGGAAGTGGAATAATTCACTCTGAAATGCCAGCAATGAAAGAAGGTAAGCTACATGGATTTCAATTATGGATCAACATGCCAGCTAAACTTAAAATGAGCAAACCTAATTACATCTATATAGATGCAGAGCAAATGCAGTCATATAAAGATGAAGAAAAAATTGTAAAAGTCATAGCCGGTAAATTTGAACAAGCTGAGGGTCCTGTAACAAAACATAATGTTGAGCCTATTTATTTTGATGTAGAATTAAATAAGGATAAAGAGTTCAATTTCGAATTACCATCAACTCACAATTCATTTATTTATTTAATTGAAGGAGAGATAAAAATTGGAAATCACCAACATCAAAAAGTTGAAAATTCAAAACTAATTCTTTTAGAAAAGGGAGATAAACTCAAGGTTTATGGCTCAACTGATGCTAAATTTCTTCTTATCGCTGGAAAACCGATAGGCGAGCAAATTGCAAGAGGTGGTCCATTTGTTATGAACACTAAACAAGAAATCTTGCAAGCAGTCGAGGATTATCATAAAGGTACATTTGTAAAATGAAATCTATTAAAGTAACAAATACAGGTGGACCTGAGGTTCTTAAACTAGAAGATATAACTTTAGAAAAACCTGGAGAAGATGAAGTTCAAATCGAACATGTTTCAATTGGTTTAAATTATATAGACACATATCATCGGTCGGGTTTATACCCTCTTCAATTACCAACTGGAATTGGAATGGAAGCAGCTGGCATAATTAAAGAAGTTGGTTCAAATGTTTTAAATTTTTCAGTTGGAGATAAAATTGCATATGCTGCAGCTCCTTTAGGTGCTTACTCAACTCACAGAAATTACACATCAAAAAACATTGTAAAAGTTCCTGATGATATAGATTTGGAGCAAATTCCGAGTGCAATGACAAAAGGAATGACAACATTCTATTTACTACACAAAACATACGTTCCGAAAGAAGGTGAAACTGTCTTATTTCATGCGGCAGCTGGTGGCGTAGGACAATTCTTTTGTCAGTGGGCAAAAAGTTTAGGACTTAAAGTTATTGGAACGGTTGGAAGTGATGAAAAAGTTGAGATAGCAAAAAAGTATGGTTGTGATGAAGTTATAAATTATTCTAAGGAAGACTTTGCAAAAAAAGTTTTAGAACTCACAAACGGTAAAGGTGTTTCAGTAGTTTATGATGGTGTGGGAAAAACAACATATGATAAATCAATTGAATGTTTAAAATTAAGAGGAACCATGGTTTCATTTGGAAATGCATCGGGTCCACTTGACCCAATTATTGTTTCAAAGTCTTTGCAACCAAAGGGTATTTATTTCGTTAGACCTGCAATGAATCAATACTTCACAAATAGTGAAGAAATACAAGAAGCGGCTAATATGTTATTTAAACAAATTTCATCAGGAAACGTAAAAATAGAAATTTTTAAAAAATATAAATTAGAAGATGTTGTTCAAGCACATAAAGATTTAGAAGGAAGAAAAATTACAGGTCCGGCAGTAATTATTCCTTAAACTGAACATCCATATCAGAAAGATGAAGTTTTAAAGCTTTTGTAGATATTTGTATTTCTCTAATAAAAAATATAATTGAAATCATCATAGATAAACAACACGTTCCAAAAATTACTCTGGCTACAATTAAACTTTCTAAATAAAGAGCAAATACAGTCAGCATATTAAATAGAAAGCCAAATGCTGCTGACATGATTGCAAACTTTAATACTCCAATTCTGCTGTTTAAATTTATAAGTTGATCTTTCCATTCTGGGGGAGTGTGTTTTTCAAAGACATACTCATCATGAATTTTTCTAATTAATCCACTCAGGGTGTGAAATCTGTTGCTGTATACACTCATTATAAGCGGTATTGCTGGAAACATTAATGCTGTAACAGTGTAATCTATATTCATTCGAATCAATTTGATTATGAGACTCTGCTTTGCTATTTACAAGTAAATTTTTATGCAAACCATCAAATTATTCATTGAACTCACAAGATTAAATAGACCAATTGGCTACATGCTTTTATTTTGGCCTTGTTTATGGGGTCTTACTATTGCTTATAATTTTAATTCTGAATTAGAAAAATTTTATTTTTATACTTTGCTATTTTTGCTTGGTTCAATGCTAATGAGATCTGCCGGTTGCATAGTAAATGATATAGTAGATAAAAATTTTGATAAAAAAGTTGAGAGAACAAAAAATAGACCAATTGCATCGGGAAAAATTTCTATAAAGCTCGCAATAATTTACTCTTTTATTTTATGTGGATTAGCATTTTTAGTATTGATTAATTTTAATAAATTCACAATTTTGATGGCACTTTTATCTATGCCATTAGCTTTTACTTATCCTCTAATGAAAAGATTTACATATTGGCCACAGCTATTTTTAGGAATTACTTTTAACTATGGTCTTGTTCTTGCGTGGATATCAATAAATAACAGCATAAATTTAGTACCAATAATTTTTTATTTTGGAGCCATATTTTGGACACTGGGTTACGACACTATTTATGGATATCAAGATATTAAAGATGACGAGATTATAGGAGTAAAATCTACCTCGATAAAATTTAAAAATAACCCAAAAAAATTTATTTCTTTATGTTACATACTTTTTTTTCTTTCATTAATTTTAGTTGGTTATTTAATGAACTTTAAAATGTCATATTTTATATCGTTAGTAATTACTTTTCTTCATTTGGCCTTCTATCAAATAAGAAATCTCGAGATATCAAATCCTAATATGTGTCTAGTGAAATTTAAAAGTAATAATTTATTAGGTCTTATTGTATTTATAAATATTTTAATTGGAAAAATAATTTAAATGTCTAACCTTGAAATATTAAAAAGACTTTATAAAGACTATACAAAAAAATATTTAAACAAAATTTTTATAGCAGTCTTTTTTTCTATGTTAGTTGCTGGCAGTACATCTGCAACTGCATGGTTATTAGATCCAGCAATTGATAAAATTTTTATTAATAAAGATCAGAGGCTACTTTTGATAATCCCATTATTAATAATTCTAGCCTTTGCGACTAAAGGAATTTCACTCTATTTGGCAAAGGTTACAATGATTAAAGTTGCAGAAGAAGTAAAAAAAGAAATACAGGTGAATATGCTGAAGTCGTTTATAAAGGCTGACACAGAAAATATAGAAAACAAACATACTGGAAAATATATTTCAAATCTTAATTTTGATGTTAATCAAATTACGGGCATGTTAAGTACATCCTTTTTAACTTTATTTAAAGATGGATTAACTTTAATTGGACTTCTTTCAGTAATGTTTATGCAAAATTGGAGATTATCTTTAATTGCCATCATTATGATTCCGTTTGCATCTTTTACTGCAAAAAAATTAGGTAAAAGAATGGGTAAAGTAGTAACAGAGGCTCAAGTGAAATCTGGAGACTTAAATAAATATTTAATTGACATTTTCAAAAATCACAAAATTATCAAAATATTTCAAAGAGAAAAGTACGAAAATGAAAGATCAGAAAAATTTGTTAATGATCTAAAAGAAAAATCAATAAAGATATCATCTGTCTTTATTAGAGCCACACCCGTTATGGAAATTTTAACAGGAATCATGATTGCTATACTGATTTTCTATTCTGGTAAATTAATAATGAATGACCAATTGAGCTTGAATAATTTTTTTTCTTTTTTAGCTGCAATGATGCTGGCTTATCAGCCAGTAAAATCCCTAGCAACTATAAATGTTGGTGTTAATCAGGGATTGTCTGCAAGTAAAAGAATACTTCCAATAATTGACTCGACAAATTTAATTGAAACTAACGAAGACAAAATAAATTTAAATTTGAAAAGTGGAACAATTGACTACAAAAATATAAATTTTAATTATTCCACAAATTTAGAGAATAAAGTTTTAAAAAATATAAATATTAAAATAAAGGGTGGAAAAATGACTGCCCTGGTTGGACAAAGTGGTTCTGGTAAGTCAACATTGCTAAGTTTAATTCCAAGAATTTATGATCCAAAAACTGGAATATTAGAAATTGATGGACAAAATGTAAAAGAAGTAAATTTATTTTCCTTAAGAAAAGAAATATCAATAGTTGATCAAAATGTGACTTTGTTCGATGATACAATTTTTAATAACATTAAATATGCAAAACCAAACGCATTAGACGATGAGATATACGAAGCTGCAAAACTTTCAATGTGTTCAGAATTTATAGATAAACTTGAAGATAAATATCAAACCTTAATAGGTGAAAATGGAGTCCGGTTATCTGGTGGAGAAAAACAAAGACTTTCAATAGCAAGAGCATTTTTAAAAAATAGTAAAATTATTCTTTTAGATGAAGCTACATCATCTTTAGATTCTGAAACTGAAGAAAAAATACAAAAAGCATTAGATAAATTGATTTTAAATAAAACAACTGTGGTAATTGCACACAGACTTTCAACTATTTTAAATTCTGATAAAATTTATGTTATGGATAGTGGTATGGTAATGGACTCAGGTAATCATGAAGAGCTCTTAATAAAGTCAGATACTTATAAAAATTATTATTATAAACAAATAAACAAAAATTGATGTTTGTTATTTATAATTTTATTTTATTTCTATTAATATTAACTTCACCACTAATTGTATTGATCAGAATATTTTTAGGAAAAGAAGATCAAAAAAGATTTAAGGAAAAATATGGATTTTTTCTAAAACATAATATGTCCAATGAAACGATTTGGATACATGGTTCAAGCGTAGGTGAAATATTAAGCATAATACCAATTGTAAGGAGATTTGAAGAGGATAAAAAAATTAAAAAAATTTTAGTTACTTCGTCAACTACCAGTTCATCACATATTTTATCTAAATTTAAGTTTAAAAAAGCTGTTCATCAGTTCTATCCTTTTGATTTAAATTTTTTAACCAAACTTTTCATTAATCACTGGAAACCAAAATTAGCAATATTTGTAGACTCAGAAATTTGGCCAAATATGTTTAATAATTTACACAAAAAAAATATTCCACTAATTCTTCTCAACGCAAGGATTACAAAAAAATCTTTTAATAGGTGGAAATTTTTCCCTAATTTTTCTAAAAAAATTTTTGAAAAAATAACCCTTGCTTTGCCACAAAACATGGAGTCGAAAAAATATTTAAAAATATTAGGAACAAAAAATATAAAATTTGTAGGTAATTTAAAGTTTTTTGGGGGAGTACGAAAAGACAATATAAAAAATTTAATTCTTAAAAAAAAATTTTCAAAAAGAATTATTTTTTGTGCAGCGAGTACTCATCGAACAGAAGAATTATTTATTGGAAAAGTGCATAAAGAATTAAAGTCAGAAATTAAAAACTTAATAACAATAATAATCCCAAGACACACAAATAGGAAAAAAGAAATATTAGATGAATTAAAAAATATAGGTCTAAATTCTCAATTACATACCTCTCAGAAAAAATTAAGCAAAGATACAGATGTATACATAGTTGATACTTATGGAGAATCTGCAAAATTCTATTCACTGTCTAAATTAACATTTTTGGGAGGATCACTTATACCACATGGGGGACAGAACCCTTTAGAATCAGCAAGAGAGGGGAATTATATCTTATATGGTCCATACATAGAAAATTTTAAGGAAGTTTATGAAATGTTAGATAAATTGAAAATTACAACAAGAGTAAAATCGATAAAAAAAATGAAATCTGTAGTTCGTCAAAAAATAAATTTTTTACAAAGAAATACTGTTGGTAAAAAGTTAAAATACTTAGGAGATAAAATACTAAATAAGAATTTATATGAGATTAAAAAATTTATCTAAATGAAAGTTATAAAACCATTATATTTAAATGATAAAAATTTAGTTTCTTTTTTATTGATTCCTTTTACAATTTTTACTGTTTTAATAAATTTTAGTAAAAATTTTTTAATTAGAAGAAAATACAAAATCAAAACTATATGTGTGGGAAATATTTATATAGGTGGAACTGGAAAAACTTCTATATGCATACAAATAAATAAAATTTTAAAAAATAAGTTTAAAACAGTTTTCATTAAAAAAAGATATTTAGATCAACTAGATGAAAGAAAAGTGCTTCAAGCTCATGGTAAGCTGATTAGTGACAAAAATAGAGCTATAAGTTTAGATAAAGCAGAAGCAAAAAAATTCAATATAGCTATTCTAGATGACGGTTTACAAGACAAAAAAATAAATTATGACTTATCAATTGTTTGCTTTAATTCAACTTATGGTATCGGCAATGGATATTTACTTCCAGCAGGACCTTTAAGGGAAAAACTTGAAATATTAAAAAAATATAGTGCAATTTTTTTAGTTGGTGAAAAAAAAAATAGAAAACTTTCATCAATATTAAAAAAGTTTAATAATAAAATATTTTATTCTAAATATGTTCCAACCAATATAAAAAGCTTCGACAGAAAAAAAAGTTACATATATTTTTGTGGTATTGGAAATCCAGAGGAGTTTGAAAACACACTTAATAAATACAAGTTTAAAATATCAAAAAAGTT